>NZ_JH636434.1:692660-1026666 GCF_000255655.1 Schlesneria paludicola DSM 18645 | reverse complement strand
CCGGAATGCGAAGCTGGTATACGCGACTCCACTGCCGCCTGAGAATGATGCCGGATTGACATATCCCTGGCTGTAGACGACTCCATTGCTCTAGGTGAACGACGACTGACTGTGAGAGTCTGAGGTGCTTTGGGTGTCACAGCACCGCAATTACACAAGATCAAATCTAGCCAACCCGGCCGAGTGAGGGCTTCTCGAAAAGTGGAATGCCTCCTTTGCCATTGCCTGTATCATCTTCAATGTACATCGTAACTGTTTCAACAAATAATGAGGACACGAGTTGACTCCGCTGGAAGAGATCAGAGAAATCAAAGCCCCAAATCCGAGGGCTTTCCTGACCGCTTCCTCATGCAATAATCAATCCTTGACTTCGACGCTCGATTGCCCTGCGAGTTGAAAGGGTAACAACGCGGTGTCAGTTATGAAGTCCGAGCTTCATACCATTTCTCGTATTCTCGGATAATTTCAATCGGCGATGATCGCACAATGTCAAGATACTGTCGAAGCTTCTCACCTAGCAAAGCCATCTTGCTTGAGATGCCATCTCTGAAGGCCTCGTTTCGTTGCCGCATCACGGACTCGATTGCCTTCATGGACATCCGAGGAAACAGTTGAGGCGCGATTGGCAATAATTCATCTTTCGACAAGAACTCAACGAACGGCTCGAAGTATACGTAGCGCTCCTTTCGTCCTAACTCATTGTTAGATAGGCGAATGAGAATGCTCAACGACTTCGCCATTTCATTCCAAGCAATGTCAATTCTCTCATCATCTCTTGAGAATCGAGCAAGTAGGTATGCATCACGAGGATCATCATTGATGTTTTGAATTTCACGTCTATCAAAGCCATATTTCGTTTTCAGAAAGCCAAAGTTATTCTCGATCGACGCTTCGAATTCACTTATTGTCATTTCTATCATCACTATCTACTCCAAGTCCTAAAACGGCGTATAAATATGCCAGTAGCGGAGCGAGCGATTCTCCATGCCGCAGAACGGACTTGGACCATCAGGGCGAATCGTTGGCTGGCGCCCGATATCAATAGTTGGACTTTCTTTCGACTTAGCCTAATATCGAATCTAGCTACGATTTGCTTCCATTGTATTCTTGCTTAACCCGTTAAAGCTCCGTGGCGCGTACGTGATAGCTTTTCCGCCTGTCCTTTCAACGATCCTCGCAACGGCCTGAACTCTCGCCATTTTCTCACTGACATTCAGGATTTGCTCGCCGTTCGCAATCGACTTCATGATCCTGGCCTGCTGGTGGTTTCTGTACCAGTTGGAATAAGAGTCACGATTGTAGGGGGAACGTGTGGGTCTGGAGCCGGAGCGGAAGGACCACACGTTCGCGCGAATTCCGCCGGGGTTCGATACCCAAGCGAGCTATGAGGACGGACCTCGTTGTATTCCCATCCTCTTGACTTGAGAGAATACAAAAGTTGAAATTGCCATTCGATCCCGACACGGTTTCCATGATCCAGTCTGGGGCTTCCGATTTCAAACGCGGTCTTCGATAGGCCAAGTGGAAACAGGGATTTCGACTATGGTCAGGCTCATATGATGGCCGCGCAAATCGAACTTCACACCGAACGGCTGGTACTTCGGCCATTCCAGGCGGGCGATGTCGCTGACGCAAATGCGTATCGAAATGATGAGGAGTTCGCTCGCTTTCTGCCGCATATTCCGCTGCCATTCACCATGCAGGACTCGGAGGTGTTTGTCAGGCGAAACATGTCCCTTTCGTGGGACAAGTCTCCGACGTTCGCGGTGGTGCTCGATGACAATCTTATTGGAACGGTGAACCTGGAAGTTAACGCCGGGACGCGGACCGCGATGCTAGGTTATGCGATCGGACGCGTATGGTGGGGCCGAGGCATTGCGACTGAAGCGGCCCGAGCGGCGTTGACGTGGGGTATCCAGGCATTCGGCCTCTCGCGAATCTGGGCGTCAACGGACGTTCGGAATGTCAACTCGCAACGGGTGATGGTCAAGCTGGGAATGAAACGCGAATCGTTCTATGTTGCTTGCCAAAAGGGGCGTTACGGAGAATCGATCCATGAAGTTGTTTACGGTCTCGACCTCCATCATCCCTCAGCACATCCCCTACCGGCCTGTTGAAGTCAGGGGGACGCGCACTTTGGCATTCACTTGGTCATGGCGTTGTTTAATCCGATCGGAGCCAGTCCCGCTACTTCAACAGCCTTCGTGGTGCGCAGCTTCTTTGCCATTTCTCGTTATGAAATGGGCGCTAATTCGATTGACGGCTCGTGAAGGTTTGGCGCTTTCCTTCGATTAGTTTTAAATGATGGGGAATATGGCCCGCAATGCGGCCCAGCAGAACCTGAAGTGTCAATGGACCGTCGACGGAATGGATTCCCGTGCGTTCAAAGTCATGGGCAACTAGCGTTTTCAAGAACCTTGACGTCTGACGTCGCACCGCCGTGATGACGTCGAGTTCTTCCTCAAGGTGACGCTGTGCATAAGCGAGTTTCTCGGCGAAGACATCCGGATCACCTCCGAACATCGTCGGCTGGTCTTCTGCCACGACGCGTTTCATCCGATCGGCGTACACCAACTCAAAATCGGCAATATGACACACGATTTGATGCACGCTCCAAACGCCTGGCGGCGCCGGTGTCCGCAATTCGATCGCGGAAAATCCCTTCAGTGCTTGTCGCAGTTCCTCGGGCCCTCGCTCGTATTTTGTCAGAGATTCCTGCAGCTCTGTGGGCCAGCTAGCAACATTGGGGCCAGACCCCAACATGGCAAGCGCCTCGGCACGCGTTTCGAGCAACGGCCAGATCAGATGAAATTTGGCGATCTCGAGAATCTCGCGGCCGAACGGCGAGGGGTTGCAAAGGACGAGTTTTCCTTTCAGGGCCGTCAAATCGTTCCAAACGACACGAATCAATTCGAGCAGCGTGGAACCGAAATACTGGGCCTTTCCAAGGTCGAAGATCAGTTTCGTGGCACCAATCTCACGCCGCTGACGTCGAATCTCTTCGAGTTCGTTCAGAATCGTATGGTCGGGCATATTGCTGATATTGTCTTGCAGTTCCAGCACCATGACATCGTCAATGGCGTCGGCGCTGAGGAAGTGATGAGTCGTCATCTTCAATTGTCCTCGATCTAGATCAATCGCGATTAATGAAAGAATGAGATCCAGACGATCCGCCACCGATTTCGGTTCGGACGCCGTGATCAGAAATCAATTTGGGGACGAATCGGGCAAGCCGCCTGGGAACGGTTCGTCGACGAGCGTGAGATCGCTGGTCTCTTTTCGTCGCTTCACCAATGTCACTTCATTCCCCAGCTCATTGTGTCGCACTTCATCCATGAAGTTGTGAATGAGCAGCAGTCCGCGTCCACAAGGACGTTCGAGATTGGCTGAATCCGTCGGATCTGGCAAACAGGTCGGATCAAATCCCGGCCCTTCGTCGCGAATCGTAAATTCGACCTGTTCTGCCGTGAATCGAGCAATCACATGGATTCGTCGATTCGACCAGGGTGGAAGCCGGGCACGTTGAGCGGCCAAGTCATAATACGTTCGGTGATCGCCTTCACGCAGTGACGAACTCAGTTCCAGGTTTCCATGAAAGCTGGCATTCGTGAGCGCCTCTTGCAACGCGACACCGATTCGAACTCGATCCGACTCATCGACGATTCCCATGGCGTACGACGTATCTTGCAAATACTGAACGAGCGACATCAGCAATTCTTCGTCATTTTCGAGCACGAACTCAAGTTCTTGACGAATCAATCGTCGCATCAGTCGAAGATGGGCTCGGTCCACTCGGGCGGCCTGAAGCACCTGCTGAACGGTTTGACTCAAATGATGATGAAGCTGTCGCTTGGGAACATAGCTTGATGCCCCCGCTTTCAGGGCCTTAACAGCGATTTCTTCGCTGCCTTGTGCCGTCATCAGGATCACAGGCGTCACGGGATAGGCCTTGCGAATCACATTGACCAATTCGAGTCCGTTGATGGAAGGCATGTCGAGGTCGGTAATGACCACATCGGGAACATGGAGTTCCATTTTGATCAGGGCATCGCCGCCGTCAATCGCATATTCGACGGTCGCATCGCCGATGGAACCAACCAAGCCGCCAGCGAGCCGCCGGTCGGTTGCGGAATCGTCAACGATCAAGATCGTGGGCATGCAATTAACCTGACTGATGCATCAAGAAAAACGTTCTTCACATCATCCGATACTGGCATTGCCGCTTGCCGACTGCAAGTATGTCGACATTTCCTCCAGAATTCCTCGTACGCGTTGAACGACGACACTTAAGACGGTTCCGAGATCCTCTTGAAGCTGTCCCGTTTTCGCCGCAAGTTCCAAGCGTTCGACGTCATCGGCCAAGTTCGACACGCCAAACATTCGAAGCGCGCTTTTCATGGTATGGGCGGCGCGCTGAAAGCGTTTCCAATCCTGGGCCGGCACGGACTCGTCCAATGTGACAATCAGTTGCGGACACTCTTCAAGAAACGCTTCAATCACATGGTTCAGTAACGACACATCGTGATTGACGGCCTGATGGGCCAAATCCCAGTCGACATGATCCAATCCCATCGGTGTCGATTCCATTGTCGGGCCACCAGGGAGCTCGCCCTGGCCTTTCGATTCCGTCGCGACGCCAACTCGTTCGATCGCCTGGAAAAGTTGCTCTGCACGAATCGGCTTCATTAAATAGTCGTCCATCCCCGCTGCCAGGCATCGTTCGCGGTCACCCTTCATCGCATGGGCTGTCATGGCGAGAATCGGAAGGTGTACTCCCGTCAAGATCTCGCGTCGGCGAATGGCACGTGTCGCATCCAATCCATCCATCTCTGGCATTTGAACATCCATCAGGGCGAGATCGAATATGTATTGCCCAGACAAGTTCACCGCCTCTTGTCCGTCGTTCGCCACTGTCACGCGATGCCCCCATTTTTCCAGCAGCCCAATCGCCAGCTTTTGATTAATCAAACTGTCTTCGGCCAGGAGGACGGATTTGGACTGCGTCGCCTTGCGTGCAGAGCTGAGCGACTTGTCGAGACAGCCGGTGAGCGAAGACTGGCCGCCCACCGCGACAAGAATGGCATCGAGCAGTTCCGATTGCTTGATCGGTTTGACCAGATAGGCTGACACTCCCAATTGCCCGCATCGGCTGATGTCGCCCGGTCGATCGCCCGAAGTCAGCATCATGACCATCGAGCGACAGAGAATCGGATTTTCGTGGATCTGCCGTGCCAGTTCGAATCCGTCGACATCGGGCATGTTCGCATCTGTCAGCACCATGGCGTACGGCTGCCCGTCCGTCGACATCGTTCGCAACTCGGAAATGGCATCTGTCACGCATGAAACGGCGACGGGATTCATCTGCCAGTTCGTCAAGATTTCGATCAGAATTCGACGGTTTGTGGCGTTGTCGTCCACAATCAGAACGCGCAGCCCATGCAGCATCGGCGGATAGATCGTTGATTCCCGGGCTTCGGCTTCGGGCGAGGACATCGAGAACTTCGCGAGAAAATGAAACGTGCTTCCGCAGTTCAGTTCGCTTTCAACCCAAATCCGCCCTTGCATCAATTCGACGAGCCGAGACGAGATGGCCAATCCGAGTCCGGTCCCGCCATACCGGCGTGTTGTCGAGGTGTCAGCCTGTTCGAATGCCTCGAAAATTGTGTGCAACTGATCGGCGGAAATGCCGATTCCGGTATCCGTCACGCGGAAATGCAGGATTAACTCGTCACCTGACGTGTATTCGGCTTCGACATCCAGCACAACTTCACCGCGTTCGGTGAATTTGATGGCGTTTCCGACCAGGTTGACAACAATTTGCCGAAGGCGGTGCGGATCGCCTTCAACGGCGGCCGGCACACCATGGGCCACGTGACACGCCAGTTCTAAACGCTTGCGGTGCGCGCGGAGTGCCAGCGATTTCATCGTATCGCCCAGCATCTCGCGAAGATTGAAGCTCACCCGTTCCAGGCTGAGCTTTCCGGCTTCGATCTTCGAGAAATCAAGAATGTCGTTAATCACAGATAACAGGGACTCACCAGATTCCTGCACCATGGCGAGATATTCGCGCTGTGTTGTATTGAGATCTGTATCCCGGACCAGTTCCGTCATCCCGATGATCGCATTGAGCGGGGTGCGGATTTCATGACTCATATTGGCCAGAAAGTCGCTCTTCGCGCGGTTCGCTGCTTCGGCCGCTTCTTTGGCCTTAAGAAGTTCGGCTTCGGCACGATGGCGGGCCGAGATGTCGGTCGCGATCCCCAGGAAGCCGTTCGCGTGCCCGTCAGCGTCACGTTTTGAAGTGACAGACAACATCACGCGGATATGGCTGCCATCCTTGCGAACATACGTCCATTCGCGTTCATCATGATCGCCGCGGCGGGCGTACGCCACGAACACATCGAATCCGCGGATCTGATGTCCAAATTCACGCGAAAGCTCGTCACTGCGGGCCTGGATTTCCTCTGGTAAATGGAAGACTTCCGGGCTGCGGCCCAGCATTTCTTCGGTGGTGTACCCCAACATCCGTTCGGCACCGGTATTGAATAGACTGATCGCGCCGTCCACGTCCGTCGAAATGATGGCAACCTGTGTTGCCGCATCGAGGACGGCCTGCAATCGGGCTTTCGTTTGCACCAGTTCTCGTTCCGCGCGCTCTTTCTCGGTGACGTCGGAAAAAATTCCCTGAATACCGACCAGGTTTCCGGCCGTGTCGTAAACCGGACTCTTGACGACATGGGTGTATCGCTGTTCGCCCGTCGGTGTTTGAAATTCTTCAGTGGTTTCGAAATTGCAGCGAGTCTCGATGACTCGACGATCGTCGGCGCGATACTTTTCCGCCAATTCTCGAGGAAAGAAATCGTGATCACTTTTCCCCATGATTTCTTCGGCCGGCCGCTTGAAGGCATCGGACAGCAGTCGATTAGCGAACGTAAACCGGCCGTCGAGATCCTTGCGAAGCATCGCCAGTGGCAGTGTCTCCACCAGTGATTGATAAAACGCTTCCGACTCCATCAAGGCTTGTTCGACCTTGCGGCGATGGCTTAGTTCAAGCTCATACTGTTCCTGAAGTCGAACAATGTCCTCGCACCCGGCATCGAGTGCCGCGATTAGATCCGCCTGTCGATATTCCGTCTCGTGATTTCGCTCGGGATAGCCCGTACAGCATTCCTGGTTCGACGCTGCATTACCCAGAACGGGTTGAACCAGTGATCTGACTTTGTCCACGATTTCGAGACTGGTTCGCTGCCGTGAAAAGACGCCGGCTACCCCCGCGGCCAGACATGCGAGAATTCCCTCGCAATTACCGGGATTAATCAGAGCCAGGATCGGGATCGTCAACTTCCCGTTCACTCGCGGCACTTCTTCGAGCAGCGACAAGTCACCATCGCCGATGATCAGCAGATCAGAGTCTGCTGCAAATTCGATCACATCGCCCTTTGAGGCGCTGCGTACGTCGTTGCCAGCCTGCGAAAGAACGTAGATGAGTGAATCGCGTCTGGCCGCGTCGCGTTCCACCACCAACAGTCGTGGCATCTCAACGCCCTTCGTCATCGGTTGAACATCAATGAACCTGTTTCGGAAACACGAACAAATTGGGGATCAAATGTCGACTACGAGTGAGCCATCAACACAAGCTGGGGTGCTTGAGTAAGAGCGGAGACACGAACGTCAGTTGATGGGGCGGTGACCAGTCTACGGCATCTCACGAATTTCGACCATCCTTTCTCGTGCATTTCGTCGGGTTCGTACTGACTGACGTCTGCGCTCGCCACCGCCCTTCGATCTGCGCCGAAATCCGCCAATCTTGTACGAGCAAAATGGGATTCGGAATTCGGCAATTTGACCTCCAGTGGACGGCTCCGAACAATCCCACTGTCGGGCATCGCAGAAACGCTCCAAGTCCCCCGCGCAGGAGACCGCTATGACTTCCTCATCAAATGATCGAACGATTGCAGACAACGAACAAGACGATCGGTTTCCGTCTGGCCCTTGGGAAGGTTATTTTCTGCAACCGGGCGCAAAAAATCGGAACAACATGGAACTCGTTTTGACGTTCCGCGATGGGGCGTTTTCTGGCGAAGGCCGAGATTTTGTCGGTGCGTTTGCGATCACGGGACACTATGACTGCGAATCGGGGCGCTGCTCGTGGACGAAGCAGTACCTGGGGATGCATGCCGTCGCGTATCAGGGCTACAACGAAGGTCGTGGGATCTGGGGTGTGTGGGAAGTGAACTCCGCCTGGAAAGGGGGATTCCACATCTGGCCACAAGGGCAGGGATATGGCGAAGCAGATATGGCGCGCGAGAGCGTCGATGTTCCAGCGACGGCGGGCACGTAGTCCCCGAGTACGAGATTGATGCCCGACCAGGCAACGCCGTGAAGGATGTTGGGGTTCGTAATTTTGTGCCCCTGGCGATCGCGGAATCGCCAGGGGCACAAAACGGATCTTGAAAGCGGCGCCCCATCAAACCGACGCGCTCGCGGTCAACTGAGAATTTCATTCACAACGCGGCCATGGACATCCGTCAGGCGGAAATCGCGTCCCTGAAATCGATAGGTGAGCCGTGTGTGATCAATGCCTAACTGGTGCAGAATTGTCGCCTGCAGATCATGAACGTGTACGGGATCGCGGACGATGTTGTACGAGTAATCGTCGGTCTCGCCGAATGTCAGACCGCCTTTGACGCCCCCGCCCGCCATCCAGAGCGAGAAGCAACGCGGATGATGGTCGCGACCGTAAGTGGTATCGGTGATGGCCCCCTGGCAGTACACCGTGCGTCCGAACTCGCCCGACCAAATCACAAGCGTTTCATCGAGCAACCCGCGCTGTTTCAAATCCTGAACGAGTGCCGCCGAGGCTTGATCGGTCTCCTTGCATTGCTGAACCATGCGTTCTGGCAGTCCGCCATGGTGGTCCCAATCGCGGTGATAGAGCTGAATGAAGCGAACTCCGCGTTCAACAAGTCGCCGGGCCAAAAGGCAATTGGCGGCGTATGATCCCGGCTTACGGGCGTCCTCGCCATACATTTCAAACGTCTTTTCAGATTCTTGCGACAGGTCCATCAGTTCTGGTACAGATGACTGCATCCGGAACGCCAGTTCATACTGGGCGATGCGGGCCTTGATTTCGGGATCACCGACGTCCGCGAACTCCAGTTGATTCAGTTCCGCCAAGCCATCCAGCATTTGACGGCGACCTTCGCGGTCCATTCCCTGAGGATCAGACAAATACAGTACGGGGTCGCCCACGCCGCGCAGTTTCACACCCTGATGTTCCGATGGAAGGAATCCGCTGCCCCACAATCGGGCCAACAGCCCCTGCCCTTTGGTTCCGGACTTGGAGATCATGACGACGAACGCCGGCAAATTTTCATTCATGGTCCCCAACCCGTAGTCGACCCACGATCCAAAACTGGGCCGGCCCGGAAGTTGGCTGCCGGTTTGTATAAATGTGATCGCCGGATCGTGATTGATCGCCTCGGTGTGCATCGATCGAATCAGACAAAGGTCGTCGACAATTTTGGAGGTGTAAGGCAGCAGTTCGCTCATCCACATTCCGGATTGTCCGTGCTGTGCGAACTGGAACTTCGACGCGACCACCGGAAAACTCGACTGCCCCGATGTCATGCCCGTCAAACGCTGGCCCATTCGGATCGATGCGGGCAGTTCTTGCTTGTGGAATTCGGCCAAGCGCGGTTTGTGATCAAATAATTCCATTTGGGACGGAGCCCCCGACTGGAACATCCAGATCACACGTTTGACCTTCGCAGGAAAGTGATCGCGACCTGCTGGGCCAGCGACTGCATCGCGTTGCAACAGCGAAGCCAGCGCGGTCGCGCCGAGTCCGGTTCCCACTCTGCCCAGGAAATGACGACGAGTCAATTCGTTCAATCGATCAAACACGCTCTTCTCCGCTTGGCAATGTCGCTCTTCGAAGCCGAAAATGGTTGGCGTCACCATTCACGCGCCAGAGTTTAGTGGTAGATCCATTTTCATTGGCAACGAGTGACTGGCTCGCAAATGCCTCGCACTCTGTCTCACGTATTCTGCAAAGAAAATGCGTCCGTCTCCAACTCAATGAACACGTTACATCATGGGCGTCAGTGTGCCCAATTGTAGTCAGTTCCACAGCATGTTGCAGCGATATCTTATTGCTGGTCGCCAAATTCACTTGTACGATACCGAACCTATTTCCGAAACTGTCGGGTGTCGTTGCGGCCCGCTTCCTCAAGAAATGGCCCCGATCCATGCCACGTGTCGTCATTGCGGCCTTTAAACCGAAGCTCGGGAAACGCAACGAGTTGGCCGCGGTCATCAAAAAGCACTGGGGAATTCTTTCTGACCAGGGGCTCGTCACAGACCGGCAATGCTACGTGATGGAAGCGGCCGATGGGACAATTCTGGAAGTCTTCGAATGGAAGTCGTCGGAGGCGATCGAGCAGGCACACCACAATCCTGTCATTCTTGCGCTTTGGCAGGAATTCGAGGCAGCGTGCGAGTACGTACCTCTTTCGTCGCTGAAGGAGTCGCAACATCTCTTTTCTGAATTTCAGCCAATCACGTTCCCACAAGACGCCACATGAGGGGGCAATCCCGCTCACGGCGGGTACCGCTTTAAACCGTCGTGCCAATGTTGAGTTCGTATTTGCGTGAGACGGCCTTGCCAGAGTGGCAACCGTTCACAGCGCGAAGAGAGAGGGGCAGGCACATGTTCCCGGTTCAATTGGAATCCACAGTGCATCGACGAAGATCATCCTGCCCTTTATCGCGGGAAAATGAGCCAGTCCCCGCCGTGTGAACGATTGCCAGCGAGTGACGGAAATCAGACCTGAATCTCAATTTCGAGGAATCGAATCGTAGGCGATCTTGCAGTTTGGAAGAGCACGTTCAAGCTGTCCGATGCCGGCTTTCGACAGTTTGGCATCGGCGATATCGAGACGTTTCAGTTCCGACAATTCGGAGAGAAACGGGACTGCCTCGTCAGTCACCTTCGCGGCGCTCACCAGTCGTAGGCCTTTCAAACCTTTGAATTTTCGTAAAGACTTCAGCTCTTTGTCGGTGACGTTCAAATAGGTGATATCAAGATCTGCCAGATCCAGCTCCGATAAATGCCGGACACCTTCTTCCGTCACCTTGGGGCCCAGCAAAATCCGCAGATTTCGCAAGCTTTTGACCTGTCGCAATGAAGCCAGTCCCGCGTCGGACACAAAGACACTGCGAACGGTCAGCGTCTTCAGGTAGGGCATTCTGCGCAGCTCTTCCATGGCAGGGTCGTCCGCGAGACGATCCGACAATGTCAATTCTTTCAAACTAGTGAGATTAAAGACCTCGCCCAAGACCTTTGGGTGGATCTCAACCTGTGCTCGAAGCTCCAACACCTCGAGACTTCTGAGTGTGCCGAGTAGCTTAGCGCTGTCGTCGCTGATTTTTGCGAACGAAATTGAGAGGCGTTTCAGGGAGCGCTTGCCTTGTAGGGCGCGCAGGGTGGCTGGTTGAAGCTCGGTGTCACCTGTTCCCAGGAATTCGATGGCCGGAAGCTCGAACAGTTCTTTCAGTGCCCGATTTCCTTCGTCCGTCACTTGCCGCAAATTGTACGTCACGACCGAGACTGGCCCATCCGGCAGCGAATCCACGCGCTGCACAATGGCCCCTTCCCGTTCGAGAATTTCGATCGCGGGACCGTCTTGTCCAACGGCAACCGTCACCGTGGACAGACATAAGATCGTTGCCAGCACGCGTGGGAAATACATCTTCTGCCTCCTGCAACAGCCGAATCCGTTCAATTCCGTTTCGGGCCAACTGCAGAGAACGCATCTGTTCAGGCGAACTTGGCCACGCACCGTCTAATATCGCTCCCACGACCAAGTCCGTCAATTCGCCTCTGGCAAGGGTGCCACAACGTCGAAAGGTTGCGAATCCATTCCGGACGCACGTCTTTTCCGATTCTGCGGAAAAACCTTCGCTCACAATTTGACAGTGGTCAAACGTGACCTAGGTTGCATGGCATCGAGTCATTTTTTAATTCCTCGAATTCTCGACCCCAACACAAACGGTCTGTCGTCCGCGAGTGCGAGAGTGATCAATAGCCGCTTGATGGATTTGCGGCAGGTCGGACGATCTCAACGTTTTAGGGCACAAACATGAAATCGAAACACTGGAGATTGCTGTTAGGACTTTTCGCGGTCGTCGGATTCTCGGCCACCGTGATCGCGGGGACTTATACTTCGATCCAGTCGACCTACCGACCATTGGGTCTCTCTGTGATCGATCGGGCGCAGACCTACGGAAGTGATTCGACGGCGCAAAGCTTCGAGGCAAAAAAGTCCACCTACACCAACTACTGCAATCAGATGCTACCGGAAGGTGTCGCCTTCACGGGAGCCGGACTGTACCAGTTGGACCCTCAGCGACTGTATTTCTTGTTTGACTACGCCCCACGCGTCTACTTCCTGAAAGATGGGGCCTGTTACAAGAACGGCCTCGGAGCAACGATTGCCACGTTGAGTGCGCCGTCCACGTCCGTTCTCAGCGGAAATACCTTCACAATCCTGCCGAACGCCAGTTCGCCAGCAGGCATGTGCGGCGCTGGAGGTTCGACTCGTACGCAGGCAGAGCCCCTGCTGTATGGTGACTTCGTTCAGTTGCCGACCGTCAAAGCCGGGCAGCAGCTCGCCTTTTTTCTGATGGGCAATTTGAGTTCGAGTGCGGTCCCCGAGTCGGTCTACTACAACGGAACGAACAACAATGCGGACAACTTCCAGCACATGATCGCGTTCTTTCCTGACAACAGTCAGTACATCGTCATCGGTTTCGAAGACATGTACGGCGGGGGTGATAAAGACTGTAACGACGTGATCTTCGTCGTTGACGTGGGCCCCATGAATGCGTTGATCTGGCGAAATCCGAATTCGCTGCCCAAATAGCAATCGTCAGTCGTCCGAGGCGCGACGTCACGATGGCCTCGGGTGTTGTGGGTGGTGCGTGTCGCCAAGACTGTCTCCATCCGATGTGCTGTTTCTGCATTCTGACCCATCGCATCGCTCACGAGGACGAACCCATCAGGGGACTCGTCGAGCGACGGGAATACGTTGATCATGCTGGCCAAGACTCAAACCCGCCGCGTTCCGACGCGATCCAGACGTGGTGCTGCATCGGTCGAACTTGCCGTCAGCTTGCCATTCCTGTTGGCACTCACGTTTGGGATGCTGGAATACAACAACAAAATCATGCTGCGGACACGGATGGTTGCTGCCGCGTATGAATCCGCGCGGTTGGCGACCCGGCCCACGACCTCGCAAACGAGCGCCGCATCGGCCAGTTCCGTCGTCGCCTATTGCAATAACATGCTGACCCAACTGGGGGTGAACGGAGCGACCGTGACGGTGAGCCCATCGAACCTCAGCAGCGTCTCTCCTCAAACGGCAGTGACCGTCACCGTAAACGCTCCGCTTAGTCAGAATTCGTTGACCTCTGTGGTGATCAACTCATCCAGTTCGGTCACGGTCAATGCAACGCTGGTCGTTGAATGAGGGGATTTCGCATGAAACGTCAAAGAACGACAGCTGGCAAAATGGCTGAACGCCGTGGCGCCATGATGCCCGTGGTGGCCTTCATGATGCCGCTGATCATGATTTTCGTCGGTTACTCAATCAATATCGCGTGCATCGAACTGGCGCAGACGGAACTTCGGCTGAGTTGCGATTCCGCCGCCAAGGCGGCACTCGTCAACTTTGGGGTGACGCAAGCAAAAACGACCGCAACAAACTTCGGCAAGTCGGTCGCTGCGAGTAACACGGTCTATGGACAGACGATTTCAATTCCCAGCGGGAATTTCCAATACGGGAATGCCACCAAACAGGCCAACGGATCGTACCTGTTCACTCTGAATGGCACACCGATGAATAGCGTGCAAGTCACCGGGACGGCGACGATTGCACTTCCATTCGGAGCCATGATTCCCACCGGGAACTACACCTGCTCGGAAGTCTCATTCGCGACCCGAATCAGCCACGACATCGTACTTGTGCTGGATCGATCCGCATCCATGTCGTTTGACCTCAGTGGCAATCAGTTCGTCTATCCGACTGATCGCACTCAGTATTCACCGTTGCAAAGTTACTTTACCTCGCCAAGCCCGACCGCCAGCCGCTGGGCGGCACTGAATTCCGCAGTCAATTCGTTCATCGCGGTGCTCCAGGCACGCAATCTCGATGTGAAGCTGGGACTAGTGACGTACGCTGAAGCGTACACGCTTGGAAATTACAGTGCGACACAAGCGTCACTCGACGTGCAAATGTCTACCAATTTCACGGGTGTCCAGTCGCGTATGACAGCATGGGGGGCGACGCCGTTACTCGGCGACACGAATATTGCCGCAGGTTTGACGCTGGCGCAAGGTGAATTGACGAGTTCGCGAGCTCGCCTCACGGCAGATCGGACGATCATTCTGCTTACAGATGGCGTGGTGACGACGGGCAATACTGACATCCCTGGTATGACATCGACGTATCGAACGGGTTCGTCCATTGTCACACATGTGATCACATTTGGTGGTGAAGCGGCGACGGGCTCGGTCCAGACGTCGATGGTGAATGCGGCACAGAACGGAAATGGCATGTTTTTTAACGCCGCCACGGCGGCTCAGTTGCAGACGGCTTTTCAGAAAATCGCCGACAGCCTGCCAGCAGTGCTGGTTAAGTAGGATTGCGTGCCATGGTTCAGTTTCGAAAACAGTCCGGCCGACGAAGCCTCAACGATAAACGACGCGGCGCGACGACCGTCGAGTTCTCGTTGTGCTTGCCGATCTTGCTGCTGTTTGTGTTCGGGATCATGGAATTTTCTCGGATCACACAACTGCAGCAATCGGTTCGGCTCGCCACGTTTGAGGGAGCCCGGGCGGGAATTCCCCTGAACGCTACGACCGCCGACGTTCAGAACGCCGTGAACGGGGTGATGTCCGCGCTAAGTATCTCGAACTTTCAAACCACCATCAGTCCAAGTCCGCTCACTTACACGAGTTCTTCGGTGACGGTGACTGTGGCGCTTGATCCGACACAAAATGCGTGGATTACATGGTTTGCCCGTAGCAGCAATACGATCGATGCGTCCGTGACACTCCTCCGAGAAGTGCAATCCGTCTCAGTTCCATAAACGTTTATGCATGTGTTCGCGAGGCCCTGACGAGTGGCGTTGTGATCGAGTTTCTTGCTGGGGATCGCGGATCTGGCGATGTGAATGTTGGATGACCATCTTTCCAGAAACGGATTTTCGATCCTGCGTTCTGTTTGGCTGCATTCTAAAGATGGCGGCTTTACCGACAATTCAGGGTGACGCGACCGCGATTTGTGGCCTCGCGACGGCAAGACCCACTTGCCCCTGGTTGCTGATCTCCTATAATTTGTGGCGAGACCAATCGGTTTTCCATCCCTAGGAGAGAGAGTAATTATGGCCGTGACCCTCACTGAAAAGGCCGCTGGCGAAATCAAGCGCATCCGTACCGAAAGCAAGATTCCCGAAGACTATGTCTTGCGAGTGGGCGTTCGCGCTGGTGGGTGTTCGGGGTGGGACTACCAGTTCAACTTCGACGACAAAGCGGACACCTCGAAGGATTTCGTGACCGAGCAATTCGGCGTCAAGATGGCCGTTGATAAACGATTTGATTTGCACCTTGACGGAACAGAAATCGATTTCATCGATGATCTGAACCGCCGTGGATTCAAATTCAACAATCCCAATGCTCAGAAGACTTGCGGTTGCGGAAGCAGCTTCGCGATGTGATTCGAGCCTCAATCTGCGATCCGCGTGATGGCAGTGCGATCAGAATGAACAGCAGGGCGACCGATTCCATTTGGATTTGGTCGCCCTGCTTTTTTTGCCGCTGCGGCGGCAGTCCTTCGGGGGCGGCTGTTTTCGGAAAGTCTCGCGGATCATGCTGTGGCGGCCATGGTTGTTCACCGCCAATGTACCGTTCTCAGTGGCGATGCGGAGTTCCATCCCTTATTGGGGACTGGCGATTTCCACCTGCTTGATCCAATCGCGGCCAATCAACCGTACGAAACCTTCTTCCGCCTCGATTCGAAGGCGAACTCCATTCTCCACCGGCTCAATGGTCAAGCTAAAGGCATCCTGCCCATCGGCAAAGGCCGCTCGAGTCGATTCTTGATCGATCTTCGGCAGCAATAGGTCGGACGCCACCAGTTCGGGTAACTTCTTGGCTTGAAAGCGCGCACGAAGCATCGGCACGGCCGATCTTTTTCCCCCCTCGACCACGACGTTCTCTCCAATCGAATCAATCGCATCACACAGACGATCCGCCACTGTTTCCGCACGTCCGATTGCCAGCCAAACGACACCTTTTCCTTGTCCAACGATCAACTCAGGCTCGGGTCCCACGAGCCGTGTGACCGTCTCGGGGAGTACGCGCGGGGTCATCCCATGTAGCACAACGCCCACGTGCGTCTCGAATCCTTCGCGGATCTCAACAAGCCATCCTGATTTTTCAAGCTTCAGCAGGAGGTCGGGAATGGCGTCATTCAGTTTGGTGACATCGGTGCCATGCAAGGCTGCAATCAGCGACAAGTCACCCACACCGTTACCAGCGACTTGCAGGGCTGCTTCCAGCCGCGATCCCTGAGCTGGCTCGACGTCGCCTCCTAAAATCTGGTCGACGATCCCCCCGAGTGGCAGATTGATGGCAAGCCCCGCCGGAACGTCGGGACTCACCAGTGACACCAATTCACTACGAGTCGTTCCCCAGCGGTTCATCCCGATTGCCATCGCGGTCCCAGGTTTCGCGGTGATCGCGAGGTCGAGCCGAAAATGACGTGTCTTGGGGTCAAGATGCGCTCCGATGGTACCCATCTCGGTGTCGAGCACGACTCGCTCAAGGGTGTCGAGCGCCAGTTTCCCAATCGATTTTCGGAGACGCGCCGATTCGGGTTCTTCATCGTCAAGCGGCTGCAGCCATGGTTCGACTTGCTCGCGCCATCCGAGCACGTATCGCTTCTTGACCGCGGTCGGGATCTGTTTTAGATCCACCAGAACCGCGGCTTCATACTGCTCGCGAAATCCACGAGTCAGTTGCTCGGGTGTGATTTGCAGTGCCTGAACAGCCTCGGTGCTGTCTGCGAGAAACGCATAGTCTTTTCGAATGACGCAGTGATACGGCGTTCCAGGGCGTTCAATTTCGAAGTGATTTAAGGTGACCTGATGGTAACCGACCACGCCGAAGGTCGCCGTCTTCAAGAATTCATCCAGGTCTTCGACGGGAAAAAAGAGGATCTCCGCCGGCTCCACTTCATTCCAGGTTGTCATTAGGCCCAACGGCTTCGACCGTTCAATTCCTGCGAGATGGCGGACGCCACTGAGGCGGTCGTCCAACGATTCCGCCAAATCAGGGCGATCAACGGCGTCAAAAACGACTTCGCAAAGGTCGAGAACGCGATCGATGCTGGCAATGAAAATCGTCGAGTACGGTCGGGTCGCAATGGGATCTGCGGCGGTCGCAACCTGGTCGATGAAGCAGGCGAATATGGCAAGGGCTCGCCCGAATCCATTGTGGCGTTTCATGATTCCAATGATCCCTCAGACAACGTCTCGGACACGATTGATAGCGGCGTCCGCTTGAGGGGAGGAATCGAGGGTGAAAATCAGGGTATCAAGGCAAAGAGCATTCCCCCGTTCACAAGGAACAGACAGGAATGCTCTCACAAACTCTGACAAGTGCCAAGAGGAATCGTCGGTCACTCTTGGGTCAGCACGAAATTCTGGAACCGAAGTTCATCGCGACCGGGATCGCTCATGGTCTTGAACAGTTCGGCGATCAGCTTGTGGAAATGCTTCTCGCGAACGGAGTAGAAATTGTGCTTGCCGTCGCGTCGGGGTTCGATCAGGCCGGCAACACGCAACAGCGCCAGGTGGTGGCTGACGGCGGGCTGACTCTGATTCAAACGATCACACAAAGCGGAAACATGCAGTTCCCGTTCGCGTAGCAGATACATCAAAATCTTAAGCCGCGTCTCGTCGGCCAGCAATTTAAAAACTTGCACCAGGTCGCGTTCAAGTTGCTCTGACAATTCGGGGATGGGGGACCCAGCCTGAACCGCTTCTAGGGCACCAAACGTTGCGATCATATCCTTCTCACTCTCTAGTTGTGAGTCCGGCTTCAAGCTCGAAGCAGACTCGTGGTTCGTGTCACGGTGAGACACTCTGATTATCCTTTGGCTATTGTCCGTAATAGGCCATACGAGTGAGCAAGAACCGCTCACTTGCTGCCAGCAAGCCACACTTTTGAAATGGCAAAATTGGCGATTATCTGAGCTCAATCCTGAGCTTTGATGAAATGCGGATCCGGAACCAGCGCTCCAAATGGAGACTACGGTCCTGTGAAGGGTACCTGGTGAATAAGTTCGAAGTCCCCGAAATGGGGTAACGACAAATTCTCAAATTCGATTGATAGGCAAATTTCCTGGCTGACCGGAACCGGCGAAGAATGCGATGTGCAAAAGAAAACAATAACTCCAAATTTGAACAGGCGACCTCCCCATTGCAGGGGGCTGCCAGAACGATACCGTGTAGTATGTCGGCCTATCCGCTGCGCGTCAACAGGCTTCATTGAAGAATTCGAAATGAAAAACCCCTTTCTTTCAGGGCTGTTACGTCATGGATCAAGAATAATTCATACAAAATTAAGACATTCCAAGGTCAATTATCGAATCCGCCCCACACTTAGCACGTGCCGTACCAATCAACTTTAAATCCATGCCATTTGCAGCCGCCGCTGCCGAAAAGACGCATAACATCTCAACGATATTTACCGCAAAAACGTGGGATTCTTTCACGGCTGATTGTTGAATTGATCGAATTCGACAGAATTTGTCCTGGCGACTGACAGACCCGAGCGGACGATTTTTGTTCGATGTCGGCAAGAACTTTTCCCATTCCTACATTTGTTTGAGACAATTTCGTGACAGATTTTGCCAGTCTTACCAATCAGATTGCTGTCGTTACCGGATCATCGAGCGGAATTGGGCGTGCCATAGCACTGGAGTTCGCGCGAGCGGGGGCCGACATTGTCATCCATTGCGCGAGGTCTATTGACGCCGCCCATGAGCTGGCCCTGGAGATTGAATCGCTGGGCCGATCTGCAAAAGTGGTTCAGGCGGACTTTCGGGGCGGTCCTTTATTCGACGATTTTGTCGACAGGGCGTGGTCGGCGTTTGGTCAGGTCGATATTTGGGTTAACAACGCCGGAGCGGATGTGCTAACGGGCCCCGCCGCAGATTGGAGCTACGAACGGAAGCTTTCGGAGCTGTTCGATGTCGATGTACGGGCCGGAATGCTGATCGCAAAAGCCGCTGGTCAGAAGATGTTCGAGCAGCGACGGGGAGCCATTCTGATGATCGGCTGGGATCAGGCAGACCGTGGAATGGAGGGGAATAGTGGTGAACTTTTCGCCGCATCGAAGAATGCGGTGATGGGATTCAGCCGGTCCCTGGCACTCAGCCTGGCTCCACATGTGCGTGTAAACTGCATCTCTCCCGGCTGGATCAAGACCGCCTGGGGCGAAATCGCGAGCGATGCCTGGCATCAGCGCGTCATAAAAGAAACCCCCTTGCACCGGTGGGGGCTTCCAGAAGATATTGCGAATGCCGCACGATTTTTATGCAGCGATGCCGCCTCGTTCGTGACGGGGCAGGTTTTTAATGTCAACGGCGGAGCAGTACGTTGATCGGGCGAACGGTTGAATTCGCTCACTGCGAGTTTTACAACTCGATCGCTGCGCCAAAAACTCCTGGTGAGTTTCAGGCCCTCATATCGACCTTATGCAGCCCCCAAGATTGGCTTCTGACGCGACGGAGAATTCGACATGGCACTTGTGAATGACAACTACCTGAAGCTCAAGGCGGGGTATCTGTTTCCTGAAATCGGACGGCGCGTCACGAAATTCGCCGGTGAAAATCCGTCCGCGAAAATCATTCGGTTAGGGATCGGGGACGTCACCGAACCGCTGCCAAGTGCCATTATTGACGCGATGCATCGTGCGACCGATGAAATGGCCAAACGCGAGACTTTTCGCGGATACGGCCCCGAACAAGGCTACGACTTTCTGCGTGACGCCATCGCCAAGCATGACTTCGCGGCCCGCGGCGCAAACGTCGCCGCGGATGAAATCTTTGTTTCCGATGGCTCCAAGTGTGATACAGGAAACATTCTCGACATTTTCGGAGCAGGAAACGTCGTCGGTGTGACGGACCCCGTCTATCCGGTCTATGTCGATACGAACGTCATGGCGGGGCGAACAGGGGCCGCCGACGATTCCGGACGCTATGCCGGTCTGGTCTACCTGCCCGTCACCGCCGAGAATCAGTTCACACCGTCCTTGCCGGATCGCAAAGTCGACTTGTTGTATTTGTGCTATCCCAACAACCCGACGGGGACCGTGGCGACAAAAGAGACGCTGACGAAGTTCGTCGACTATGCCAAGGCCAATGACACGATCATCTTCTTTGACGCAGCTTACGAAGCGTACATCACCGATTCGTCGATTCCGCATTCGATTTACGAGATCGAAGGGGCGCGAGATGTCGCGATCGAGTTCCGTAGTTTCAGCAAGACGGCGGGTTTTACAGGCACGCGATGTGCCTTCACGGTTGTTCCCAAAGGGCTGAAGGCGAAGACGGCCTCGGGTGAATCCGTTGAACTGCATTCGCTTTGGAACCGACGGCACACCACGAAATTCAACGGTGTCAGCTACATCATCCAGCGCGGTGCCGAAGCCGTTTACTCGGACGCTGGACACAAGCAAGTTCGCGCGCTGATCGACTTCTATCTCGAGAATGCGGCGATCCTTTGCCGTGGATTGCGCGAGGCGGGCCTGACGGTTTATGGGGGAACCAACGCTCCTTACGTCTGGCTGAAGACGCCCGGTGCCATGACGAGCTGGCAGTTCTTTGATCATCTGCTGTCGAAAGCCAATCTTGTCGGAACGCCCGGAAGTGGATTCGGGGCAGCGGGCGAAGGCTATTTCCGCCTGAGTGCCTTCAACAATCGGGCCAACATCGAAGAAGCGGTCGCGAGGATCAAGCAGGTACTTGCATAGGTCTGTGCACAATCGCCTGCCCGACGACGCGACGCCCCTATCCTTCGTTAACGGATCGGTTCGGTGATGGATCAACACGGCATCTCACTGTACGGTCGGCACTACGCGAACGGCGAACCCGTTCGCGTACAACTCCGCGGCGACCGGATTCAATCGGTCGAACCGGCCTGGCCGAAAGGAGATGTCCGTGACTGGCCCTACGTCGCGCCGGCGCTCCTGGATCTTCAGATTAATGGGTTCGGTGGGGTGTGGTTCAGTGACGACAGCCTGACTCCCGATGCCGTGCTGAAGACTCTTGAACCCTACTATCAATTCGGGGTCACGCGACTGTGCCCGACGCTCATTACCAACTCATTCGAAGGGCTGGAGACGGGATTTTCGGCAATTCGACGGGCGTGCGAGCAAGCTCCCTGGGCAAATCGAATGGTTTGCGGCTGCCACCTTGAGGGACCGTATATTTCGGCCGAGGATGGTGCCCGGGGCGCTCACCCGAAACAACATGTGCGTCCGGCAAGCTGGGAGGAATTCGAGAAGTTGCAGCGGGCGTCTGGAAATCGAATTCGACTGGTCACGCTGGCGCCCGAAGCTGGCAATGCAATTGAATTCATCCGTCGGGCGGTTGCCGATGGGATCGTGATTTCGATCGGACATACCGCGGCAACCCCCGAACAGATTCGCGCCGCGGCCGACGCCGGAGCAACACTCAGTACGCACTTGGGGAATGGCGCCGTTTCCATGATGCACCGCCATCGCAACGTGATCTATGAACAGCTCGGCGATCCGAGACTGAACGCCAGTCTGATTGTCGATGGGCACCATTTGCCTGCGAATCTGGTTCAGATCTTTATCCGAGCCAAAACGATTCAAAAGACGATCATGACGTGTGACGCCGCAGGATGGGCGGGTTGTCCGCCAGGCATCTATGAGAACAAGCTGGGACGGAGTGAAATCCTGCCAAGTGGCAAGCTGGTCGTCGCGGGACAACACGAATTGCTGGCGGGTTCGGCTCAAGGGACCGACACGTGCGTCGTCAATGCCATCAAGTTTGCCGGTGTGACCCTGAAAGAGGCGGTTGACATGGCGAGCGAAAACCCAGCTCGCCTATTGGGGCAGGAAGTCGTCCGACTGCGTGCGGGATCGCGCGCCGACCTAATGTTATTTCGACGCTCAGAGACCAGAGATCGACTCGACATCGAGGCGACCATCGCCTCGGGGGAACTGAAGTTCGGCACCCTAGTCGCCTACTGACGCTGCCTACTGAATCGAACGCTCTAATCCGACGTGTCGCATCCGTCGATCAGGGCGTTCGAAATTCCTCTCGTTTCCGGCAACCGCGGCCCTGTTGGCGACCCACGGGAACGACACGAAGTGTCAGCTCGCTGGCTTTTGTCCTGGTGAACGCCAGTTGCGACCATCGTTGTGCAGCAGTTCGTCGGCAGCGCGAGGGCCCCAGGTCCCACAACGATACGGCTCGGGCATAGTTTTCGCTTTTTGCCAGAAGTCGAGAATGGGCGTGACAAACTGCCAGGCCGCTTCCAGTTCATCACTTCTCATGAACAGAGTCGAGTCACCCCTGAGGACGTCGAGCAGCAATCGCTCGTACGCTTCGGGAAGGGCTTCGGTAAACGTCTTGTAGTTGAAATCCATCGTGACCGGATGAATCTGGTACTGCATCCCTGGCCGTTTGGTTGAGAACGACAACTTGATCGATTCACTGGGCTGAATTCGAAAGACCAGTTGATTGGGTTGAGCTCCCACCAATGCACAAATATCGCCATCACATTCCACTGTGTTGAACAGGTTTAGCGGTGGCAGTTTGAATTGGATCGCGATTTCTGAAACGCGCGACGGCAATCGCTTACCTGTTCTCAGATAGAACGGAACTCCGGCCCAGCGCCAGTTATCCACTTGCACTTTCATTGCAACGTAGGTTTCTGTTCGCGAATCGGCGGGAATCCGTTCTTCGCTCAGGTAACTGACTGCGGGATGCCCGTCGACAACTCCGGCCGAATACTGTCCGGGCACGACCCACTTGGTGATGTCCCCCTTGTTTCCGCCGCTCAGCGCCTTCAGGACCTTCAGTTTTTCATCGTGCAAATCGCGAGCATGAAACAGCGCTGGCGGTTCCATCGCGATCAAACAGAGCAGCTGCAGAACATGATTCTGGAGCACGTCGCGCAGTGCGCCCGAGTTGTCGTAGTAACCCCCACGTCCCCGTTCCAACCCTTGTGATTCCGCGACAGTGATCTGAACGTGGTCGACGTGGTTTCGATTCAGCAACGGTTCAAAAATCGAGTTACCGAATCGGAACAGCAAAATGTTCTGTACGGTTTCTTTGCCCAAATAGTGATCAATTCGATAGATCTGATCTTCGCGCAGCAGGCGTCGCAAGTTGCCGCTCAGTTCCTGGGCCGATGCCAGATCGTGACCGAACGGTTTCTCGAACACGACGCGCAGCCAGTGGCTGGCGTCGCGATCAGGAATCATGTTCCCAAAGCCCATATGTTCGACAGCTGGCAGAAACAGATCGGGTGAAGTCGCCATATAGACGATTCGATTTCGGCCTGTTCCCTGTTGATCTTCGATGGCATTCAGGTCGGCATGAAACTGCGGATAGTGTTCAGCCGAAGCGATATCAAGCTGGCGATAGAACAATCGTCGCGCAAACCGCTCCCACTGTTCGGGTGTGACAGCACCATTGCGAACGCTGCCATTCACGGCCTCATAGATTTCCGCACGAAAGCTTTCATCGGATTTCTCACGCCGGGCGACCCCAATGATCGGCGCTTCATCAGACAGGTAGCCGTCGTTCCAAAGGTCAAACAAGGCGGGCAACAGTTTTCTCGCGGTCAGATCGCCGGATGCGCCGAAGATCAAGATGCTCGCCGTTTCCGGATTTGGGCGAAGATGAGGGGCTTCCGCGGCGTTTTGTGTTGTGTTTGTCGATGTTGACATCAGAACTTCCTAATCCGACAGTCAAAAACCAGTCATTGGCGGCCCACGATCTGTTCGTGATTCACCTCATGTGCATGTCATACAAAAACGAACGATCGTTGTCTTGTCCCACGCGAATCTGATTCGCATTCCGAATTTGCGAGAAACCACGCATATCCATCAGAGAACTGGTATGTTTCGTTGCGTCTGTTTCACAATTTGTGATCGGTACGGGTGAAAATATTCCGCCAAGTGCACATTCATTTCGGTTCGCGAAGTTTTGACCGGCGAATTCCTTCTTGCGGGGTTCGGAGATTACTCATAAAAACAAATCAGAATCTTCATTCATCCTGCGACAAGTGGAGGCGATTTCGAGATGCGAAAAATAGCAGGCGGACTCTGCCTGATGCTCGTAGCAGCCATTTCAGGTGGTGACGAAACGGCGCCGCGTGTCGAATCAACACGACTGGTTCCTGTCGAAGAATGTCGAATCACGCTGCTCGATCATGTCACGCTGGCATCAGATCGAGCGGGAATCATCAAAAGTCTGGAATTCAAAGAAGGGCAAACGGTCACGGTTGGAAGTCGAATCGCATTGATTGCCGACGAGGTGGCTCGCGCCAATCTGGCGGTTGCCGAAAAAAAAGCGAAGAACGAAGTCGAAGTCAAATTTGCGAAGGTGGCACGGGACGCCGCCGAAAAAGAATTTCGAATGATGGAGAAGATGGCCGAAGAATCGAGCAAGGACTCGGTTGATCGACTGCAGGCCGTCGCCCAGGCGGAAGTCGACAAGGCCAAGCTAGCCCGCGACAAGGCAGTCCTGTCGATCGATCACGCCGTACATGAACTGGAGCTGGCGAAGCTGAACTACGAAGTCACCGCCGCCGAACTGAAAACCTATTCGATCATTTCCGATTTCGATGGCGTCGTGACTCGCATCTTCAAAAAGAAGGGTGAAGCGGTCCGTCAAGGTGATCCTGTGGCCGAGATCATCAACACGAATCGTGTACGAATCGAAGGTCGTGTCCGTCTGGCCGCATTGCCGTATGCCACACAGGGAGCCAAAGTCCTGGTGAAGCTGTCTGTCGAAGACATTGACTTGCCCGGCGAAGACGTCGAATTCGAAGGGCGGATCACGTTCGTTGACCCCGTCTCTGATCCCGTTGATCTGACCACGCGTGTCTATGCCGAAGTGCAAAACCGCGACAACATTTTGCGGCCCGGATTGGAAGCTCAAATGGAAATTGAGCTCGACGAGCAGACGGCGTTGAAACGATCCCGATTGCTTGAGCAGGGTAAGGTCCCCAAACGTGTGTCCAGCAGAACAGCGGAACGCCCTTGATTCGCCTGGACGCAATGCAACACGGTTTGATGTGATCAAGCCAGAGTTCAATATCCGACGCAGGCGAACGTCGGATCGGCGCGTTCGATACCCTGAAACGACAAGGCCACGTTCGCATGTCGATGGCGGCGCCCACCCAACAGATGCGATCGTCTCAGCGGCCTGTTCCGCTCCGAGGTCGGAATGATCTTGTTGTCAGAAAAATCGAATTCCAGGGTGTTTCCCATTTCGTCATCAAAGATCCGGTCGGTCTGACCTATCACCGTCTTCGATCAGACCAATATCGCGTTTTGATGCTGCTGGACGGAAAACGAAGCCTGGAATCGATTCGCGACGAATTGGTTCGTGAATTTCCGGCGGTCAGCCCCACCTTGAATGATGCACAGGCGCTGTGCGCGGACTTGCATTCGAAAGGGCTGGCGTACGGTATTCGACCAGGTCAGGCCACGGCTCGAATTCGTCAAAAGCGAAAGAGCCAACGACAAAAAATGCTTTCCGGACTGATGAACATTCTCTCACTTCGGTTGCCGGGATGGGACCCCGATTCGCTGTTGGGGGCGATGGTGCCCTGGACGCGATGGATGTATCACCCCATTACTGCCGCGATCGCGACACTCGTCGTTCTCTGTTCTTGGCTGATGCTGGCCATTCAGTTTCAAGCGTTTCAGGCGGGGCTTCCGGCCTTCAACCAATTCTTCGGTTGGCCCAATCTGATCTTCCTTTGGCTGACACTTGCCTGCTCCAAGGTGATTCATGAATTCGGGCATGGTTTGTCATGCAAGATGATGGGTAGTGAGTGTCACGAGATGGGGGTCATGCTGCTGGTTGGCAGCCCCTGTCTCTATTGCGATGTGTCAGATTCGTGGATGCTGCGTAACAAGTGGGCGCGCATTCTGATCGGAGCCGCCGGGATGCTCATTGAAATCGTGATCTCGGCCTTCGCGATTTTTTTCTGGTGGATCACATCGCCAGGGCTCTTCCACTACCTCTGTCTGAATCTGTTCTTTGTGACGACCGTCACGACGGTGATCTTCAATGCCAACCCGCTGATGCGGCTGGATGGCTATTATATGCTTAGCGATTTCCTCGAAATCCCCAACATGCGCAACAAGGCGGATCAGTTGACGCGTGATTGGTTCGCGCACTTATGCCTGGGAATCGAGCCGCGTCACGATCCGTTCATGCCTCAAACAAATCAGCACTGGTTCATTCTCTATGCGATTGCCTCGAAGCTTTACAGTTGGATCATCCTCGGCAGTATCCTGATCTTTCTTTACACCGTCCTGAAGCCATACGGACTACAAAGCATCGGTCAATCGCTGGCAGTCTTCTCTCTCGTGGGGATCGTGGTGCAAATGTCCGTGAACGCCTACAAAATCCTTTCCGCACCCCGCGAGCAGCCGATTCGCAAGTGGCGATTGGCGCTGACGACGCTGTTCCTGGCGGGACTGGTCGCCTGTCTGGGCATGATCGAAATTCCATTCATTCAATGGGCGGCCTTCGTCATCGAACCAAAAGACGTTCGACATGTCTTCACCAAAGTGCCCGGCGAATTGGTCGAAATGAAAGTGAAACCAGGCGACCGAGTTGAAGAGGGCCAGACACTTGCCGTCTTGCATGATCCACTGTTGGAAGATCGCGAACGACAACTGAAGCTCCATTTGGAACTGAAAACAAAAAACTTGCGAAATGCTTCGATTGTCGATGATCGCAGCGAACGTGCTTTGGCTGAAGAGAGCATCGTTTCACTTCGTGAACAACTGAACGAGCTCGAAGAACGGAAAAAGCACCTTGTTGTGATCGCCCCAATCTCGGGCACAGTCGTGGAACCACAGCGAGAAGCGGGGCCCTCGTTGCAACAGCAGAGAGCTCATTTATCCGGTTGGACCGGGACACCGCTTGATATCAAGAATGCCGGTGCCTTCTTTGCCGAACGAACCAAGTTGCTGAGTATCGCGCCCGATCAGCGAATGCACGCCATCCTGTATCTCGATCAAGCGGATCGGCAAGATGTCACGATTGGGCTTCCGGTGGGGCTCAAGTTCGACCACCAGTCCGAAAAAGTGTACCGCGGTACCATCTCGCAAATTGCCACTGCGCATTCCGACTATGCCCCAGAGACGATGTCGGTCAGAAATGGCGGACTGCTTGCAACGACGGGTGATCGTGAAGGTCGTCAGCAACTGCAAGAATCGGCCTATCAGGCGACGATTGAACTCGATGAAACGCCCGAGCTTTTGAAGTCGAACTTGCGAGGAACGGCAAGGTTCATGGCCGTCAAACGATCGGCATTCGGCTGGCTATGGCGTTACGTTCGGCGGACGTTCCATTTCAAGATGTGAGATTGGCTACCATACAGGGCTGGGCCGTCAAGTTGTTCGAGTGCCACGCGTTTGAATGACGCCTGCAGAAGGAGCGGCAGCGACCTGGAGCAATTTGAAGCGCCGCTTCATCCGTCCACACGTGCTCACTTGCTTCCGCTTCCCGTCGCGAGGACACTCATCGCAATCTGTGTTTGCGGTCTTTTTTGTCTCGCACGGGAGCAGTCATGCGGAAGAATTCGGTCAAAGCGGCACTCAAAGCCGGATTGCCACAAGTTGGAACATGGTTGTCGCTGGGCAACGTATTTGCCGCGCGATTGATGGCGCGCGTTGGTTTTCCCTGGCTGACGGTTGACCTTGAACACTCTCCGATCGGCTGGGACAACGCGGGGCAATTGTTCGGCGCCGTCGCGGATGCAGGTTGCATTTGCCTGTGTCGCGTGCCGCGCGGCGACCATGACTATATTAAACGTGTTCTCGACGCTGGGGCACATGGGATCGTGGTTCCGATGGTCAATACCGTCGAAGAAGCCAAGATCGCGATTGCCGCGGCCAAGTATCCCCCCATCGGCAACCGTTCGGTTGGCGGCGGGATGCACGCGATGAATTTCAATGCAACCGCTGGCGACTACTACAAGTACGCGAACGATGAAGTTCTGGTCGTCTTGCAAACCGAATCCCCGGAAGGCGTCAGAAATGCGGAAGCGATCTACAGCCTGCCCGGCGTCGACGCCATTTTCGTCGGTCCTCACGACTTAACATTTCAGATGCGTGGACCGGATGGCAAAGATCCCTCTCCTGAAGCGTTTGAAGCCGAACTGCAAAAGGTCCTGGCCATCGGCAAGAAATGCGGAACTCCTGTCGGAATCCACGTGCAAACCGTTGAAGCCGTTCAGAAGCGAATCGCCGAAGGCTGGCAATTCATTGCCTTGGGAAGCGAACTGAAGTTCATGGTTACCGAGGCCCAAAAAATGGTTCAGGGTCTGTCGCTGAAAGACGCTGAAGATCTCGCCAGGTATTAACGGCTGGGAAATGCCGCGACCTCTGCTGACCTGACCGACAACTTTCCAAGGTCTTTACTTTGCCGCATGGCTCGCCAATCGTAAGCGAGCCATGCAGCGAAACTCGATTTTCTCGCGTGACATCTGGGGCGCTATTTGCACCCTGTGGTCTCGCGCGGGCCTTAATTGTCGCTGGAAATTTCCTTCGAAGCGTCAGACAAACCCGCGTCTGACACGGCTGCATCGACAACCAATGAGAGCGGCGGGGCAGGTGCCTTCTTCGTGGAAGTTCGCAGCAGGTTTTTTCTACGCCATTGACTGAGTTGCTTCGAGGCCCGGATCAACCTTTGTGACGCCAAAAGCGTGGCGAGTCCGCAGGCGAGTCCCTTCCACGATTCGGTCTCGTTTCCAACGACAAATGAGCCGAGATACCAAGCCGTTGCGACGGCTGAAATCGACGTCAGCGTCGACGTCAAGTAGAACTCGTTCCGCAGATTGTCCCAAGTATGCTTGGCAAGTGCCGTACGAGCGGACATCTGTGCGACGGCGCGAAATGACTGCACTTCCTCTCGGATCGCGTTCTTATTCTGACGATGCCGTGGCTCAGCCAGCAGATGGGACCGGTCCTCGGCGTTGAACTCTGGCGCCGATTCAACGGGAGGCACATAGACCGCAAATGGTTTCGGTTCCTCTGGTGCAGATTCTGATGGCGTCGCACCGGAAGCGGTATCGGGAAAACGCCGCGGCTTACCCAGCAATCGGGCCAACTGTGCTTCGACCGAATACTCATCAACTTCGGAGGATTCCGTCACGATCTCGGGGGCAGGCAATTCAGGAGGCACCGCGACAACGGGGGAAGTTGGAGCAGGTGCGGGCGATGGTTCTGGTGCCGCCAACTGCGAAAGTTCGCGCAATCGACGAGTCCATGCATTGTCTTCTTCAGACTCGTCGGTCGTCACTACGGCGGTCCCTGCTGAATCTGGCGAGTCCCCGGATGCTATTTCGGCCGTCGTTGTGAGAACGTCAGATTGTGCTCGACCCGCGTCGCAGGAGATTGTTGACTGAGAGAGACTCTCTAACAATTCCTCCGATTGAATCGGGGCGGTCTCTGACAGACGCTGATCCTCGGAGGACCGTTCGAAAGTCGAGGACGGTGATTCGGGAAGATCAAACATCTGTGCCAATTGCGCACGCAAATTTGGTAGCGACAGATCCTCGCCATCGCCACTTGCACGTCGGAACGCGGATTCGATTCCGAGCGATGGCTCAGTTGCGTCAAATCTCGTTCCGCCAACCTGATCGAGCGAGTTGCGTTCGAACGATTCCACATCGTGCTGACTTGCTTCGTGTGTTAGGGCATTCGTTCCGAAGAGTTGAGACATGCCTGACAACGTTGAGTCGATTGTCTCAATGACACGACGTGCAACTTCGTCTTCCTGGTGTTGCGGCGGCAGCGGTTCGTCGGCGAATGCTTCATGGTACGCCATCGCAGTGGTCTGAATCGACGACGGGGACTCTGATTCGAGTGTCGGCTCAGTCCCTCGTGCCGAACTCCACACATTTTCATCCCGACAATTGATCACCTCGTCAGAGTGACATAACCCCGATTGGTGTGCAGGGGGCACCTCGTCAACCGGATTGTCGCCAATCGACTGTCCACTCCAAGCCACGCTGCTTGTCGAGGACAGTCCGTCAGCCGGAATTGGTGGCGGTAGCATTGTCATTGAGCCGGTCAGTGATTCGTATGACGACTCAGGACCAAGAAGTGAGGTCATTTCGCTTGTCGACGTGGGAACGGACTCATGGCGCCAATGACCGGCGGTCCCTGGCCCCGTTGGGGAGTCATCATCAGAGGACGGTTCGACAAACCGGTATTGGGCGGCGTGCGATGCCGTGAGGGCCACACTCATTTCTTCGCGTGTCGCCAAAAATGATTCACGTTCGAGTTGACGCTGGTGTCGTTCGGCATCGAGTTGCAACCGAAGCGCATTGTCCGATTGACGCAACTCTTCGACTTCCGCTTGCAATCGATGTACTTCGGAATCGACGGAGTCTTTTCCCTGAGCGTGGCCCAGGAAGATTCGCTCGTGTTCGACAAGCTGGGCCCGCGCCAGGTTCAAATCGGCTTGCAGCTGTTCCACGTCCGCGCGTTCGAAGTCATAAGCGTTCCGTTCACGTTGAAGGTCGCGCCGCTCGGATTCCAGTTCAGATTCGAGGACGATCTTACGCTGTCTTAAACGGTCGAGTTCGGCCTGCAGTCCGCCCACATCGGCGCGTTCGAATTCATATCCGTTTCGCTCGCGCTGAAGTTCGCGGCGTTCTGCCTCAAGCTTCATTTCAAGATCGCTTCTGGATTGTCTGACTCTCTCGATTTCTGCCTGCAATTGCGCGAGTTGCTCATCGGCGGTCCGTTTCGCTCGGAGATGTTCATCGAGCGACTGGCGGTGCAAATCGAGTTCGCACTTCACCTGGCTCAACTCAGTTCGAAGGCCGTCGACATCGGACCGCGTGGCGTCGAACCGTTCACGCTCGCGTCGCAGGGATTCACGTTCCTGTTCGAACGATTGGCGATCAGATTCGAGTTCAATCCGAAGAGAATGCAGCGAAGTCTCTTCATCGTTCAGCCGCATTCGCGCCTGAGTGAGTTCGCGCACTTCTTGCTCGCGTTGTCGCGATTCGGCAGATCTCTCGGCTGCGAATGAGGTTCGATCATGTTCCATTCGCTGCTGCGCTGCCAGCAACTCATCCTGCAGCATTGCCAGTGCGTGGCGTTCGTTCGTCAGTTGCGTTTCGCGTTCTTGGGTTTCAACCGAATGTTGGCGCCGCGTCGTTTCGAATGCGGCACGCGTCGAATGCAATTCGCCCAACTCTTGCGCGGCTTGAACTCGTTCTGTCGCGGCGACACGACGATCACGTTCAATGTCCTCTCGCAATCGTTGGAGCTCGATGCGGCTTTCCGCGATACGTTCTGCTTCCTGTTGAAACGCGCCTCGACGCTGCTCGACAAACTCCAGCTGATCCCTCAGTTCGTCAGCCGTGCGACGATACGCGGCGTCCCATTCTTGCCACAGGGCTTTCTGCCGCGCGTGCTCTTCGGCCAGATCGCGCCGTGTCGATTGAGCCGCCGCCACAAGGCGCTCTTGTTCTTGAGTCAGCAGCGACTGTTTTCGTTCATGTGCCGACTCGCGCTCAGACAATTGACCGTGTCGATCGCGCAGACGTTGAGCTTGTCGCGATAGCTCTTCCGCAAGCTGCGCGAGTTCTGCTTCCTTAACATTCAGCCGTTGCCGTTCTTCCTCAAGGCGTGCATCGTCGCGACCGCGATCAACAACCATTGGCAGATCATTCAACATGGCAATTTGCCGGTGAATTTCTCGCAATGCGAGTCCGTGCGTTGCCACAGGCGGTGCACACTCGACTCGCGAAATCGGTGTCGCAGGCTCGTCTAGCGCTATCCGTTCGATATCAACGGCTTCAGACGGTATGGCCGGCGAAGACACAATCGATGCGACGACGTTCTGGGGTTGGTTAAAACCAACTGGTGGAACATCTTCCGTCGCAGTCTTAATGACGGGGGCCGGGATCGACGATTCCGTATTCGGTAGAACGGCGACGAATCGCATGGCTTCCGCAAGCAACTCCGGTGGAATCGGAGGCGGCACCTGAGGTCTGATCTGCGATGGCAACATGACTTGAACAGGTTCGGGCGGGATCGCAGGAGCGTGCGTTTCGACTTCAGCGGCGTTGAAGTCGAGCAGTTCATCCGCCGTGGCGATACGCAATTTGTAAGTGATCGGTCCAATACTAATCCGATCGCCCGGTCGAAGTGTCGTTTCCGACACGACGCCGTCATTGACCCAAGTCCGCGGATCAAGGGCTTTGAGAAGAATCATCTGATCGCCAACCAGCAACATCGCGTGACGCGGTTGAACGCCTTCCGCCACAACGCGAATGGCACAGATGTCGCTCGTGCCGATCAAATGCTTGCCAGGAGGCAGATACGCCAACGGCAATTGCGTATGACGTGGCGGTTCCAGCACGAGCAGGCCGCTTGATCGAGCGGTGCGTGGATGACGGCTCTTGGTGCTGGCAACAGAGATCATTTTTCAGCTCTTTCCGCGACGAATGACTGAGAGGGCCGATCGAATACGACGAGCGGAATCCATGTTCGTGACGAGTGCAGCGACGAACCGCCTGTTGAAATCAAGGGGGCAGTCGCCTCGGCGTTCACGATGTCATGGCGTTGTCGAATCTGGGCGGAGCCAGTCCCTGTGATTTCCACTGGTGTCTAACGATTGAAGGGACCTTGTCGAATGTTCGCACTGAACAGAGTCACAACATCGAATGACAATGTCCCCGCCAGACACATCACTGACTTTTCGGCTCAGGTAAGGTTTAACTTGCGTCTTGTCCCACAAATCCTTGGACGGTCGCTCGACCTATGACAACCTGATCCAAGATTGACCATCGAATGAGATTGTCAGGCGGAACGGACTGTGCGGGAAACGACAGCTATCCAGCTTCTAACGAAACTGATGCGGAACGTTCAAAGGGGCGAATGTGGGGCTCCAGCCAATTCCTCGGCACAATCCTGCGTGACGGTGGAGAACATGGAAGGCCGGCTTCCCACAACGGAAACGTGACCTGATGTGGACCAATCTGCTAATCTCTCGGGTACCAAAAATGCCGTATGACTGCCAAATTGCATGCGCCACAGCGCTCACCCAGGCCGTTCGACTTTCAGGAGTACATCGAACATGCGGTTTGTGATTCCGTGGTTTGTGGCAAGCCTGTTCATTGCGGGGCAGGGACTGTTAAACGCTGACGAAGCAACGCGTCCACCTCGTCCAGTTCCCGGTGATCCCATGACACGAGGCCGGTTTCTCAAGCTGATTGATCGCCCCCGATCACCACTGGACCCGCGCGAGCAGCCTGAGTCACACGAGCAGAATCTGATCGAACAGCATTTCACCTTCAATTCAGAGGCGGGAGAAGTCGTACCGGGACGGCTGGTCAAACCCGTCTCGAGTCACGGTCTGTGTCCAACGGTGATCGTGTTGCATGGAACAGGCGGCAGCAAGGATGCGATGCGGCCTCTACTTCGCCGGCTGGCTTCGCGAGGCCTTACCGCAGTGGCGATCGACGCCCGCTATTCGGGTGAACGGCTGAATGGTGAGAAAGGGGCGGACTCATATCGTGCGGCCATCTTTGAAACGTGGAAATCGGGGAACAAGTTTCCCTTTCTTTACGACACGGTCTGGGACACGCTGCGATTGATCGATTACCTTGAGACGCGTCGTGATATCAACCCGAAGAAGATCGGAGGCATCGGTTTCTCCAAAGGAGGAACTGAGCTGTACCTCGCCGCGGCGACAGATACTCGATTGGCTGCCGTGGTTCCGTGCATTGGTGTGCAGAGTTTCGGCTGGGCGCTGAGTCACGACGCCTGGCATTCACGGATCGGGACGATTCAGTCTGCCGTGGATGCCGCTGCGCGCGATGCAGGTGTGACGACGCTCGATGCCAAGTTCATCCGTCGTTTCTACGATCGAGTTGTCCCGGGAATTTGTGATGTCTTCGATGGTCCCGCCATGCTGCCGGCAATTGCCCCGCGTCCGCTACTTGTCATTAACGGCGACCGAGATGACCGAACACCGCTCGGCGGGCTGAATCTCTGCATCGAGTCCGCGCGTGCTGCCTACGTCCAGGCGGGCGCGAGTGATCAGTTCGAATGCCTATTGCAACCGAATACAGGTCATGCTGTGACTCCCCAGTCTGAGAACTATGCAATCGACTGGTTGATACAGAAATTGGCGCCGGACGCAAACTCGAGTGTTCATCGGTGAATCTTGAGTTCAGACGGGTGACTCGTTTTTTCGAAAACATCGACTTTGAAAGTTCTATCATGTTTCTGCGCGGCGGTCCCCAGATTCTCATGCTGCTGATTCTCGTTTGTGCCCTTGCCGGCACGACACACCGCGTCGCCGCGGCCGACCGATTGAATGTCGTCCTCATCCTCGCCGACGATTTGGGCTACGAGTGCATCGGCGCAAACGGAGGAACGTCCTACAAAACTCCGCATCTCGATCAACTGGCCGCGACCGGTGCGAGGTTCGAACATTGCTATGCGCAGCCGCTGTGCACACCCACCCGCGTCCAAATGATGACTGGGCAATCGAATGTCCGTAACTACGTCCGGTTCGGTTTGCTTGACGCTCAGCAAAGGACGTTTGGTCACATCTTGAAAGAGGCGGGATTCGCCACGGGAATTGTCGGCAAATGGCAATTGGACAACGGACTCAATGGACCCCATCATTTCGGTTTCGACGACTACTGCCTTTGGCAACTGAACCGCCGGCCACCGCGATACGCCAACCCAGGACTTGAGATCAATGGAAGGCAGATCGATTTTTCGAATGGCGAGTACGGTCCCGATCTGGTGCAACAGCACGCTCTACGATTTATAGAGCAGCATCGCGATCAACCGTTTTTTCTCTACTATCCGATGATGCTTACGCATGCACCGTTCCAACCAACTCCCGACAGTTCCGACTGGGATCCCAATGCGATCGGTGAGACCATCAACCAGGATGGGCGTCATTTTGGGGAAATGCTGACATATCTGGACAAACTTGTCGGCCAGTTGGTGTCTCGCCTTGAGGATCTTCAAATACGAGAACGAACACTGATCCTGTTTGTAGGCGATAATGGTACCGCATTGAAGGTGTCGTCCGAGTGGAATGGTCAGACAATCATTGGAGGCAAGTCGAAGACGACAGACGCGGGAACGCGAGTTCCCTTGATTGCAAATTGCTCTGGGCTTGTCGCACCGCGCGTCATCTCGGACCTTGTTGACACCACCGACTTCCTTCCCACGATTTGTGATGCCGTTGGCATCGGCTTGCCCACGGATCGACCATTTGATGGTCGAAGTTTTCTGCCCCAACTCAAGGGGGAAACGGGAACACCACGTTCCTGGCTGTACTGCTGGTACGCACCTAATCAAGGGAATCGAATTGACGAGCCAGTCGAATTCGCCCGAAACCATCACTACAAACTGTATGGCGATGGACGACTGTCGAAGCTCGATGGCCGGTATGGTGAAGACGTCTTGGCACCGGAATCTTTTGATGCAGCCGCTCAGATGGCGAAGGAGCAGCTCAGTCAGGCTCTCGCGCAGTTTGCCGACGCGCGGCCTAAAGAACTGCGTCGACCGGCGCGGTCCAAGTGAATAACGCATCGAATGAGACGCGCGCGATTCCTGCGTGCCGCGTCGAGCTGACTTCCACGCCTTCGGGGGCCATGGGCGCCGAAGCGACATCGCTCACGTTTCTATCGGTTTGATTCGCTCGCGGTTCGCGTATCTTCGTGGAATCGAAACGGATTCCCGCCCATGAAATCCGTGCTGTCGATCGTCGGACACCAATACTTTTCCACATGGTTGACCATCAACTCCGTTCCCGAGAAATGGTCGACGAAGGGCTTCATCTTTGAATTGTACATCGTATCGGTCATGTCACGGATGAGGAGCACTTTCTTTCCCTGTGCCACGAGCTGGCGAATTGCAAATGGACGGCCCAGTACACACATATTCAAGTGCACGCCCATGATGATCACCTGATCGATGCCTCGCTCGGCAAGCAGATTAAATGTCTCTTGTCCGTTGTCGGTGATGGCATCCTGATCCGCGATCTCGATCGTCTTGATCTGACGCGTCCATGGTGGAACGATTTGGCATTTCTCGACGCAGTCGCACCCCATATCCGTGTCGTCGATGGGGATTGGCGGTTCATGGTTTTCGTTCGGATAGCACCATGCAGTGCCCCATCGTTCGACGGAAGCCAGTGGTGTGGACGTGGGAACCATCTTCGCTTGCTGAGCCCGTTTACGCGGGAGCGTCCCCTCGTAGAATTTCACGGTGGTACTTGGTGCGTGGATAATGAAGACACCGCGTTTGCGGGCTTCGCGAATCAATTCGTTCATCGGCCCGGCCAGTTCTTCCACACGACGAGCGGCCCCTCTGCACCAATGCTGATCCCACATATCACACACGATCATGGCCGTTTGCTGCGGATCCCACTTGACGATCGATTCCAGTTTGGCGAATCGGCCGGTCAGTGATTCATCCAATGGCACGAACGAACGGGTATGGAGCACTAACGGTTTCGAGGTGATGTCCGCCGGTGTGTCGGCCGCACGCAGGACTGAAGCCGTGGCGATCAAAGCCATCGGAACCATGATTGGGAGGAGTCTGCGTGACCAGTTCTGTCGCATACGAATTCTCCGTCAGATCCTGTTGTTGCCGCGGGCCGCCAGACAGGCTGAAGTGTCTGTCCCAAGAGCACGAATGAAACGAGCAACACGCGTTAAGGCTTGGCGCCTTCGCGTGACCGTTCGATGGCAAAATCGATAAGCGGCTGACAGCGAAAGAAGCCTTCCCAATAGTTGTGTCCCTGGCCTTCCGCCACAGAAACGGTGACTAGCTTCTCGGCGCCAGCCGTCTGATATCGAGCTGCGAACTCTCCCGAATTTTGCTTGAGAGGTACGACCTGATCGATGTCACCATGAATGAGGTAGACCGGAATCTTGGCCGCGGCCAGCTTCGAAACCTGATTTAGGGGATTGAACTCCTCAAGCCGTGACTCGAGTTCGTCCGGCGTCATCTCGTACGCGGGCGCGGCATTCTTGACGCCGGGATAGTTGCGCAAGTCGAAGACCGGGTAGATCCCCGCGATTCCCGCAACCTTGTCGGGATGCTCGCCGGCCCAACTCGTCACCCACAGGCCCCCTCGGCTGCGTCCCAACAAGCAGGGCTTCAAAGCGAAGCTTCGTTTTGTTGTCAGTTCGTCATAGAACGCGGTCATGAGCCGCCGACCGTTTGGACTGCCGTACGCTTCGCCGATATCGATTCCAGCGACGGCGACACCGGCGGCCAGAAACTGTTCATGCATCCATTTTTCGTGAATGTCCGGCAGGCCATTCAGTGTCGGGGCATAGAAAATCCAGGGAGTTCTTCCACCGGATTCGCTTGGTTTGGGCGTGAGAATGAACCCAGGACGCCCTTCAATCAGGAACGATTCCCCCGGCAAAATCAATGATTTCACGGGTTCATCAGCTATCGCACACGTTGCGGCGAACGACGCGACGATCAGGCACAGCGCTAGCCGAAGACACGGGACCACGTTGGATGCGATTCCCATCGATTTACTCCGTTACCAGAAAAATCACCCAGAAATATCCAACCTAAGACTGCGTCACAAAAAAAAGGCCGCGTCGATCCCGGTTGGACACTGTAACAGTCTTGTCCGCCGAGTTTCAGAGTTCAAGTCGCAGCCGTCATAGCCATTTTATTGAAGAGCCAGGCCAGCGAACGCAGCAGGAACTTTAAACGAACAGCACCGGCAACCCAAATCCGGCTGCCGGTGCTGTACACCAACCTTCATACTTCGCCGAAGCTTACTGCAGCGAAGTGATCTTTTCTGCGAGCTGCTCGGTCGCTTTCAGGAAACGCTTGCGAACCTTTTCTGGAAGCTCTGCGAAGTCGCGCAAGAAATCGTCCGTCAACAGGCTATGGCAGCGTTCGATTGTCGTCGTGAGCTTTTTCGCAATCTGTTCTGCGTTCAGCAAAGGGCGTTCACGCGAACCTTCGCCAGCTGGTGGCACCGTTGCGTCCGCTTTATACGGCGCATAGTCGCCAAATTCTGATGTCGGCCGCTCGGCGGCCGGCATGCCATCCGCCATGGCATCATCAGAGTTTCCATTGGCAGACACCGAGAACGACGATTCGTGATCGAAAGGAGCAGCTTCGCGAGCAATTGCGGGCTCTGTTGGAAGCCCATCGAATGCTTCGTCAATCGACTGTGTCGTGAGGTCTTCGCCACGTTGAGCGCGACGCCACGCCTTCATTTCTGCGACGCCCGCCTGAACATCCTGGGCCCACTGCAGACATTCCGCGGCATCGTCCCAATTGATGGCGGCGTAGTAGTGCGACCATCGCAGGGTGGGGTAGTTACGATAAACGTCGGCGAAGGTTTCCCAAACGCGACGACGTTGATAGATCTGATCAGGGCTGAGCGAGACAAGAGCTGCAAAATCCGCGTCTGTTCGGCCTCGAGCGAATCGCTTCGTCCAGAGCGCCGCGCATTCGCCGACTTCCCAATTGCAACGACTAACCGCCACCTGAGCTCGTGAAATCAGTGACGCTTCGGTTTCTTCTCGGACTGCTTCCAAGGATCCGGAATCTGACATGAGGGGTTCCCGAACGAGTTGAAAAATAGCGTGCTGCAGACCAGCACCAAGGTCACCCGTCCGTGGGAGGCGGAATGTTATCGCTCGGCATTTCATCCTGCCACTGAATTCGACCACATTCGCGAGGAATCGCAATCAGGGAGTTTGCCGATTCAAACGGGCGTTGGCGTGTCGATGAAAAATTCACGCGAAAGTCGATACAAAACATGTCGGCGCAACCGATGCCCTTCCGACAGCGCCGGGTGATCAAAGTCGTCGGCCGCGTCATACGACATGTTGAGCTTCTGCATGACTCGTTGTGACTTGAGATTGACGGTTGCTGTGAGCGACACAATTTCGGCCAGCTTCAATTGTTCGAATCCGAACTGCAAAACGGCGCGTGCTGCCTCGGGAGCATAGCCAAATCCCCAAGCCGATTTCTGCAGTCTCCAACCAATCTCCACACACGGTGTGAAATGCGCATCAAAACGGGGAATCGCCAGTCCGACGTATCCAATAAACGGTGTTCGTTCTGTCTGAATGGCATCATGAACGGACGTTGGGTTGACGACCTCAACCGCCCACAGTCCCCAACCACGCTCGTCAAACCCCGCCTGAATTCGATCGGCCATTGCATCACTCTCAGCGTGACTGAGCATTGCGGGAAAAAATTCCATCACCGCAGGATCGGCATTGAGCGCGGCGAACGGCTCGCGATCAGAATCCCGCCACGGTCGTAGAAGCAATCGATCTGTCGTGAGCTGAATGGGTTCAGGCATGTGTCTAAAGGTTAGGGATCTCGCGAGGTCGACGACGTCGAATCGAACTTGCCTTCGAGTGCTTCGCGTTCAATTTCAAGGACTTTATTGAGACGACGTACGTGACGTTCCTCGTTCGTAAACGACGCTGCAACGAACGCGCGGACCAGTTCGACCGCAAGTTCATCCCCGACGATTCGAGCACCGAGACACAAGACGTTCATATCATCATGCTCGACCCCCTGATGGGCCGAGTAGGTATCATGGCAGACCCCTGCTCGAATTCCGGGGATCTTGTTGGCGGCGACACTGATACCAACACCGCTTCCACATAGCAGGATTCCACGTTCTGCCTGACCAGCCAGGATGACCGCGGCAACTTTGCGGGCATAGTCTGGATAATCAACCGAACAATTGGAGTCCGTGCCGCAGTCGACGATCTCGGCCCCCACCGCCTGGAGTGTCGCCGCAATCCGTGCTTTCAGCGGAAAGCCGCCGTGATCGCAGCCGAGTGCAATACGCATGATGAACTCGCTAACAGCCAGTTGAAATTGGGGGGACAGGCGCCTGGGTCTTCACGAGGTCACAATGTACTGAAATCTGTGCGGGGCCAGTCCCCCCCGTGAATTCACCAGATTGATTGCGATTTCGTGACAAGGATCAGGCCCTGGTCGAATCCATCGATCGTGAACCTTCGATTCATCCCGGAAAGTGGATGGAAGCCGCTTTAATATGCCCCAACCGCGGACATCTGTGCAACCCTCTGTCCGATCCATCCGTCGTTGATTAATCAAGGAAGATCGCTCTTACCCATCAAATACTTATCGCATTCACGTGCCGCCCCGCGACCCTCGTTGATCGCCCAGACGATCAGGCTTTGGCCACGTCGACAATCACCTGCCGCGAAAACGCCTGGAACATTCGTGTTGAACGTTCCATGAGTTGCTTCGTAGTTCGTGCGAGCGTCCAGCTTCACGCCCAGTTGCTCAGACACGGGGGATTCGGGGCCGAGGAATCCGAGCGCCAGGAAGACCAGATCTGCCGGGATTTCTTTTTCGGTTCCCGGGATCGGCTTGAACGGAGGAGCGGCTTCCGCCTTGGCAATTTTAAGAGCGCGCACTTCGCCACGACTGTTGCCCAGGAACTCGATCGTCGTCGTGCTGAATAGCCGCGGATCTTCGCCGAATACTGCGGCCACTTCGGCATGACCATAGTCGACGCGGAAAATCCGGGGCCATTGCGGCCAAGGATTGTTCGCCGGCCGATTTTCCGTCGGCTCGGGTACGATTTCGAGGTTGATGACTCCCTTCGCGCCATGACGCATCGATGTGCCGATGCAGTCGTTGCCGGTGTCACCACCACCGATGACGACCACGTGCTTGTCTTTGGCGCTGATGTAGCAGCCGTCCGACAACTGCGAATCGAGCAGGCTTTTCGTGTTCTTGTGCAGGAACTCCATGGCCATGTGGATTCCCTTGAATTCCCGTCCGGGAATCGGCAGGTCACGTGGCTTGGTCGCACCTGTACACAACACGATCGCGTCGAATTGCTCGCGCAGGTCCATGGCACTGATGTCGCGGCCGATCTCTGTTCCCGTCCTGAACTGCACGCCTTCCGTCGCCAGCAGGTCGACACGACGCTGAACGAGGTGCTTTTCGAGTTTCATATTAGGAATACCGTACATCAGCAAGCCGCCGATCCGATCGGCTCGCTCAAACACGGTGACTTCGTGGCCGACACTATTCAGTTGGGCAGCGGCAGCCAGTCCGGCTGGCCCCGATCCGATGACGGCAACTCGTTTTCCCGTGCGGGTCGAAGGTGGATTCGGCTGCACCCAGCCCTGTTCGAATCCATGATCGATGATGGAACATTCAATGTTCTTGATCGTGACTGCGGGATTCGTGATTCCCAGAACGCAAGACCCTTCGCAGGGGGCCGGGCAGACGCGTCCGGTGAATTCCGGAAAGTTGTTGGTCTTATGAAGTCGATCGAGCGCTTCACGCCAGTGACCACGATAGACCAGATCGTTCCACTCAGGAATCAGATTGTTGACCGGACAGCCTGCGGCCATTCCCGCCATCAACGAACCGGTGTGACAGAATGGAACACCGCAATCCATGCAGCGAGCGCCCTGAACACGCAGTTCCTTTTCGGGCATGTGCTCGTGAAACTCGTTCCAGTTCAGAATCCTGAGACGCGGATCCTGTTCCTTGGGTGTCTCGCGTTGAAACTCTTTAAATCCAGTCGGCTTGCCCATGTGAATACCAAAGCTATTAAACCAGGAAATTGATCCAGTTGTATCGTCACGATTGCATCAAGAACGCGAAGGGCGGATTCGCATCAGGCGTCACGGCAGCCCCGGTTTCCCGGGCAGTTCAACGTTTCGTGCGTTTCTGATCAGAGTCTCGTCCCGCGCATCTTGTTTGCGTTACTTCGTAAGCAGTTCTTTTTGTTGTTCCGCCAAGGCGCGCTTGTAGTCAATCGGCATGACTTTCACGAACCGAGGCAATTCGTCATCCCAGTTTTGCAGGATGCTCGCGGCCACAGTTGAGCCAGTGTACTTGTAGTGCTTGGCGATCAGTTCCTTGAGCTCGGCGATATCGGCTGTCGCATCCACCTTCTCCAGCGCCACCATCTCGAGGTTGCAGTTGCCGAGCAGTTGGTTGTCTGCGTCATAGATATAAGCGACGCCGCCCGACATTCCGGCTGCCAGATTTCGCCCCGTGGGTCCGAGGATCACGGCGCGGCCGCCGGTCATGTATTCGAGGCCATGGTCACCCACTCCCTCGACGACGCATGACGCACCTGAGTTTCGGACGCAGAACCGCTCTGCCGCACGACCCCGGAAGAAGGCTTCCCCGCGGGTTGCGCCATACAGCGCCACGTTACCGATCACGATATTTTCTTCAGGTTTGAAATCCGAACCGGACGGCGGATAGACGATGATGCGTCCGCCGCACAGGCCCTTCCCGACGAAGTCGTTGGCGTCACCTTCGACTTCAAGCGTGATTCCGCCCGCGAGCCATCCGCCCAGCGTCTGTCCCGCCGAGCCCTTACAGCGAATGTGGATCGTGTCGTCCGGCAAGCCAAATTCACCCCACCGCTTCGACACCTCGTGGCTGAGGATCGTACCGAGTGCGCGGTCGATGTTCTGGACCTCGATATTCAGGCGGACAGGCTTCTTGTCCTGGATCGCGTCTTTCGATTCGCGGACCAGTTCATTGTCCAACTGGAACTCGATGCCATGTTCCTGCTTGATCCGGCAGTACGTTTCCACTTTGTCGTGCGGCTTGGTGGCGGGCGTCAGGATCTTGGAAAGATCCAGGTGCTTCAGCTTCCAGTGATTGATCGTGTTGTCGTATTCCAGCACTTCACTGTGTCCGACCATCTCATCAATCGTGCGGAAGCCCAGCGAAGCCATGATCTCACGAACTTCTTCAGCCACCATAAAGAAGTAGTTGATCAGATGCTCGGGCTGACCCGTAAACTTCTTTCGCAGTTCGACATCCTGCGTCGCGATTCCCACCGGACAGGTATTCAGATGACACTTTCGCATCATGATGCAGCCCAGCGTGATCAGCGGTGCCGTTGCGAATCCGAATTCTTCGGCACCCAGCAAACAGGCGATCACCACGTCACGGCCAGTTTTGAGCTGCCCGTCGGTTTCGAGGCGAACACGACTACGAAGGTCATTGAGGACCAATGTCTGGTGAGTCTCGGCGATCCCCAATTCCCATGGCATCCCGGCATGCTTGATACTGGTCAGCGGCGACGCTCCGGTTCCCCCGGAATCTCCAGCGATCAGAATCTTGTCTGCGTGCCCCTTGGCAACACCCGCCGCGACTGTACCAACCCCGACTTCCGAAACAAGCTTCACGCTGACACGTGCCGAGGGGTTCGAATTTTTGAGATCGAAGATGAGCTGCGACAGGTCTTCGATCGAATAGATATCATGATGCGGCGGAGGGCTAATCAATCCCACACCCGGAGTTGAATGCCGGGTGGCGGCGATTACCTTGTCCACCTTATGGCCGGGGAGTTCCCCCCCTTCACCGGGCTTGGCTCCCTGCGAGATCTTGATCTGGATTTCGTCTGCGTTGGTCAGATACCAACTGGTGACGCCAAATCGCCCCGATGCCACTTGCTTGATCGCCGATCGCTTGGAATCGCCATTGTCCATCGGCTTAAAGCGTCGGTAATCCTCGCCCCCTTCACCGGTGTTGCTCTTTCCGCCAATCCGGTTCATGGCAATCGCGATTGTCTCGTGCGCTTCGGCCGAAATCGATCCGTAGCTCATTGCTCCCGTGCAGAATCGTTTCACGATCGAGGCCGCCGAATCGACTTCTTCGATGGGTACCGCGGTGCGTTCCAGCTTGAACTTCAGCATGCCGCGCAGGTGGCACTCTCGCGTCGTCTGCTCATTCACCAGCTTGGCGAACTCTTTGTAGGCCGCCTTGTCACCTTGCCGAGCGGCCCGCTGAATGTTGGCGATGTTGTGCGGATTCCAGGCATGTTTTTCACCGGACGACCGCCACGAGAACAAGCCGAAATTCGGCAGGACTGGCAGGTTATGCGCTTCGCGGGTTGGGTAACCCAGTTCATGTCGACGGAAGGCTTCTTCACCCAGGATCTGGAAGCCGACCCCACTGATGCGGCTAGGAGTACCCCGGAAGCATTTATTGATAACTTCGTCGCTGATCCCCACGGCTTCGAAGATCTGGGCACCCTTGTAGCTGGCCAGGGTCGAAATCCCCATCTTGGCCATGACCTTCAGGATTCCCTGCTTGGTCGCTTTGCGATAAGCCGTGGTGATTTGCTCGTGCGTCCAATCGCCAGACAGTTCGCCATCATCCTGCAGTTGCCAGAGCGCTTCGAATGCCATGTATGGGTTAATCGCATCGGCACCGTAACCGGTGAGCAGGCAGAAGTGATGGACTTCTCGTGCTTCACCCGATTCGACGACGATTCCCAGGCGGGTTCGTTCTTCGTTGAAGACCAGATGATGATGCACGGCTCCGGTCGCGAGCAACGCGCTGACGGGTAGACGATGCGCGCTGGCCAATCGATCCGACAAAACAATCAGGCTGTAGCCGTCGGCAATCGCTTGCCGGGCCTCGCCACAAATCCTGTCCAATGCCCACTTCAATCCTGAAGGCCCCTGGGACTTGGGGTACGTGATATCGATGGTCTTGGTTTTCCAACCGCGATAGTTCAAATGCTTGATCGCAGCCAGCTCTTCGTTGGTCAGAATCGGATGCGGCACGGCGAGTCGATGACACTGGGCTTCGGTGGAATCCAGCAGATTGCCTTCGGGGCCGATGTAGCACTCCAGCGACATGATCACTTCTTCACGCGTGCTGTCGATCGCCGGATTGGTGACCTGCGCGAAGAGTTGCTTGAAGTAGTCATAGACCAGTCGCGGCTGATCGCTCATACATGCGAGTGCCGTGTCATCACCCATCGAACCGATCGGGTCTTTCTTGGTCGTGATCATCGGCACAAGCATGAACTGCAGTGTTTCGGTCGTGTAACCGAACGACTGCATATGCGAAAGCAATTCATCCCCGACCATGCGTTCCGGCGGTTCCGCGGCGGGCAGCTCATTCAGCATCAATCGCTGATTCTTCAGCCATTGCTGATAGGGACGGCGACTGGCAAAGTCTTTCTTGAGTTCTTCATCCGGGATCATGCGTCCCTGCTTGAAGTCGACCAGGAACATCTTGCCAGGTTGCAGACGCCCCTTGAGCTTCACGTTCTTGGGATCGATATCCAATACACCGACTTCGCTAGCCATAATGACGCGATCGTCGTGTGTGACGTAGTAGCGGCTGGGACGCAAACCGTTGCGGTCGAGCGTCGCGCCGATGACATTTCCATCTGTAAAAGAAATCGACGCGGGGCCATCCCACGGCTCTTGCAGTGCGGAATGATATTCGTAGAACGCCCGCTTGCTTTCGGGCATCGATTCGTGGTTCTGCCACGCTTCGGGCACCATCATCATGACGGCTTCCGGCAGACTTCGGCCGGACATGACGAGCGTTTCGAGGGCGTTGTCGAAGTTACCCGAGTCCGAGCAGTGCGGCTCGATCAAAGGGAATAGCTTTTCCAGATCTTTGCCGAAGAGCTCGCTTTGCATCATCCCCTGACGAGCGAACATCCAGTTGCCGTTTCCGCGAACAGTGTTGATTTCACCATTGTGAGCGATGTAACGCTGCGGATGGGCGCGGTCCCAACTCGGGAAGGTGTTCGTCGAGAATCGACTGTGAACCATCGCCAGGTGCGAGACGTAGTCGGCGTCTTGCAGATCGTTGAAGAAAGGCAGAACCTGCTCGGATGTCAACATTCCCTTGTAGATCAGGATCTTCGACGACAGCGAGCAGATATAGAACTTCAGAGCCTGTGGCAGGTTGCCTTCACGCACGGCATGGCTGGCACGCTTGCGGATGACAAACAACTGTCGATCGAAGGCGTCTTGATCGAGACCCGGTTGGGCGGCGACCAGCAAGTGCTCGAAGACAGGCATCGCCGCTCGTGCGGAGGGACCAATGTCCGCACCCTCTGGATCATGCGGCACAGGCCGCCATCCCAGCAGGACCTGCCCCTGCTCTTTGATGACCTGTTCGACAGTTGCCTTGGCGGACTGTCGCTGTTCAGGATCTGTGGGAAGAAAGACGAGTCCCAGTCCGTAGGTGCCGGCGGCAGGGAGCGTGACATTCAAATCCTGCTTCACGACTTTCGCCATGTACGCATGAGGAATCGATGTCAGAATCCCGGCTCCGTCGCCCGTGTTGGCTTCACAGCCACAGGCACCGCGATGGGCCATGTGTTTCAGCATCCGCAGCGCATCATCGACGATCTGTCGCGACTGCTGCCCTTTGATATGCGCGACGAAACCGACGCCGCACGAGTCGTGTTCGTTGGCGGGATCGTACAGACCCTGCGCCTTGGGGGTTCCATCGGAGAAAAATAGTTCGGGATGTCGGGTGAAGAAGGGTTCGGTCATTTCTCAGCTTTCAATCGACGGCGAAAAAGGCATTGTGTCCGTTGCTTCTGTCTCAAAAGAACTGCGAGTTGCACGTGCTCTTTTGTGAACAGAAAATCAACAATTTATCGAATAACAGGTGATGTGGCGGTGGACTGTGCGGGTGTGGCAGGCACGTCCACATCCTGAACAGAGGTCGTCTGAATTGGGGCCACGGTACGTGAAAACGTTTCTGGATCTTGATGAAGCAACTCGAGGAATCGGCTGATCGCCGTGGTGAAAGGTTTCGTCCGGCGATAGACGATGTCGAGACGACGCACCCAATCAACATCCTCCAGTTCGATTGCCACGAGCGAACCGAATTCCACCTCGCGGCGAACTGTTGGAACGGGCAACAGCCCCAGTCCCGATCCCACTTCCACCGCCCGTTTGATGTTCTCGATGTTGTCGAATGCATGAACGACATTGACCGAAACTTTGACCTGTTTTAGCCAGCGATCGATCTCTTGCCGCATCCGTAATTCTGACGTGAACCCGACCAAAGCTTCCCCATCCAGTTCCGCTACACGCAAACTTGTGCGTTTGGCAAACGGATGCTGAGGCGAAACAACCACGACGATTTTCTGGTCTTGCCAGGTTTCGTAAACCAAGTCGGCGCGACGGGGGGCAAACGACATCAGCCCCAAATCGACTTCTTCGTTGAGCACGCTGTTAAGCACTTGTTCGGGATGAACGTACTGCAAGTCGAGTGCGGCATCGGGAAATAGCCGTTCAAACTCTTTGACGTAACAGTCCATTTGCAAAAGGCCGACGGAATAGATCGACGCGATTCGGACTGGCCCGACGACCTTATCGCGACGTTGCAGGATGCGATCCTCTAGACGCCGATAGCCATCCAAAAGTTCGCGGCATCCGTCGTAATAAATTCGCCCTTCAGGAGTCAGTTCCAGCGGTCGAATCGCACGGTTCAGCAGTTCACACCCCAAATGCTCTTCCAAGCCCTTTACGATCTCGCTGGCCGCTGGCTGCGAAATATGATGCGTCTTGGCGGCTTTGGAGAAGCTCCCTCGCAACGCCACTTCGCAAAACAATTCGAGATCGCGAAGATTCATGAAAGCGGAAGTCCAGTGTCAGTTCTCTGATGTCTTTGAAGGTCTTATTGGCGGTGCGTCGTCGACATGGCGATCTAGGACAACCATCATCGGCCATTCGGCGTTGTATCTGCATATGAAATAACACGGCGTAGCCAGTATCGCTTTCGCCGATACGCAATCATACGCAGCGCCACATTTCAGCGTCAACGAATCGTGACCTCATTTCGGGCAGGTTCGAACAGAACGAAGGCACTCAACGCGTCAAGGTCTGCCGAATAAGAAAAGCAAAATCATATGAGATTGACGATTACGTCAACTATTCATGTTCCATCGCTCGACCAGATTTCGGGATTGACGACGGAGCTGGCGGTCGCTCGGACGGCGACTTCGCACTTGAAATGGCCAGTGGCGGCTACTCTTTGGTGACCGTCTCATCCAAATTTAACAGGACCCGGCTGACGACGGTCCATGCCGCGGCGTCACTGGCCGATGTTCCCTCGGGCAATTCGGGAGGGTTCTGGGGATCATTTGCCGCGAGTTCCCAAGGATGAGCGTCGGCACTTGAGAATCTCGACTTCTGTTTTTCGAAGAGATCCAACAGCAAGGACTGCTCTGACTCGGTCGGTGGACGCGAGACGCAGCGTCGGAACGCGAACACCAATCGACTTGGGGTATCGCCGCCGCCCTCTCTTACCGTCAGGAGCGCCAGCCCCCGCGCGGCTTCCATAAAGATCGTTTCGTTGAGCATGGTCAGTGCTTGCAGGGGTGTGTTTGAACGAGGTCGACGGACGCACGCGGAATCGGCGTTTGGAGTGTCGAAATTTGTCAGCATTGGATAAGGTGTTGAGCGACGGCGGAAGGTGTAGAGCCCCCGACGATATCGTTCGGCTCCCGTCGCTTCTGTCCACGTAAAGGGGCCATAACTGGCTGGCGGCTGAAACAGAAACGCAGGTGCCGGACTGAATACGCTCGGTCCACCCTGCTTCGGATTCAGCAATCCGCTGGCCGAGAGCGCAATGTCGCGAACCACTTCGCCCTCCACACGCAAACGGGGTGCCCGGGCGAGCAACCGATTGAATTGGTCAAGTTCGTACAATTCGTCAGTAATGCGACTCGATTGCCGGTATAGGGCACTGCCGACGATGAGTCGGTGCAGATGCTTAAGACTCCATGGTGCGACCGCCGTTTCGCCGGGCAGCAGATGTTCCGGTGACATCAACTCGACAGCCAACCAGTCGAGCAATTCGGGATGACTGGGAACTTCGCTTTGCGTCCCCAAATCCTCGCTGGTACTCACAAGTCCCGTGCCGAAGTAGGCCTGCCAGACGCGATTGACGATGACGCGCGCGGCTGTAGGACTGCGACGATCAACCAGCCATTGGGCCAGCGTCAACCGATTGAGTTGATTGGCGCTGTTGGCCTGTGCGAGCGGATGAAGGACCGCGGGAACCCCCGGTCGTACAGACTTGTCGGGCTTCAAAAAATCACCCCGCTTCAAGAGGCGTGTGTCGCGGGGGCTCATTCGCTGCTGAAGAGTCAACGACGTCGAACCGGTCGGCCAATGTTGCCACAGGGCTTCAATCTGGTCATTCGCCGACTTGAAGTCTGCAACGGTTGTCCGCCAGTACGAAAAGAGTGCCGCGTGTTGCTCGGCCGTTCGTTGATCTTTTGGAAGTGAGACTGCTTGACGAACGGTTTCGGGCACGGGATCAGCCACCGCATTGGCGGCCGACGTCGCTGAAAGACGGAATCGTCCCAAATTGTGATTCATGTTGTCATCGCTATTCCATCCGCCATGGTTTTGCTTCAGCGAAATGGTCAACGTTGTTCCCTCCTCAAATCCAAACGGTTGTTCTGCGACGAATACCGCCTGTCGAGGGACATTTCGGCGGCCCGGACCGGCATCGATCCCCCACGCTGTGTCGTCATTGCCGTCGATTGCGAAATCGACGGGGCCCGTCACACGCCGCTTACCCGATTTGTCTTTGTACTGTTCTTCCAGCTCCTTCTCGGCGTTCCCGAAATCGGCCGTCGCTTTCACAAACTTGACAGTCGACTGTTGTTCGGGGTTCTTCTGATTGACCACCGAGACGGAAATCTCACTGAGAGCCGCGGTACCCAGCGACGATCGTCCAGGCCCGTTGCAGGGGAGATTGGGGTCATTTAATTGTTCCAGTCGAATCGCGGTGATTCCCTTGAGGTCGGTATCGCCGCGTAGAAGGGTCGTGAACTTTGTCGGTGCGTAGCCCTGCGCCAAAATCGACCCGTCATCCATGTCGAAATACCGCTGGCCATTGTCACCAGCGTTCGCCAATTTTAGGCTGGTCCAACGTGGAGCTGCTGCCTGAGCTGCAATCAGATCCGCTTCCCATGCCGCCATGCGCGTCGCCCAATCGGGCGTGGCCTGTTTCAATTGTCGTTCGACTTCGTTCATTTGCGCGTGCAGGTCGGCAATCTTGACGAGTTCGTCGGTTGTGTAGACGATGCGCTGTGCTTCGTGATCGTTGTTCAGAAACGCAAACAGACGATAGTACTCGTCGTGGGTGATCGGATCGTATTTGTGCGTGTGGCATTGAGCACATTGGATCGTCAGCCCAAGGATGCTTTTTCCGATCGCTTCCATTCGATCGAACATCGCATCCATCCGGAATTGTTCTGGATCAACGCCACCTTCTTCATTCAACATTGAATTCCGCAGGAACCCCGTTGCGACGATCTGGTCTTGAGTGGGATTGGGCAACAGGTCTCCGGCCAATTGCTCGATGACAAACTGGTCATAGGGAAGATCGCGATTGAAGGAATTCACGACCCAGTCACGATAGAACCAGACTTGCCGAGACTTGTCTTTTTCGAATCCATCGGAATCGGCATAGCGTGCGGCATCAAGCCAGTGACGGCCCCAGCGTTCGCCGTAATGCGGTGACGCCAGCAAACGTTCGATCTGCTTGCGATGCGCATCGGAGCTTTGGTCGGCAACGAATGCATCGACTTCTGCAACAGTCGGCGGCAATCCGATCAGATCGAGACTCAGTCGCCTGAGCCATGTGATGCGATCCGTTTCTGGCGCGGGAGACAAATGCTCGTGCTTCAGTTTGTCGAGAATGAACGTATCGACGGCATTTCGGGGCCAGTCGGCAAGTGTCCCCGTTGATTGCGGAAGGGCAGAACGCTCAGGAGCTTTGAATGCCCAGTGCGAGGTGTATTCCGCCCCCTGTTCGATCCAGCGTCTGAGAATCGTCACTTGCGATTTGGTCAGCCGCGACTTCTTCGAGGCCGTGGGGGGCATGACCAGATCTGCATCGTCCGACAGAATGCGGCGGACAAGTTCGCTGGCCTCTGGTTTGCCTGGAACGATCGACTTCTCACCGGATTCGGCGGCGGCCAATGCCCCATTGCGCTGATCCAGTCGTAGGCCGCCCTTCCGATTCGCGTCGTCGGGGCCATGACACAGAAAGCAGTTGTCAGAAAGGATCGGCCGGACGTCGCGATTGAAATCGACCCGTCCCGCGTCATCGGCCTGTCCCCAGCGCGTGAAAACCACCATCAAACCGATCGCGAGCCGCCAACCGCCACGAGTCATGCTTTCAACCCTTCTTCAAGCCGCCTCCGTGGGCAGCAGCACTGGCCCCATCAATCAGTTATCCCGACGAATTGAATCGGCCCTCATTCCCGTTCGACAACGTCCACAACAGGTGCCGCAGGAACGAATCAGGATCGATGCGCATCGTGTTCCGTTATCATGAATCACAACGCCGTCGCCGACAAGGTTCAGTCCGCTGCAATTGAATTCACGTGGAAACAGGTTTTCCTTTTCGATTCTGAATCAGAGCGTGTAGACCGGGACGCGACCAATCACAAGTGAATATCCTCGACATCGTGATTGTTTCGCGGAATTCAAATTGTCCGCAGGAATGTCCGCCGTGTCGAAGTAAGGTTCAAAAGGTTCAATAAGGCGCGATCATTCATTCGGACCACGGCCGCATCGGCGCGAAATGTACCGGGCCGACGGAGGCGTCGGCACCGAGGCTGCCCAATGCCCATGTATTGCAGACTTGGGAAATCACACAACAAGATCAGCGAAGCGCTTTGAGCGCACTCAGGCGCATCGCACCAAGTGAAGGAATCAATCCCCCAAAGATTCCCATGGCGAGCGCCAGAAGCATCCCGATGGCAATCGTGCTGGCATCAACCGTCAGTCGTAGGACAACGAATTTTCCGCCGCCGCCGGGGCCGCCCGTCACAATGCTGTTCGCAGTGAATCCATCACACAACGATCCAAACAAGCAGCCGATCGCACCACCCACCAGCGCTAAGACAATTGATTCGAGCAAGAACGAGACCAGAATTTGCCAACGCTTAAAGCCCAGCAGCCGCAGGACGCCGATATCCTTTGTCCGCTGGCTGATGGCCGCAAACATCGTATTCATGACTCCAAACAATCCGCCCAGCGACATGATCAGGGCGACAATGATTGCCATTCCCAGGAATTGCACGTTTGTTGCCGAGAGATTGGCGAAGTAGGTTTTCTCGACTTGAGGGCTGACGGCCGCTTTCTTGTACTCGGTGCCGAAGTATTCTTTCAGCAGCTCGGCTCCCCATTCGTCCTCGGTGTACTCTTCGCGAATCACCTGCAATTGAGGTGTTGGTGCGGTTTTGTCTTCGGCTTTGAGTTTTGTCGCTTCCTCAAATGCCACACGTGCCGATTCCTTCCGTCGGGCGATCAACGCCTGACGTTCGTCCTTGCGGTAGTCCGGACGAGCTCGCACGCAAAAGGTGGTGTAATTCGATTTGCCAAACAGGGGGCCGACCTGTGATTGCCGTGTCCAGACTTCGGAGTCATAGACGGTACCGGATGATTCCAGCACACCGGTGACATACCAGACGCGTTCACCAATCTTGAAGGTATCTCCCACGTCCAGTCGATCTTTTCGCTTGGCGGTCGCGAGCATTTCTTCCGTGCGATCGGTACTCAGTTCCCGGGCAATCGCGGCTCCCAGCATCGCCTCAATGGCCGTTTCACCCGAATCGTTGATCTGACGCACACCCGAATCCGAGAAATACTCGCCGCCCGGTACCAGCTTCAGACCATGAACCTTCAGGGACATGGCGGGTTCGTCGACGCCGCGCACCTGCAGGAAGCGACGTTTGACGTATCCGGTCTTCTGGTCCGTCACCTGTTGCGAGATTCCCAGATAGGTCTCCCGACTGACGAGCGCTCGGTCGTTTTCATCACGCGCGATCCCTTCTTGCGTTTCAATTTCGGTGGCGTCCGCAAATCCAAGATTGCTAAATGCCTCATCGGTCGAGCCTTCGGACATGATCATGACGTTCCCCGGCTGTCCGCTCGATTCTGTCATCGCATACATGCCGTTGACGAAGGCGAGTAAGGCGATTTGAACGCCAATCACCAGCGTGAATGAACCGACCATGAACAACGTGGTCAGCCAGCGGGTCGTCAAGTTCATGATGTTGTAGCTGAGCGGCACTTTGCCGATCAGAAGCAGAATCAGCACCAACGCTGCAGCGCCCGCGAAAATCGCCTTCAAGATGGGCGACGACGCACCGAAGACCTGCCAGGGGGCTGCGGCGATCAGGAGGGGGATTTCCATTGGCAAAATCTCTTCAATTCAAAATCAGACGCCAAGTCAATAGGGGCCTCAAGTCGATTCTGCGATCCTCGCAGAATCGATCACGCAACTTTGGAGAACACGTCTGACACGCGAACCCCTCGAGCTGACCAGGCGGGGAAAAAACTGCCCACAAATGCGGTGGCGGCACCCATCGCGGCACCCCACCACAAACAATTGATGGGCACCGCAAACTTCGGGAAGAAGGCAATGGGGAATGGAAGTCCACCCCAGACACCGTTAATCACACCGTAGGCGAGACCGGCACTGGCCAGACCGGACAATGTTCCGATCAAGAGCGCTTCGCCCAGGACCAGGCACAGGATCTGCCACGGCAAGAAGCCCAGCACCTTCAACACCGCGAATTCGATCCGCCGTTCGCGAACACTGATACTGATCGCATTGGAAATGACCAGCGACAAGACCAACATGCAGGCCGGCGCCAGCAGCCAGCGAACGCCCCAGATGATGTCGCGGTAGGCATCCAAGAACGATGCGATCCCGGTCGATGAGGTCTCGCACTTGACCGGTGGGTTCGAGAACGAAGGCGCCGTTAGAATCTGCTCGGTCAGTTTGTTGAATGACATCCGGTCAGGAACCCGCAACCAGACGAGGCTGAGCGATTTGTCCGCCAACGCGTGCGGTTTGTTGTTGTGTGACGCTTTGTAGGTATCGAGCTCGGTTTCGAAAAAATCGCGGCGGATAATTGCGCTGTCGGTGTACTGAGACGTCTCTTTGGGGAAGGTTCCAACGATCTCCAATTCGAGATTGATGTCGCGATAGTTTCTGCCGTATGCGGTGATGCGATCTCCAATTTTCTTTTTCAGTTTGGCCAATCGCCCTTCCCCGATGATCACGCCATTGCGTTTTTCCTGAATTTTTTTAATTGCCTCATTCAGCACTTCGGCCTGCTGGTCATTCAACGCATCAATGTTGTCGAGCATGGTCCGGGCTTTTTCCGGTTCCATGATGAACGAGAAGAATAGATTCTCGTATCCGCGTTTGGCCGGATTGGATTCGGTCGATCCGACAAAGAAACCCCAGGTCATCCAGTCTTGCGGTCGGACGGCGTTAGGGTCATCGGGAGCCGCCCCCCCTTCGATCAGGCCTGCGGCGTACGAATACGGCATCAGGCTGGGGATCTGCCACTTTTCCGTGACGATCGCCTTGATGTTCGCACTCTTTTCCGTCGTCACGGCATCGAGCGTGGTCAGGACGGTAAAGACGAGAGTCACCACCAGCACCAGCATCATGGTTCCCAGCGACGTCAGAGTCGTTCGAACCAGATTGCGGCGAATATTTTCCACAACCAGGATAAGGAATTTCACGTGATCAGTCCCTTAATGCGTCGGCGCTTCGACGGCCAGACGTCCTTTGTCGAGGTGAACGCATCGATCGGCACGCGCTGCCGCGCGCGGATCGTGGGTCACCATGACGATGGTCTTATTGAGCGTATTCTTCAGCTCCACCAGCAGATTCAGAATTTCATCTGCCGATTTTGCATCCAGGTCCCCTGTCGGTTCGTCCGCCACGATCAGCGTTGGATCGGTTACGATGGCGCGAGCGATCCCCACGCGTTGCTGCTGGCCGCCGGACAGTTGGCCGGGACGATGCCACATTCGATCGCTCAGTCCGACGATGTCGAGTGCCGTCGTGACCTGCTGGCGTCGTTGGGCAGCGGAGAGTGGCAACAGCAAGAGAGGAAGTTCGACATTGCGAAACGCGGTGAGAACCGGCAACAGATGATAGAACTGAAACACAAAGCCGATATTGCGAGTTCGCCAACCTGCGAGCTGCCCTTCGGACATCTTTGAGATTTCTTCGCCCTGGACATGAATCGTCCCGACAGTTGGTTGGTCCAGTCCGGCAATCAAGTTCAGCAATGTGGTTTTGCCGGATCCCGATGGGCCCATCAGCGCCACGAACTCACCCTGGTTGACCACCAGATTCAGTCCATTCAACACGTCCAGAACTTCGCTGCCACGTTTGAACGACTTATGGACATCGTGGACTTCCACACACGCATCGGCACCGGACATTAACAGTTCCTCTACAAGTGGCTCGATATTCTTCGTCGAGAGTGCGACAAAGCGCGAAATCGGTTTGGCCAGAACCGTTCATCAAGGCGTTTGCGACGTGGCATTGGGCTCGTGTTCTGAGGGGCCCTTGCGAAGTTGGTTGGTCGGCGGCGCGGTCTCTTCCTCGATAATCTCGTCGTAGAAACGCACAATCGCTCCCATTTCCGGCTTCAGGAACTGGCCCTCTTCTTCTGGCGGTACCTTCAACCGAACGCGGACCGGAACGGCACCTTTCGCGCGATCCGCAATGGGCATCAAGCGCGAGACGACCCCGTCGTACGACCGGTCCATATAGGCTTCGGGTTGAACCTTGCACCGCTGTCCTTTTTTGACTTTGGAAATCTCACGCTCTTGAATCGATAGTTCGACTTCCAGTTTGGATAAATCAGCCATGTCGCACAGGCTGAACGAGCCATTGAAGGCGACGGGATTCACCAGATTTCCCAGTTCGGCATTCTTCTTCAGAACTGTTCCCGAAATCGGGGCGACGATTGTGCAGTTGTCGAGTCGCCATTTCGCACGCCGCAGTTCGGCCTCGGCTTGTCGAACTTGAGCCTCCGCAGCCAACTTTCGTTCCTGCCGTGGTCCGTCGACCATCAGTTGTGTGGTCGCGGCCAGCCTGGCCACTCGATTTTTGACCATCTGATACTGTGACTCCGATGTCTCGAAGTCTTGTTTGTTCACAAAGCCGTTGACAGACAGTTCTTTCGCCCGTTTGTAATCACGTTCGGCCTGTTCAAGGTTCGTTTGAGCCTCTGCCAACTCTGCTTTGACCTGTTTGATTTCGTCGGGCCGAGACCCTTCGCGCAGCTCTGCGAGGTTGGCTTTGGAAGCCTCGAGCATCGCGTACACTCGCTCGTATTCCGCCTGATATTCCGTGTTGTCCAAAACGGCGAGTACAAAGTCCCGTTCGATCCTTTGTCCCGCCTCAAAATTCAGTTCCAGAACTCGGCCACTGACCTGAGGGCTCACCAGGATTTGCTGTTCTGGAATGATATATCCCTTGGATTCAACGACCGGACCGGCCACTTGACTGGCAGTCGCCGGTTTCGGAGTGGGCGTGGCGCTCGCGGAGGACTTCCCCTCGTCGGTCACGGCACTTTTGCGGGCCGATTCGAACGGGCTGCCGGCCGTCAGCAAATACGCCACAGCACAGCCCAGGATGACCACCAAAATCCAAGGCAGCTTTCCACCTCCGCTGGCCGTGGGCGCAGGAGGCGGTAATCGCAAGGACTGAACGCGATCTTTGAGCGAGTGATTCACTGTCGTCGAATCGGACATGGACACGCAAGTTTCCGCGAGTGATGGGATTGTGACGTCGATCCGCTGGTCGGCACCGTTACTGCACGCATCTATTGATTGTCGTCGAGGTGTTCGATCGTGGACAGAAAATGCCCAGTTTCGTCTTGAGTCTTAACATGATTGCAAGTTACGGGAAAAATACCAGTTCGGTTGCAGTTCGTTGAGCAAGGCGGGTCCACGCTTCAAATCCGACTTCGCCATTGGCCTCGCGTGAAACGAAGGTAACTTTGCCGGTTTTCGCATCGCGAAGATTTCTCGCGAAGAGCTCACGGATTGTTCACACAACCTTCATTTTCCATCGATAGCATCCCGCCTCACGACACGATTCCGTTGCGGAGGTTCCACGAATCGTTCTGGTGGAGAGGGACTTGATTGAGCAGCAGTCATGTTGGCTTGATCGACAGATTCCACGTCAGGCGGTGGTTCATTCGAAATTCGTGCGGCCTTCATCAAGACCACATTGGCGTGAAATAGGATCGGATTCGCTGGACGCCGGTCAACGGTATTCCGCTGGTTCCGATGAGAGTTCTTTTAGGTCACGGTCCACCCGCAATTTCAGGAGGAATGAATTGGGTTGAACAGTCGCGGTTGCGGCTCAGGGAGGATGGACCGAAAGCTCAGGGAAGAAGAGCGTCGAGGGTTTAAGCGTCAAATCGCCCCCTGCGATTTGTTTTGCGGTTTGTGTCTTGTCATGGTTCGTTTCTCAGGTAAGGAAAACTGAAAGAATGTCAAAGAAGCCGTTTCGTAAAGCATTCACACTGATTGAATTGCTGGTGGTGATCGCCATCATCGCGGTTCTGATCGCGTTGCTGTTGCCAGCCGTTCAGCAGGCTCGCGAAGCTGCCCGCCGCACACAATGCAAGAACAACTTGAAGCAAATTGGCTTGGCGGCGTTTAACTACGAATCGACCTACAGCCGATTCCCATCCGCCGGTGAAGGTGCATGCCGCGACAACGTCAATCTGCTTGGGGCTTCGCAAACCACGGCACACCCTTGGTTCCCAGCCTCGATGCATTCGTTGATTCTGCCGTACCTGGATCAGGGCAATACCTACAACCTGATGAACTTCAACTATCACTACACCAACAGTGCCAACAGCACGAATGCCACCGCTGCGAAGACAAAAATCGCCGCGTTCATGTGCCCATCGAGCCCTGTTGGTCAAACCGACTTCCGCGGCTACGGGTTGAACGAATATATGCCCGTTGCCTACGAAGATATTGATCCGACAACCGGTACACGTAACGCTGCCACGTTGACCGCACTCAATGGCGAGTCGTTCAGCGATTCGGCTTACGGTCTGTTCGGCAACAAGATCAGCGGTATGACAGACGGAACCAGCAACACGATTGCCGTCATCGAAGATTCGGGTCGTCCCGCCAACACCGTCGGCAGCAAGCTGGCTGCCCCCAATACGATTGGTGGAGCTCCAGGACTCGATGGTACGCAGTTGCTGCTCCTCGCGGCCGCCTCAGGCGCAACCGTCGATTTGACAAAAGTGGCGAGCGGACCAACCGACGCCGCGACGATGACCAATCGCTGGGCTGATCCAGACAACGGCAGCGGCGTGTCTGGCCCTCCTTACATGGTTGGCGGGAACAGCAACATCATCAACAACACCCGAAATCCTGTTGGTGGATCGGCAACCACTTGCTACTGGACAGCAAACAATTGCGGTCCTAACGATGAACCATTCAGCTATCACGTCGGTGGTTGCCATGCCTCGATGGCCGACGGTAGCGTCCGATTCATTTCGGAGAACATTTCGTGGCAAGTCATTCGTGCTCTCTGCACGGGTGCAGGCGGTGAAGTTGTGGGCGAGTTCTAAATGACGCGTGGGACTTTTCCTGTCTGTCAGGACGGAGTTCCCTGCGATGAAAAACATCAGCCCGGTCGAGAGCTGCGGCTTTCGATCGGGCTGTCTTCTTAATTTTCTTGTCACGTCGGACGATCTCAGATCAACCGGCGCGTCACATAAATCACGGACAAAAGAGTCATGTCGACGCGAGAATTCAGTCGTTTGCGAAACGCAGGTTCAGTTGTTGGCCTGTGGGTGGTCAGTGCCGTGGTCGGATGCGGTGGTGCCGCGAACGAAATCAAAGTGGCTCCGGTCAAAGGCAAAGTGACAGTCAAAGGTTCTGACCCGTTCGAAAAAGGGCTGGTTGTTTTTGCGCCGAAAACGGCCGGAAAGAATCTGGGCGGCTCAGCGACGACCGATGATCAGGGCAATTTTGTTTTAAGGCATGCCACCGGAAAGCCGGGCATCGAGCCAGGCGAATACCACGTCTTTTTTTCGCAGTTCCGGATGCCCGATGGTGCTCCGCTTCCCGATCAGGCTGGGGAACGTGAGCCCAAAACGCCGCAAGAGTTGGGCGGCGTCCAATGGGTGCCTCTCGAGTATTCGACGATGAAATCGACAAAGAATCCTGTGACAGTGGAAGCGAAAGGCGGCAGCTTCGATTTCGATCTTCCAGAATTGAAAGCCCAGAAAGTGACTGCGGCCAGACGAAAGTAGGCGGTCTCCGAATTCACGTCGCCTGACTCGAGGTCGCCTCTCGTAAGGCCGTGTTTGCGGTTCGCATCGAAACATTCCCGCCTCGGCCATTGGGTCGGGGCGATTTTGTTTTCTGACGCAATGGTGTGCCCGTCGATGGAAGAACCTTTCTCGTCGCTTGAAATCACGGTATGATTCGGCTGCGACAGAGAGGAAGCTTTTGCTTCCCATTTGATGCTTGGGGTGAAATTGCGAATTGTTGTGAGCCATAAGTCCTTATAGGGGAATGGTTTGTCGACTGGCTGTGAGCTCTTGTCATCTTAGGGCTGTCCCGATTGCAGTCCCTCGCGCACGCGTTCCTTGGCCTTTAGAAGTTCGACCCATGCCCCGCCGCTCACCAACACCGCCTCCTGAACCCGACAACGACGTACCCGATGATGAGGGCTCGTTTGAGCGGTTGCAAAAAATTCTGGCATCTGCGGGTATCGCCTCGCGGCGGGCCTGCGAAGACTATATTCGTGATGGCCGCGTCACGGTTGACGGAAAGACGGTCACCGAATTGGGAATCAAGATTGATTCCCAGGCACAGAAGGTTTGCGTTGACGGCGAGCGAATCAAGTTTCAGAAAAAGCAGTACTACATCGTCAACAAGCCGGTGGGAGTTGTCTGCACGAATGCCGATCCGCAGGGCCGTCCCCGGATTATCGACCTTCTTCCTCCCTGGTACGGACGATTGTTTTCAGTCGGTCGGCTGGATGAGTCGTCGGAGGGGTTGCTGCTGGTGACAAATGATGGTGAACTGGCACACGCCCTCGCCCATCCTAAGTTCCAGGTCGAACGTGTGTATCGCTGTATCATCGCGGGAATTCCCAGCGACGAAACGTTTCATCAGTTGCGGCAGGGTTTGCACTTCACCGAAGGTAAGTTCCGCATGCGGGACGTACGGCGAGTAAAGTCGAACGGGAAAAGCACATTGGTTGAGGTCATTCTGACTGAAGGCCAGAACCGAGAAGTCCGCCGCTTGTTTTCACGAGTGGGCCACAAAGTTTTGAAGTTGCGCCGAACGGCGTTTGGCCCCATCAAATTGGGTGAACTTGATCCCGCGGCTTACCGCCCGCTAACAACTGCAGAAGTTCGGGTCCTGAAGCAATATGCCGCGAGCGAGCCGTCGGGACGTCCGTCCTGGCAGCAACGGGACGTCTCGAATCCAAATCGAAAACGACTGAAAGGTGTTGGCCGTCCGCGATCGAAATCCGGGTCTCGGGCTCCGTCGGCCAACCGAGGTGGTTCACGAGGGAAGAAACCCCGACGATGAATGATGTTGTGCTTGATCTGCCCGGCGTCGTGTCGACGGCCGTGCAGGAATCTGCGACGGTAGTCGAACACGAACTGATGGCGAAGAATACCTGGCGGATGCGCCTGAGTTGTCCCGCCATTGCCAGACAAATTGTGCCTGGCCAGTTTTTCATGGTCCGCATCCCGGGGCGCAGTGACCCGCTGCTGGGTCGCCCTTTTGCACTCTACGATATCTACACCGATGCCGACGGTCACCCGGCAGGGCTCGATTTCGGCTATGTCGTTGTGGGCAAAATGACATCGGTCCTGGAGTCCTTGTCGGTCGGGAGCCGCGTCGAAATGTGGGGGCCGTTGGGGAATGGTTTTCCACTTCCTCCGTCCGGTCATCTGGTCATCGCCGCGGGGGGAATCGGTCAAACACCGTTTCTGGCGGTCGTGCGAGAAGCGTTGAAACGTCGTGTTTATGGTGATCCCGCACGGATTGTTTGCACAGCACCATCCCGAATTACGCTGTGCTACGGTGTGCGTGGCGTTGAGTATCTGGCGGGGGTTGAAGAATTTCAGGCCGAGGGAATCGATGTCCGCATCTCGACGGATGATGGTTCCGCTGGACGTCGTGGTTTCGTGACCGATGTCTTGAAGAATGTGTTCGCTGAAAAACCGGCTGCGACAGCCCTGTATTGCTGTGGTCCCGAGCCGATGATGCAAGCGGTCAATCGGCTGGCTGCCAGCGTTCGGATTCCGACCTGGCTGTCGCTCGAAACGCCGATGGCCTGTGGCTTCGGTGCCTGTTTTAGCTGTGTCACCAAGATTCGACAGGACGACGGAACGTGGGATTATCGCCGCGTTTGCGTAGAAGGCCCGGTCTTTCCGGGTGACAAAGTCGTCTTTCACGAATAGACGGGCTATGGCTTGTACATTTGCGAGCCGATCACCCTCGCTGCAATCGACATTTCCCCGTCGCCTCAGCTAAAAACCAGTATCACGGTGACGAAGTGAGTGAATTCGTCCCCCGCCCCCGACTCTCACGACAACAAATTCCATGAAATTCGCATTGGTCATTCCCGACGGTGTTGCTGACGAACCACAAGCCGTTTTGGGGGGTAAGACTCCACTTCAAGCGGCGAACATTCCTCGGATGGATGAAGTGGCGCGACTGGGAATGGTCGGACGAGCCGACCATGTGCCGGCGTCGATGCCCTCGGGCAGCGATGTCGGAACGATGAGCCTGTTTGGATACGACCCGCTGGAATACCACACGGGCCGCGCGCCGCTGGAAGCCGCCGCTCAAGGAATCGAACTCGGTCCGCTCGATTGGTGTATTCGTTGCAATTTCGTCACGGTCGAAGACGGACGGATGCGAAGTTTCACGGCCGAGCAGATTCCGAACGACCTGGCGCGCAGTTTGGTGGAGCGATTGCAGCGCGACGTCTGCGGCGATGAGCATTGGAAATTTTATGCCGGTGTGAGCTATCGAAATCTGCTGGTTTACCGAGCGCGCGGGGAGGCCGCGCCATTTGGACCTCAAACTTCAACAACGCCACCGCACGACATCACCGATCAATTGATCGAAACTTTTCTGCCCAGCGGACCCGGTTCGGAGTTGCTGCGCGACTTGATGCAACGCAGCCAACCCGTCCTGGCAGGGTCTCCAGAGAATCTAGCGCGAGCCGCTTCGGGCGTTCATACCGCGACGCAAACCTGGCTCTGGGGACAGGGGCAGCGCCCGGCCTTCAAGTCGTTTCTGGAGCGGTTCGGACAGCGCGGCGCCGTCATTACCGCAGTTGACCTGCTCCGAGGATTGGGCCGACTGCTGGGCTGGAACGTCATTGAAGTCGAAGGGGCGACGGGCTACCTCGACACCGACTATGCCGCAAAAGGTCGCGCCGCGATTCAAGCTCTGAAAGACGATGTGACAGATTTTATCGTGGTTCATGTTGAGGCCACCGACGAGGCGTCGCACGAAGGCAAGGCCGACGAAAAGGTCCGCGCGTTGGAACAAATCGACCAGCACATCGTGGGCCCTCTGCACGAATATTTGAAATCGCAGGGGGACTATCGATTGCTGGTTTGCCCCGATCACCCCACATTCTTGCGCACGAAAACGCACAGCCACGGATATGTTCCCTTTGCGATGTGTGGAACGGGTGTCATTCCCGATCAGTCGCCGACCTACGACGAAGTCGTTGCGGCCAAATCCCCGACCGTGCTTGATCGCGGCTGTGAACTGATGCCGCTGCTATTTCGTAAGTCGTAGTACTGTATTCTGTTGCATCGCAATCGCCTGGTCGGCTAACAGGGCTACAACACTTCCTCGTTGAACCGCGGCTCGACAAAGAGCGCGGTTTTCGCGTGGATCAAGTCTGCTTGTGTTCCTTCGACGTACTGCCACCAATCACGTCTCAATCTCGCAGTCTCCGTTGGCTCCAGGTTGAACGACGAGGGGTTGGTTTCTTTCTACCAGTCGTCAGGGGCTGAACTTTGGCGTCCGGTTTGCTATGATGCGTGGTTCCGAAAAAACACGCTTTCGTTGAGATCTGCAGAATGTCCGTGCCCAAAGTCGCCATCGTCGGTCGTCCCAATGTTGGCAAAAGCTCCATTATGAACTGGCTCGCTCATAAGCGAGTTTCGGTTGTTGATCCAATGGCTGGCGTCACACGAGACCGTGTGACCTATTTGATGCATGTGGAAGATCGCTATTTCGAGCTGATCGATACGGGGGGAATTGGAATCGTCGATGTCGGAGAACTGACCGACGAAGTCGATACCCAAATTCGAATTGCCATCGAACAAGCTGACGTGATCATGTTCGTCGTTGAAGGGCCGGCGGGAATCACCGCGCTCGATCAGGAAGTCAGTCGGCGACTTTGGAAGATCGAAAAGCCTAAGCTGCTGGTCGTCAACAAATGTGACTCGCCGAAAGTGGATCAGGAAGTTGCTGAGTTCTATCAGGTCGCCGACGCACCGATGGTCACCATCAGCGTCAAAGGCAACCGGAATCAAGACCTTCTGCTGCATTCCATTTTGAAGGTCTTGCCTGACGCTGATGACTCGGAGGCCGAAGAAGGCGAGCAACTCGAAGAAGTGCCCGAGCTGAAACTGGCCATTGTCGGACGGCGCAACGTCGGCAAGAGCACCTTCATCAACCAACTTGCTGACGATGATCGCGTCATCGTCAGCGAGATTCCCGGCACGACGCGCGACAGTATCGACGTCCGGTTTCAAATGGACGAAAAGGCCTTCATCGCCATCGATACGCCCGGTGTCCGCAAGCGAAAGAGTCTTGCGAACAACGTGGAATGGTACGGCCTAGCCCGCGCCAAACGCAGTATTCGACGTGCGAATGTGGTGTTGATGTTCTTTGACTGCCTTGAAACCGTCTCGAAGGTTGACAAGCAACTGGTTGGTGAAATTCACTCCGAACACAAGCCTTGCATCTTCGTCGTGAACAAGTGGGATCTGGCTCCAGAAGCAACTGCCACGACGGACTGGGCCGAGTACCTGTTCAAGAACTTCTCGCATATGCGACACGTTCCTGTTTGCGTCATCACGGCCAAAGAGGGCCGTAACATCAAGAAATTGATCAACCTCGCCCAGTCGATCTATAAGCAATCTCGTTTTCGTGCGAAAACGGGAGAGCTCAATAAGCTCGTTCGTGCAGCCGTCAAGAATGCTCCGCCACCAGTGCGGATGAATCGCACACCACGAATTCTGTATGCGACGCAAGTCTCGACCGAACCTCCGACGATTGTCATCAAGTGCAATGCGGCCGAACTGTTCGACGAAGATTACAAGCGATATCTGCTTGGGGTCTTGCGCGAACGATTGCCGTTCAAGGAAGTGCCGATCAAGCTGTACTTCCGCTCCAAATCGGATGATCAGAGGGGCGAACGCGAGGAATTGATTTCGTCGGCCCTGGATAAGGGAATCGACATGGATGAATTCGAAGACGAGATCATGGGAACCGACCTCGACGACGAATGATTCGGCGGCGGCCACCTGCAGACCACGATGAATTCGTCGAACGCGAATTCATTGACTCCGGAGTCAGCGACGGCGTTTGTTTTTGGTTGCGCCCGACACCCGGCGGGACTTGAGTTACGCTCAAGCCCTACCGGTCGACTTGCCTTTGCCCCGCGATGACTCAAGCGGTGAATGGCGAGTACGGCAATTGAAACGTATCGGCCACGGGGCGATTGGTGACGCGACCTTGATGCAGATTCACGGCGTTCGCAAACCCTGGATCATTCGTCGTTGCTGTCTGCAGACCTTGATTGGCGAGTCGCATGACGTAGGGCAGAGTCACGTTACAGAGCGCATGCGTGCTTGTCCGCCCGACTGCACCGGGCATATTCGTGACACAATAGTGAACGATGCCGTCAATCACATACGTCGGGCTGGAATGGGTTGTCGGCCGGGTGGTTTCGACGCAGCCGCCTTGATCCACCGCGACATCGATAATCACGGCGCCGGGCTTCATCAGTTTGAGGTCGTCACGCGTGATGAGTCGCGGAGCTCGTGCCCCCTCGACCAGTACCGCACCAATGACCAGATCGGCCAGTTGTAGTTGTTCGCGAATGTTATGTCGGTCGCTGAAGACGGTATTCACATTCGGCGGCATGATGTCTTCGAGGTAGCGCAGTCGATCTACGTTGACATCCAGGATCACCACATCGGCTTGAAAACCGGCTGCGATCCGTGCCGCGTTCTTTCCGACGACACCGCCACCCAGGATCGCGATATGGGCCGGTGCGACTCCGGGGACGCCGGCGAGCAAAATACCTCGCCCCAGTTGCGGCCGTTCCAGATACTTCGCTCCCTCTTGAATACTCATCCGTCCCGCTACTTCGCTCATTGGCGTCAAGCAGGGAAGGTCGCCTTTCGGGCCGCGAAGCGTTTCATAGGCGACCGCGGTAATTCCTGTTGCCAGCAAATTCTTGGTCAGTTCTTCGCTGGCAGCCAGATGAAAGTAGGTGAAGACAAGTTGCCCCGCCCGAAGGTGTGGCCATTCGGATGCTTGAGGTTCTTTAACTTTGACGATCAAGTCGGCGGCCGCCCAGACTTCCGCGGCGGTCGAAACGAGATGGGCACCATTGGCCTGATACATCTCATCGGTCAGACCGCTACCCATGCCGGCGCCAGATTCAATCAGAACTTCGTGACCGGCCCGGGTGAGTTCATCGACGCCTACTGGCAGCATCGCAACCCGATACTCGTCAGACTTCACCTCACGCGGGACGCCGATACGCATGAAAGCACTCCGCACATAAACGCTAGGGATGACTCGCTATTCGTGATCGTATGACTTGAGTGACGAGCGCACAATCGCTCGAACTGTCCACAATCCACTGATCACCATGGTCAACCCAATGATACCCAACACCGTCGACGCGGTGGAGGTCGAGATTCCGAAGACGAACGCCATGCGTTCGATTGGGCCATTCAAAAGCAGCGCTTGTGAGGATGATGTGGCATGATCTACGGTAGTATCCGAGCGAGTCTTCGACGACGCTTTCTTCGCTGCGAATCCATTTCGTGTGGATTCCAGCGTCGGTTCGATCCGTGTCTCTGACTCCAATCGTGCCAGCGATTTCGTATTCGCCTTCGTTTGACCAAACCGCCCATTCAACGCGGCAGGCGAATCGAACGAGGTCTGCGCGACAGAGGGCGCAGGTGGCGGTAGTGGAGCCAAATTGTCGCCTTCAGCCGCATCCGCTCGGGCTTCTGGACGACCGACAATCGACCCCGAATAGCCTTCAATGGTTGGGGCGATTGCATTATCCCACAAAGAGCCTCGTATTTCCGTTCGCGGGGTGAGCGTGCTTTCTGTGGCCGGACCATTGAAAGTGTCAGCTGAGCCGGCCAATGCCGAGTTCGTCGCCGATCGCAGCTTCACCGTCGGCAGCGAAAAGAGAGATTGCGTACCTGTTTCTGAGAGAGCCTCCAATTGCCCACCGTCGCGTAGAGACTGGCGTAGGTCCAGCGGAACTTGCGTGGACTTTGCGGTCGTACGTTTCTCCGCGGCGAGTCCGTCGTGTGCAGAATTCGCCGCTCGCCAGCGAATCATCGAGGTCCGGCCCACGATCGGAGTGCGTGACGAGATAGGACTGTGCTTCACACGCACAGGAGCGGCCTCGGTTTCCGCGTCGAACAGCGATTCATCGCTTGCTGGAGCTGCATCGTCCTGAGTTGCGGAGTCTTCGACGAAACTGTCTTCCTCCGAGTCACGAATGAGGCGTTCCGAAAGCAAGTCGATTGTGGCCGACTTCGCAACATCACCAGGTTGTAGCGAGAGTGCGGATTCCAAACGCTGCTTCAGTTCATGAACCTGGCGCGACGGAAACTCGTCCTCCGAATTGTCGTACCAGGGACGTTCCTCGGTCGAAGCTTGATCTTCGAGTTGTTGGGGTGCGTCATGATTCTCTTTCGACGTTGCCGCTTCCGGCTTGATCGAGGCGAGACCCGGTGATTCTGGTTCCCAGGTCGCGGCGACGGGGCGAATGTGACGATCGTCAAGCAAAGAATCGAACGGCATTGGCACTTCGGCTTTGTTGTCAGTTGCCATGTCCGCCCAGGATTCAATTGTCGGGCCCGTCGAATCGGCGTCGACATCCGCTGGGAAGTCTTTGGCCAGATTCATTTGCTCGGTCGAAGCGAATCGCGGTCGCAATTGAATTCGCTTTGAATTCGATATCGCTCGTGAAACAGTCAGCTCACTCTCGATTGCTTGCGTGACCGACGAAACGACGGTTTCTTGTGTCTCGAGTTGAGCGGGGCGAATCTCTGCTTCATCCTCAATGATTGGGGCTTTGGGCAATTCCTGAGGTGACTCATTCAACGGATGGCGAACTGTCGGCTCGACAAACTGAATCTCATCTTCGAAAAGGTCATGGATCGATTTCGATGGCGATTCGCTGATCTGCGATTCGACGCTCGATTGCGGCGATAGTGTGTCATCGTGCCCAGGCATGTTTCGCGGTGCGGTCGGCTGTGGAGCCTCCCATCCCGTATCGGCCGAAGCGGCCGCCGTCACCGGTCGCGGTTCCGCTTTGCGATCCGCAAGTTCCTGACCTAAGAAACGCGTTCTGAGTACAGGTTTCGTCAGCGGCACGACGTCGGCGGGTGACGGATTCGGTTCAGAATCGTGCCCTTTGACGTCGCTCGCTTCTGGTTCGGACAGCTGCCGCGTCGCAACGACAGACAGGTCCAATTCCGACTTGTCATCCTGAAATGCGGTATCGGCGTTCAACGCGACTTCGGCGTCGAAGATCGCATCGCCTTCATCAAGAGCCACATGTTCCACGGGGGCCGATCGCTTCGGTTCACGCCGAGCAGCCTGCCATTTCTTGTTTCGGACTTCAGTCTTCTTCCGTTTCAATTCACTGACGTATCGCGCCGTCGCTTCGGGCGAGAGGTCCGGCGCCGATTTGTTGAGATCTTTGGTTTTTTCGGCAATCAAGGTGGCACGTTCCGCGACAGCGATCGCTTGATCGAAGTCCCCGCGCGCCTCGAGCTGTCGGGCTTCATTCAAGAGCTTCTGAATCGTCGCCGCGAATCCTTTGGGGGATTTTGCCGCGTCGCTACCCGCGGCCTTTCGACCGGCAGGAAATGCCGGCCAGCCCGCTGAAGCATGGCGCACTTCTCCGCAACTCGCCATGAACGAAACGGCACTCGTCATGACCACACAACCGGTGCGGAAGATCCGAGAATTCTTGAAGTCGCCCATGTCAATCATTCGCGCGTCCTTTGGCGAATGCGATCACACCCCGGAAACGGCATGCCTTGCGGCAATCCGACATCAGTTCGGATCGGTTGTACGTCCCGTGACGCTTAACACGGGTAGGAGGACGTTAACGACAATCGAGGCAGGTGAGTCTCGGGAATCGGCAGACTCTTCCCAGCTTAACATGTCCAAAGGGGGGCAAGGCCGACTTCAGCGTGTTTTCCGAATTCAAGGATTAGGGATTGTCGAGACGAACGTCGACGCTTGAGCTATGTGCAGTCAGCCCTTCAACAGCAGCCAGTCGACGAATATCGTCGGCCGCGTCCTGCAGTGCTGCGTGATTGTACGAAATCACGCTAGATCGTTTCAGAAAGTCATTGGCACACAGTCCGTTGGCAAAACGCGCGGTTCCACCCGTCGGCAGGACGTGCGAAGGCCCAGCGAAGTAATCCCCTACGGCGACAGGAGTTTGATGCCCCATAAAGATCGCGCCGGCATTCTGAATCGTCTTCAGCAGATCTTCTGGCACACGTGTTGAGATGTGCAGATGTTCTGGAGCCAAAAGGTCCGCGAGTTGTGCCGCCTGATTCGCGTCACGCACCAGGACGATCGCGCCATACTCGTTCAAACTTGTGCGTGCCAGGTCGCCTCGCGGCAATTGCGACAATTGCTGTGTCAGTTCCGTGCGCACCGCGTCGATCAAGGGAGCGTGCCAGGTGATCAAGATGGCTGAACCTGGACTGTGCTCGGCCTGCGAAATCAGATCTGCCGCAACGTAGCGCGGCATGGCCGAATCGTCCGCGAGTAGCACGACTTCGCTCGGCCCCGCAATGCTGTCGATATCGACTTCCCCGTACACGTGCTGCTTGGCGAGCGCCACGAACAGATTGCCGGGCCCGACGATCTTGTCGACGCGTGGTAAGCCCTCGACACCATAAGCCATTGCCGCGACAGCCTGCGCACCGCCAATGCGGTAGATCTCGGTAATGCCGATTTCCGCGCAGGTGGCAAGCAATGACTTGTTGTATCCGCCAAATTCGGTCGGCGGCACGACTACAACAATCTCTTTCACACCCGCTGTTTGAGCTGGTACGGCCGTCATCAGCACGGTCGATGGATAAGCCGCCGCACCTCCAGGAACGCAAATCCCGATGCGCTTCAGCGGCAGATAACGTTGGCGTAACTCAACGCGGCCTGATCCCTGCAGGCGGATCAACTGCACATCCCCATGCAGGATCTGCGACTGAAATTCCACGATGTTTTCGCGGATGCGACGAATCGTGGACAAAAACTCATGGTCGCACGATTCGTGTGCGGCCTTGAGTTCCGCCGCCGACACGCGCATTGTGTCCAGCGTGAGCCGTTGATGATCGAGTTTTGCCGTGTATTCCAGCACGGCAGCCAGCCCGCGTTCTCGCACATCGGCACAGATCCGTTGAACGACCTGCCGCGGCGCAAGCGGCTCTCCAAACAGTGCAATGGTCCGTTGGCGTCCCGCTTCAGAAACGATATCTCCCTGGGGACTCAGCTTGCGTCGCAACTCAGCCAGGGCTTTGACGGGGTCTTGAACGGAACAATCAATCGTGGGAATGGTGAGCGTCACGGTAGTCGATTCTCAGTGAATTATGGAGCTTTGACGGCGGCTTTGACGGCGGCTTCGATTTCTTCGTGCGTGAACTCTTTTCCTTCCCCGCTTTGGAATGTTTTGAAGAGCTTGCCGTCTTTGCCATAGATCTTAAAGTGCGGAAGTGCACCGTCGGGAATTTCGAAGACGTCCGCTCCATCCTCAGAGATATCCACGGAACTCAACAGATTCTCAAAGGTGGCATTGCTAGTGGTTAGAAACTTTTTGACAGCGTCGGACGCCTGGCCTTTCACGGGATTGTCGAAACAAAGCGAGACGACGACGACACCTTTTGAGGCGTACGTTTTGCTCAGTTCGACCGTTTGTGGAAAGGCCTTGCGGCAAGGATTGCACCAGGTCGCCCAGCAATCCACGACGACGACTTTGCCTTTGTAGGCCGCAATCGCTTTGTCATAACCCGCCTTGTCGACGACACGTACGCTGATGGCGTTGGATGCTTGGGCCACCGCGAAATGGGGAATTCCCGTCAGCAAGAGTCCCAATAAAACGATGCCGACTCCAACGAATCCGCGACGAATTGCCTGGACGCCTTCCATGATGGTCCTTCCGAACGTAGGTACGCTATCGAACATCAGGTGCCGCAATTGGCTAACCTTTTGCAAAAGCTTTGCATACCGACTCGCCCCCGTCTACCCTCAGACCGACCGCTTTTTCCCAAGTGAAAGCCACTCGATCGCCTTGTTCGCCGTTTTGACTCATTGGCGGGTTGCAGACGGCCCCGCATCTCAGAAAATCTGATTCGACAGTCCGCGTTAAATTTTGTGACGGCACGCGTACGTGCCAGATGTGCCGTTCGCAACGCCATTAATGGATTGATCGCCTGCGGCGAAGAGCTTCATGGCAGTTCCGAATGTCGTCGATGGAACAATGATCCTCTAAAAGCGGGGGGACAATTTGCGTTGCCAGGCTGCACCCGCACAGGATGAACGCAATTGGAAAAAATCACCTCCGCCACAAGATTTGATTGTCCTTGTCCTGGCGAACATTTTACAATTTTGCGTTGATGTACGCAGTTAATTTGAATCCTGACCAAGTCGAACGGACCTGAAATCAAAGGTCTCATTGATCGATTTGGTCGGCCCCGCGTCCGAAAGGAAATACTGATGGCTCGTCGTCCAATCGCGCTGCTCGTTCTTACTGGGCTGACGTCTTTGGCGCTGATTGTTGCCGGGATCGTCCCCACGGAAGTGGCGGCCGCCAACAAATCCGCCAAAAAGCCGAGCAAGGCGACGAAAAAGCCAATCCGCAATCCGAAATTCGACCCCACCGCGGACAAAGTCGACTTGTTTGATGCCGTCGATTCCGAGCAAGTCGGGGTCAGGCTTGTTCCGAACGACGCCATGGGCGGAACGGTGTTGATCGAGAACAAGACCGACAAGCCGCTGACCGTGAAAGTTCCTGAAGCGGTCGTTGGTGTCGCCGTAAACTCCCAGTTCGGTGGTGGTGGTATGGGCGGCGGTGGAATGGGTGGTGGTGGTATGGGCGGTGGCGGCATGGGAGGCGGCGGTGGCGGCCAGCAGGCCATGGGTGGCGGGATGGGTGGAGGAATGATGGGCGGCGGCGGGATGGGTGGTGGAATGATGGGCGGCGGTGGGGGCGGGATGTTCTCGGTTCCACCGGAAAGTGTGGTTGCTGTCCCGTTCAAATCGGTCTGTCTCGAACACGGCAAGACAGAACCCAATTCACGCAGCAAGTACACTGTGATTCCCGTCGCAAAATTCAATTCCGATCCGGCCCTGTATCAATTGCTGTCGACGGTCGGTGCGGGCAAAGTTGACCCGCAGGCGGCACAGGCGGCCGCATGGCACTTGTCCAGCAAGATGTCGTTTGAAGACTTGGCCAACAAGATGAACGAGCCGCTGGGCGGATTTGAAGCGTCGCCTTATTTCTCGCGCGAACAACTGATGGGTGCCCAGCAGCTTGTCGCGGAAGCCAATGGCCGCGCCGTCGAAGAAGCCGACGCCAAAAGTGAATCTGCGGACGATAAGCCTGCCGAAGAACCTCGTTCGAGCCGCGTCACACGCAAGTAGACGCCCGGCACGTTTCCGAATACAGGCGAGAAACTGTAAACGGGTTGACCATCTCTTAGGGTCAACCCGTTTTGCATTGACGGTCCTTGGTGGCCGTAAATATTGATTCAGCGATGCAATCGAGCCCGAGCAACGATCGAGCACTGCTTTTCAGACGGACCTTGACCGCTTCCTACGGTCAATGACTCGAATGCGTCCAGTCGTTTGCGTATTAGGGGAGTCGCGTTGTAATTGCCGAAAACAGGTTGCGCCACGTGGGGCTTGGCAATCCTGCCACCCCTTGCCGATGAAAATGAGGCCGTCTCCGGTGCCCATTCGTGATCGGCTACGTTGGTCATGCCCTCGACGGACTCGGCGAACGTCGTGACATTGAGCTGGCGAAACGAAAATGGAGTCGACAATTCGTTACGAACGGCCGACTCCATTTCGTTATTTCCGTCGTTGAAACGTTTCACTTGGCAATCGCCGATTTCAACGTTCCTTGGTCAGACGCAACTTCGGCTTGGCGTTCGCGGCTTCCTCCGCGTTGACTTCCAATTCGAAGGTCGGAAGCGTGATTGGCTTGTCTGCAACGGTGATATCGAAGGGAGTCTTCTTGGGGTCGTTGTACTTGTCCTTCAGCTTGTCAGGACCAACCCAGCCGGCCCCTCCCAAACGCGAGAACGTCAGCCATTCAATCGTGATCTTATAATCGCCAGGGGGAGCACCATCATCTCCCAGATAGGTTCCAATGGCAAAGTGTCCTTTGTCGTCGCACTGTGCCCGAGGGCGTAGCTCAATGCCGCTGGTCGAATGAAGTGTCACCCAGAGATCCTTGCCTGGCTGGCCGTTGACCGTGACATTTCCTGTGACTTTGGTGGTCTTATTGGCGTTGGGAACCAGGCGTTTCAGCCGTTGTTCGTTGCTTTCGCCCCCACATCCCGAAATCGAAACGATACATAGAAATAAGAGCGGTCCGGTAATGCGATGCATTTGATACCTCAACATCGACAAGTCTAATAAGGGAAGATGGCAGGACGTAGCGATACTACGTCCGCGGCGATTCCCGGAATGCAGATGAATATGCGTCCGATATCGTCAATCCAAAGTGCGGCTGATATAACCGCGCTCAAGCCAGAGTCGCGAGCGCGCAACTCTGGCTTGGAACTTCGAGATCAATTCACCGACGGTCGTTGCGAATGAATGAACGCAACACTGGACGGCTGCTGATACTTGGACGGCCGCAGAGATTTAGTACTCGCCGGTGATTTGTCCACCCTGGTACGTGCCCAGATTGACGATCGTGACCTGGCTGGTGTTTTCCGACAAGCTGCGGACCGAACCATCGGCCAACAGAATGTTCACACCTCCCGGATGGAAGCTGTACATGCCTTCGCCACTGCGGTTGGTGCAGTTGATCAAGCAAGGGCCATCTTGTGTTGCGCCATCAATGGTCGAACCGGTGAGCCAGTTTTCGGCATTGTTGTAGTCGGCCCAGGCACCGCCGACGGTATTGTTCGTCTTGAACAACTTGCCACGTCGGTATTCGTCATTTCGACCGGCCAATTCGAACAACAGCAGTGTATTGGTTGTTCCGTCCGTCACGTCGCCGATGCGAACCTTCATATTGTCGTTGCTCAGAATCCCCTGTTGACGACCCTGTGGTGAAACAGGACGAACGATCGTCGGATAAACGGCATTGGGATGACCGGCGATGACGCCACCGAATGGGCCGTAGTCAATTGCACCGGAGGTCCAGGTGATGGGGAATCCGAGGTCGCTGAAAGTCTGTGTCACCTTGTTGTTTGAACGTGGTGTACTGGGGCAGATGTAAGCGGTGACGACATTGCTGACCGGCGTCTTATTGTCGGCCGTGAAATTCGGCAAACCAAGTGGTCCATAGTTGACTGGCGACCAGTAGGGTGCCGTGAAATTGATTTGATTGTAGATCGCACCCTGATCAAGGTACGGCAGAATGAATTCGGTGTAGCAATGCAGGTTCAGGTCGGTTGTCCCTGTTCCGCCAAGCAACGTACCGGGCACGTAAACATACGCAGGTGGGAACGTGTCGTACGTGCTGAGGTAGTTGTGCATCGCCAAGCCAATTTGCTTCAAATTGTTGCGGCACTGTGTACGACGAGCAGCCTCGCGTGCTTGCTGCACGGCGGGCAACAACAAAGCAATCAAGACCGCGATGATCGCGATCACGACCAGCAGCTCGATCAGGGTGAACCCCGATGTCTTGCGACGAGCAGACAACTTTTGAACCATGACATTGCCTCTTCTGAAAATAGAAAAACCAAAACGACGATGCGAAGCCTGACTAGGCTAGAAACGAAACGAGATTGAAGGATTCGACAAATTCAAAGTGGACAAGCGCTGAGATTGGCTGTCGATAAGAGATGACAATCAAGAGTGTGTGTAGACACTCATACAGGAGTGTACCGATCGATTTGTGTCCCGCAAGCAGTGATTACTAAGACAAAAACTCTTTTGTTTTCAGGTGCACGACACAAGACGCGATGGGCATTTTTCGAATGCTCGATTGTGGTGCGAAAGCGAACGAAAAGTGCGCAAATGATCGCGACATGCGTCTCGTTTTCTCTGGTTCGTGTGGATTTGGAACTCAGTCCACGGACGCGTCAACGCCATGTTCGCCGCCATCATGATGACTGATGTGGATAACCACGAGGATCTGCCAAGGCTACGGTCATTACGGAAATGACATAGGTCGAGCTCGCGTTCGTTGTCTTTTGAACGACGGGGCGAGTCTTCAATAATGTGCTATTGAATTAGCATGTGCTACGTGGTTAGCATGTGTTGCTGCGAAAGGCGGCGTTCGCGTTAGGGCCAAACGTTCCGCGTGTACGCTTCAAATGATTTCGATGGGCGAGAGCTTGTGGCAAAGGAAATGTCCAGATGACGGGACCGTCTCCATTGGAACTGGGAAAGCGTGAGCGGCAGCTCGTCGAGGCGGTCTATCGCCTGGGAGAGGCCAGTGTGGCTCAGGTGCTCGCGGAACTGACCGACCCGCCGAGTTACTCGTCGGTGCGCGCGATGCTGTCGATCCTGGTCGAAAAGAAGATTCTGCGACAACGGCACGAGGGAAAGCGGTATCTCTATCGCCCCGCGACTTCCCGAGAAACGGCACGCCGTTCGGCATTTCATCAACTGCTGCGCACGTTTTTTAGCGGGGAGCCGACTGCCGCACTTGCGACACTTCTCGATTTGTCTGCAGGACAACTCACCACGGATGATCTTGATCGTATGAAACAACTGATCGAAAAAACTCGGCAGGAGAATGGTTGATGTCAACGATCCTGGGATTCCTTGGCGATTTGCTCCCCTTTCTGCTCGTGATGCTCGCCGTTTCATCGACCTGTATTTGGTTGGCAACGTGCATCGCGGTCGTTCTGGGACGACGAGGTTCGGCGGCGATTCGACACCGGCTGTGGGGACTGTCGATGGTGGCGGTGCTTGTGGCGCCGATCTTGATTTCCACACTTCCGACTCCGCGGTGGACAACGTGGAATCTCCCGTCGATCCCTGCTGGATCCCCGTCCTCGATTCTGAATCGCATTGTTCCAAATGAAGCCCCAGATGCCGAACAATCCGAGCGTAGCGAACGTCGGAGCGCAGTTGATTCGGTTGGGCCGAACGCCGCATCAAGAATTCTCGTCGATGATGGACACGACGTTTCGATGCAAAGCGATGCTGCCAACCCGCCTCGATTGGACAAAGTCGGAACGAGTATCACCACGAAGCCGGAGAGGGAACGGGCCCAAGCGTCCTCCGTTTCGATCACGAACAGAGGCGCGTGGCAGATCCTCTCGCGACGTGCGTTACTGACCGTTGCCTGCTGGATATGGCTGGCGGGTGCGGCCGTGAGCGGCATTTTACTTGCCGTCTCACTCCGGCACGTGTCCCGCTGGCTGCGAAATGCGATTCCTCTTGAGGTGGGGCGAGAGGTCGACCTGTGCTGTGAGCTTTGTCGACATCTGTCGATCGCCTCTCCGATTCAAATGGTGATCTCACCGGAAACACTCGTTCCATTCGTGACGGGGCTTCGGCGGCCGGTGCTGGTGCTTCCTACGGGATCCGGACAGTGGACAACTGAACGATTGAAAGTCGTCATCGCTCATGAATTGATGCATGTTCGACGAGGCGATGTGTTATGGCAGCTCATCGGCCGTGTCTGCCTCATTCCCACCTGGTTCCATCCCCTCGGCTGGTACGCGATGTCGCGATTGCGGATTGAATGCGAGCACGCCTGCGACGATGCGGTTCTGCTGAGCGGTGAATTGCCATGCGACTATGCGAGCCATCTCGTCGAGATCGCAGCTGGCCTTCGCCGAAGTGCACAGCTATTGCCAACCCATGTGGTGGCCATGGCCAAGCACAGCCTGGTCGAAGCCCGAGTCCGATCCATTCTTGATTCACAAAGGCGACGCCACCCCGTAAGTCACCCTCGCGCCTGGTGCTTCGCACTGGGGATGTTCGCAGCGATCGTCCTCATCGTCACGATCCTGCCAGGTCGGAGCGAATCGAAGCCGCCCAACTCGGATCATTCGCAGGTCGTCGCGCAGAATACGCTTCCCCCGCTACCTCCAATGGCGATCGGTGGCGGCAAGCCGCAGGCGGAGGGCCGTCCAAGCCGGATCGATGAGGCGTTGGATGAACCGATCTCACGGGAGTTTCCGGAAGGTGTGTCATTCACCGAAATCCTGACGTCTTTGGTCGAGGGTTATCAGATTCCGATACGATTCGACGAAATGTCATTCATGCGGAGTCGAATCGAGTGGAGCCACCTGCCCGGATATGTGGGGAAGGGCGTCAAGCTGCGTGATTTGCTGAACGAGATCCTCACGCCGCTTCTTCCCGTCGACGATGGGGCGCTCGATCTGCATGACTCTCACGGAGTCCTGGTCGTCGCGTCGAAAAGAGCGCAAAACAGTCCGGATATCCCCCGAGAATCCGTTGTCTTGACGACGATTACCGGATCGGTTCATGACCAGAATGGTCACCCCATCAGCAAGGCTCGAATTGAGATCCGAAGCGGTTACCAGAGCACTTTTATGCTTTCTGACGGTGAAGGATGTTTTCGCGTTCGAACGGAATTCAACGCGCCCTATGGATTAAGTATCCTCGCAACAGATCCAGCCACCCAGCACCAGGTCAGTTGGCGATTCGCGCCAAGTTGGAATCCACCGGCGAAAACAGTTCCCGTGGCCGAACTGGTTGTGAAGCCGCTCAAAAAGGTGATCGTTGAGGTTGTTGATGAAGCCGATTCACCCGTTGTGGGGGCCACCGTTGGAGCGTCATTTGATTCCCGTAGCAGCGCGCTCGTCGCTCACAGCGATGCCGAAGGAAAGGTCGAATTCTCGCTGACGGAAGGGAAGCTCGTCGGCCATATCTTTGCCGCGGCACGCGGAAAGGGGGTTGACTATATTTCCTACCTTGACACTCGTGCCTATTCTGAACCGGATCGCAAACAACCAGAACAGCCTGAAGGGCACGTCCGACTAAAACTTACCGGAGCCCGTACGATCACCCTAAATGTCCGCGACGAAGACGGACAACCTGTGTCGGGCGTGCAGTTTTACCCTTGGCTGCTGCGAAAGCCAGGAGACCCTTTGGCCGAACTCAATTTGTCGATGTTCCAAAATTTCGGCCGCGAGACGACGAATCAGGAGGGCGTCGCCGTGTTCGATTGGATGCCAAACGAGACAACGGGGAAAGGATTAACGCAGTTCTGGCATGATTCACGAAAACATATCCGTCGGCGCGTGATTCATGATCCCAAGAAGTCCCCGGACGGCAAGCTGGACGTCATCCTGCAGAAGCCCGTCATGATTACCGGCAAAGTGACGAGTGAAGACGGGCAACCCGTCATCGGTGCCACGATTTCCGCCACGGGGGCCGACTATTTCCATGATCAGTGCCGCGTCTCCGCGAAATCTGGTCCTGACGGATCGTACACACTCAGTGTCTTTCCTCACCAGATTTATCTCCTCGTCGCAACAACGGCCGACCAGACACTCAAGGGGGCACGCGACGGCATATTGGTTTATCCCGGCAAGCCACTGACCGAAATGAATCTTGAACTGAAACCTTCGACACGTGTGTTCGGCCGTGTCACGATCGGCCCCAATGCTCAACCCGTCAAAGGCCAACAGATCCAGTTTTACCAGTACGGGAAGGACCTGCATCAATTCCAAGACGCAGCGTTCCCCAATCCGGACAACGAAAATACCTGGGTTTGCCCGATGACGGTTCATGCGACGACGACAGATGCGGATGGCCAGTACGAGATGCAGTTGAGCACCGGACAATTTGATATTCGTGGCCCTGAACAGCACAAGGTCGCAAAGTTCGAAATCAAAGACCGGACGCCGCACGAATTTAACTTTCACTCCGAACGGCCTGACAAAGGTTCCTACCGGGGACGAGTCGTCACGGGTGAATCAGAGACACCCGTCGAGAACGCGACGGTCGAAATTGTTGCTCATTCCGAATTTGGCCGATCGATTGGTGCGACGACAGACAGCGATGGTCGCTTTCATCTGACCCGCGGGCTATTTCGTTCTGCATTCTACGCACGCAACAAAGATCGAAGTCTGGCGGGACTGATCGAAATCGGACCCGATGATATGGAGGGGACGATCAAAATCTCACCCACGGCAACGTATTCCGCCCGTATTCTCGATCATCAAGGTCAGCCATTACCCGTTGGGAGCAAAATTCAATATGGCGTTCATGTTCACATGGGAGAGAAAAACGCACCATTTATGACGTCCTATGGTGGGCATGGCATCACGCGGGAGGACGGGCGAGTGACATTTTCCGGAATGGTTGTTGGGGCCAAGTACCACCTATCGCTCGAAGCGGAAAACGGTCGATCCTGGCAGGGAATCACCGAAATCATCCCCAAATCGTCAGAGCCCAAAGATCTGGGCGACTTACTACTAAAACCGCCCGTGGAACCCTACAAGCCGCCGACTCTGGAGCAACGAATTGAGACGGCATTTCAAAAACCGCAATCGGGCACCGAACGATATCACAGTGCTCTTGTCGACGCGAAACTGTCGCATCAACACATATTGGTCGTCTTTGCCGATCCCAATCGCCCGGCAACTAAATCGTTGTACGTGGCCTACTATGACGATAACGAGGTCCGGAAGTTGACACACGAGTTTCGGGCAATCGCGGTCCCATTGACTGACGAGAAACTCGAGGCAGCACAAGAACTGGCGACAAATCTCGATCTCAAACTTCCCGTAGACGGTTCACCCCTACTTTTGATTGCCAACGATCAAGGAGAAGTCCTGGGAACCGCTCGAGGCGATGAGCTGTCTACAGGCGATCCCGCCGTCGTAGACTCTGCCAAGCTTCACGCTTTTCTACAGCGCCACGTCCCGTCGAAGGTGGATGCGAAACAGCTGCTGACCGACGCGCTCGAACAGGCCCAGCGCGAGAATAAACGGGTGATTGTGCAGCAGACGGCGACCTGGTGTGGTCCGTGCTGGTCGCTGTCCCGCTTTCTCAACAAGCACCGCTCAATTTGGGAGAAAGACTACATCTGGATCAAGATGGATGAGCGATGGCAGGACGTCGCGCTAGTCATGAAGCCGATTCGAAAGAGCGCGGAGGGGGGCATTCCCTGGACTGCCATCCTCGATGCCGATGGCAACGTGCTGGTCAACTCGAACCAAGCCGACGGTCAAAACATGGGGTTCCCTAGCGCATCCGAACCGGAAGGAATTGAACACTTCCTGATGATGCTGAAATCCACGGCGCAGCGAATGAATGACGAAGACTTGGAAACACTCAAAGTGGATCTGAGTAAGAAGTAAACGTCGTCATTGCATTCGCACGCGATTGATCGCCGATTTTGTTCCAGATGAACAATTCACGCCTCCACCTCCACGTTGGATGGAAGTGATCGTCGATAGTCCGGGGACTGCCTCATTTCCCGCGGCACACGGAAGGAATGCTCAAGTCGAAGCACTGGGGACTTCCATGGATCGGGAAAATGTGCCTGGCCCTCTCACTCTGGGCTGTGAACGGCAATCTCAATTGGCAGATCGTACAGAGCGAATCTCGCATTGAACGTTCTGCACTGCTTTTGATCAGAACCCGTTGATCCCGGCGCCGTCCTTGAATCCACTCGTGTCAGCCAGCATTCTCGCCAAGGCTTCTGCAAACATCATCCGCGTTACGTCTTTTTCGTAATTCTGAAACGCGATGCATCGGCAGCATAAGTCTTTATTGCAGTGTTTGTTGCGTGTTGCGCGACGCTGTTTTTGTGTAATAAGCGATCAAAAACATAAAAAGACTTGTTGTCTTTTACACGATAGAAGCGTTACTGTCTTTAGTTGCGTCTGATGTGGCGGCCCTCTTTCCGCGTCACCGTGCCGATGACATTCTTCCTAGGCGCTCTTTTAAGAAAAGTCATACTCAATGCCAAAGCAAATCTGGTTGGCGAAGCTCTGTCGACAGCTGGCTCCCTGCGATTCGCGCGTGGCACGTCGCCGCGTCGCGGCACCGCAATCGGCGATGATCGAGTTGCTCGAATCACGTCAGTTGCTGTCCGCGGCGCCGATGCTCACCGCGGTCAGCCCAACAGCCACCTTCGTGAGTCCAGGTCCAGCTCAGGCGATCTCGCCCAATATTGTGGTGACTCAACCCGACGGCCTGAAGATCCAGAGTGCGACTGTGACGTTTAGCGGGTGGCAACCCGAGGATCGACTCGCGTTCTTCAATAGCCAGTCGCTACAGCACTCGTTCACTCAAGATTTCTCGACAAACACGGCCACTTTAACAATTATGGGTGCCGCGACTGCTGCGGCCTATCAAACGTTACTGAGGTCAGTGACCTACCAAGACGTTGCAGGAAACCCGAATACGGCTCCTGCTCGGATTGCAACAATTGGTGTGAATGATGGCTCACAAAATGTCACAGCAGCGACAAGCATCGGAGTCGTTCGCTATCTGACTGGAGCGACGCCAGTCGTGGGCTTCATTCAGGGGGCGGGCCCGGTCGCACTCGCCCCCAATCTCGTTGTCACAGCACCCGTCGGCGTCAACGTTCAGAACGCGACGGTGACCTTTACAAACTGGCAGGGCGAAGACCGTCTCGCCTTCAACAACAGCGTTGGATTACAGCATTCCTTTGTACAGAACCTCGCCGCACGAACAGCAACGCTGACAATGACAGGAGCGGCTTCAGGAACCGCCTATCAAACGCTTCTAAGATCAGTGACATACCAAGACGTTGCTGGGAATCCGATTACGACGACTCGTGGTGTCAAAATCAGCCTGAACGACGGAAAGACAACAGTGTCTGTGGCAGAAAATGTGACTGTCACGAAGGCTATGCAGCCTCCATTGGTTCAGATCAATGACTCGGCGTCACTCAGTGTTCGAGCGAATGCGGCACCGCTCGATATCTTCAGTCAGGCCTTGATTACTGATCCCGATAGCATGAACCTTTCGTCACTGACGGTCAAGATTTCAGCCGGTTACTATGCCACCCACGACATCCTGACGTTCAAAACTCAATTTGGAATTTCTGGATCTTTCAATTCGACAACGGGAATTCTCACTTTGACGGGCGAGAGTTACGTCGGTCATTATCGAGAAGCGTTGAGATCCGTCACGTTCCGCACAATTGGAACGGGTGTAAGCATCGCACCACGAACATTGACCGTGGTGGCGACGGATACCTCGAATCGATCGAGCATCCCCGTTTCTCTGGATCTATCGGTATCCAACTAGAATTCAAAGTGCGAGGATTGTTCAAGCACGAAGCGGACCAGCGTGAGCCCACTTCGATGCGATGATTCGCTTCGTTACGGGTTCACTGACGCTTGCGGTCGCGTTGGCTCGGGATGGTCGGCCTGCCACTTCATCCAAAAATCGGCAGGATGAGTCTGCCGCCAGAGTGCCAGGGCGTTACCGACATGACTGAAGAAGGTGTAACGATCAGCGATGTCCTGGTCGGATTGTGCGGCCGTCGTTTTGATGACCCAATCCGCTGCCTTCAAAATCAAATCCCGAGGTGGATGTAGTTCCGTCGGTGCAATTGCAAGCCATTCCAGGTGATGGCCGGTTGCAATGACCTTCTTGAAGAGTGGATCATCCACGGGATTCAGCAGAGCGTCCGCTCCTTCTGACCAGTTTGTTGGCCAATGCCCGTCTTCGAACTGACTGACGGTGATCAGGTCACGTACGCTGCGGAGATGGTTCATTCCCTGTTCGCGCATGTCGTCGGACAAAATATCAAAGTCGTCGTCAAGCCGGATCAGGACCATCAGCGAATAGAGTCGATGCGTTCCCGCACAGACGCCGAACCGCTTGTGTCCTCGCATCAAGCGTTCGGCGAGCATGTCGAACGAGACGGTTCTGCCCGTTCGCGTCATCCATTCCCGCTGTGGTGCAATCCAGAACCCGAATGCCATCGCAGACCATTCCACTTCCGTTTCGTCCAGGCGAAAATCGCGAAGTGCTTCTTGCAAAACATCGGCAACCTGCTTGCGTGCATGAGGTGTGAACACCGGCTCATGCAATGAAACGCCTGCTTCGGTCAGACAGGCCAGCCAGTGATCGTGATGAACGGACGTCCCTTCCTCTTTACCCCAGCGAACGGAGACGCCATCGGTGGTCTCTTCAAGCAATGATGGCGCGGTCTTTCGTTTCCAGCCGCTCCATGCGGCCAACCATTTGCCGTGATCAACAAGGTAATCCTTGAGCGCCTCGCCCGACATCATCTGTGGATCTTCAAAGCGAGCCCGAATCCACCAGGTGCGCAGTGCATGCTCGACATAGTTCGGTTTCAAACCAGGAACCGGGCGTGTCGGGTCCTCTTTTGACCAGAATCGCGGCTGGATTTTCGCGAGGACCGCCGCCAGTTCTTCATCACTCACAACTTCAGGATCGTCGTAAAGAGGCTCGATCACCAGTGGTATCGTTCGCGGAATCACGACTGGAGGTACAGAGGACGAGCGGGTGAGTTCACTTTGAATCCGGTGCCGGGTTTCGACGGCACCACCTGCGTACGAAGCTACCAGTGCAACAGCGACCACCGCCTGCACGGACCAGATTGTCAGCGTGGAAATCTGTCGGACTTTCATGATCGACCTTTAGTTGAAGAGGCGATGGACCAATCAGTGTGCGTCGGGCTGAGATGCCATACCCGCATCGGCGGGCGCAGTCGGCTCTGCCGGAAGGATTGCGACACTGGAACGAATCGGCTTTTTCCGTCGGAAGATTACTTGGCCATCCTGCTCTTCAGGTGGAAACTGCCATCGCTCGTCTTCTTTCAGCTTCTTGACCAGCGGTTCACGATTCTCGAGATCGACGACGACGGTGTTAATGCCGTAGCGATCGAGCGTTTCTTCCCATCCGCTTCTGAGTTCGATGACCTGCATATAGGCCAGCCACACATCGCGCGGCACCAGATGAGCGTGCGAGTTCACGAACAATTGCATCGAACGAGGGCCCGCCCATTGCAGGTAGTCGCCCCATTCATAGGTATTGAAGACCAACCCTTCAGGGGGGCGTTTGGTCAAGACTTCGGCGGCAAACCGCGGCGTAAACTTTGACAAGCTGCGGCTGGGATCAATGTGCTTTCCGTGGATGATCGCCACCCCAAAGGGGCTGATCATAAAAAAAATCCAAACCAGCCCGAGCGACACGAATGACCATTTGCCTGCCGTCGGTGGGGCAGGGGGCACTAAGGGGGCATGTTGCCAGGCTCGCCAAGTGGCGAAGGCATGTTGTGCCAGCAAGAGCGCGGCAACCGGCGCCCACCAGACCATCATTCGGTTGCTCCACAACGTCGCGACGCCGAGAACAATCAGCGCCAGTGGTTCCCACAGGCGAACTCGACGAGGTGACAGTCGGTACACGAGCGTCAATAAGAGGGCGACGACCGCGAACATCTGCCCCTGGCCGTCACGTAGCGTCAATGGATGCCATTCGGTCAGGTCCTGCAAATTTTCGTTGCCGGAAAATCGAAACGTTTCGACGTACAGTTCCAACGTGTAAGGATTCACCAGGACGGCGACTGCCGCCAATTCGGTCAGCAGGAACAACCGCTGAACTCGAGCATCCTTGAGTGCGGTCCTGATCGATCCGGTGTGACGGAGCACGTCGGCAGCACGGCCGACGCAGAACATGAGCATCAGTCCCAATCCGACGATAAACGAGGCATGCAGGTTTGCCCACAGTGCAAAGACCACTGGAATCACGAGCCAGTCGGAACGATTTAGGGTACGTCCCGCCAGTCGCGTCAGCAAAAAGACAAAGCAACACAATCCGGCCAATTGCGGTCTTAGCACCGTGAGCGGGATCGAAGCCACGAATAGAAATGTTCCGACGGACATCAATGAGAACCAGCCGTTTCGCGTTTGTCGATACGACCGCCACGCCAGCAATCCAGCGCATCCGGTGATCGCTAATGCGTACAATCCTTGAAGCCCGGCCAAATGGAGGCGTTGAGAGCTGACCGCTGCGTAACCAATCAATTGGCTCAACCAGGCCGTATCGACAAAGGGCATTCCCTTGGCGAGCGGCAAAAGCGGTTCCGTCGCGGGAATTGATCCGGTTTCCCAGATGTATCGCCCGTAGCTGAGGTGCCCCCAGACATCCGTATGCCAAATGGGCCGCGAGCAACAGACGGCATAGACGAGGCCCAGAACGAGCGTCATCCCTGCCAGGACACGTGGCGCCCGCAGGTGTTCGGGCACCTTGTCCGTTAAGACAGCGGGATCGGGACCGTGGTCCACCGATTCAAGAGGCGTTTCCATCCGCGGTTCTTCAAGAACGCTACTCATACAACCACCACAAGGTATTGGGGATCAAGACATGAAGTCAAATCGAGTCCAATTCTGACGATCAATAACCCCAATTCCGCTTCAACGATTCTGGGGCATGTCGGGGCAACCAAAAAATCGGGACTCACCGCGCGGACATGCGCATCCGCCGAGACCTCTCATAAAGATTAGGCTTCAGTTCTCTAAGCGAAGCCGTCGTTTGCCAGATTTCGATTGTTGTCAAATGGCAACGGGCAAGATTTAACGGATGTAGCGGATGTTTCGTCTTCGTCGAACCGCGACATCCTGGATTCGCTGACCGCCATCTTCATTCCGCCGCGTCGTCTTCGTTTAACCGTGTTTAACCGTGCCTCGCGGAGATACGTGCTCTTCCCCCCACTTTCTCGCTCACCCCATCCCAAACAATCCAATTGGACTGGCGTCTCTCGCCAAAGTACGACACAATTCAATATCCGTTGATGCGACGAACGCACTGTAGGGGCATCGCCGATGACGTTAAATTGTCAGGGACCGCGACCACGCCGTGAATTTCTGAAAGTCGGTGCACTGGCGCTCGGAAATCTGTCACTCAGTCAAGTCCTGACCGCGCGGGCCGCAGCCGGAAAATCGTTTCCCGATACGTCGGTCATTATGCTCTATTTGCATGGCGGACCATCTCAGTTGGAGACATACGATCTGAAACCTGCGGCACCCACGACGTATCGCAGCATGTTCAATCCTATTTCGACAAATGTCGCGGGAATGGACATTTGCGAACTCTTTCCTCGTCAGGCCCAGATCGCCGACAAGTTCTCGCTGGTTCGATCGCTGCACCATGACATTGGGATTCACAGTGACGGCGGCATCATTGTCCTCACGGGAAAGCGACCACGGCGACTCGACCCGACTTCTCAGTCCAAAAGCGATCACCCGGACTTTGGGAGCGTGGCCAGCCGTGTCAGGGGAATGGGCGCGAATTCAATGCCCCCCTATGTGGCGATTCCGCAGAAATTGTATATGACACAGCCAGCGTACCTGGGCGTGAATCATGGACCATTTGAGGTCGGAGACCCGTCGCCTCTGACGTACACGCCACCTGCGTTGAAACTGAGCGCGAAACTGGTGGGACAGGGGCTCGACGACCGAAAGCAGTTGCTGGGAGAGCTCGACCGGCTTCGGGGAAACCTGGATCTCGCGGGCAGCCTGGACGGAACCGGACAGTTTCGCGATCTGGCGTTTCAGATGCTGACGAGCCCGCGACTGGCCGAAGCATTTGATTTGCAGCGTGAAGATCCATCGCTGCGAGACCGCTACGGTCGGAATCTGTGGGGCCAAGGATGTCTTTTGGCTCGTCGCATGGCTGAGGCGGGGACCGCGGTCGTGACGCTCTATATCGACACTCCCAAGAGCGGGCCCGACTTTACCAACTGGGACGACCACAATGGCAACGCCGGTCGCCAGGGTCACTTTGCCGGTTACATGCGCACGCGGTTACCCTATCTTGACGATGCGCTGGCGACATTGATCGAGGACATCTTCGCACGTGGGCTCGACCGAAAGATCATGGTTGTCGTGGTCGGCGAGTTTGGACGCACACCGCGCATTGCAACGAACAGTACGGGAGCTGGCCGCGATCACTGGCCCGATGCTTATACAGCGCTGTTTTCCGGAGGTGGATTACGGATGGGGCAAGTGGTCGGCGCAACGAACTCCAAAGCCGAATTCCCGATCGCAAGTCCTTACACGCCCTACGACATGCTCGCCACGATCTATCGACATTTGGGAATCGACACCCAGTTCTCATTCCTGGATTTCTCGGGACGCCCTGTTCCTATTCTCGGACAGGGCCAACCGATCCGCGAATTGATCTGATGAATTCAACTGTGCGTCCACGCGACCGCTATTGATGCCACGCTTTGGATCGCTTCATGGGTGCATTCGGGGCGCAAAACACGCCGTGAGCTGTTACCTCTCTGAGAGGCCTTCGTATTTTCTTGGACAGTGACTCTGATTACACTGTCATTGCACGTGGCATGAACCAAAGAATTATGGTTGGTGGACCGAGCCCTGTTTGCCGCAAAGAAACGAAGTCAGGTTACATGAGCAGTTCGCGAATGACGCGGGCTTTGTAGACGTCGGTCAGACGCTCATCTCGACTATTGTGTGGGAACGTCAGCGACTCGTGGTCGAGTCCCAGCAGGTGCAAAATCGTCGCGTGCAAGTCGGCCGTCTGAGTTCGGTTTGCAATGGCACGGTAACCGAAGTCGTCGGTCGCTCCGTACGCTTGTCCGCCGCGAATGCCCCCGCCCGCCAGCCAGACACTAAATCCATAGGGATGATGATCGCGCCCCTCGATCCCTTCGGTCTTGTTCCCATCTCGTTGTTCAGCACCGGGCGTCCGGCCGAATTCGCCGCCCCATTGAACCAGTGTGGAATCAAGCAATCCTCGCTGTTTCAGATCCGTCAGCAGGCCGGCAATCGGCAGATCGGTTTGCTGACAACAACTCCGAATTCCAGACACGTTGTGCGAATGCGTGTCCCATGGCTGGCCTGCCATGAAAAGTTGAACGAACCGAACGCCTCGTTCGATCAACCGTCGTGCCATCAGACAGCGTTTGCCGTACGAGCGTGTGACTTCCTGATCCAATCCATACAGACGCTGCGTCGCTTCGGTCTCCTGATTGATGTCCAAAGCATCCGTCGCCGTCAGTTGCATTTTCGCGGCCAGTTCGAAGCTCGCGATCCGCGCATCCAGATCGAGTTCCCCTGGTCGGGCCGTACGATGCTGCTGGTTGAGCGTTCGAAGCAAGTCCAATCGTCCCTGATCAACGTCCGCACTGCGTGCGGTCTTTGGTTGAAGATGCAGGACCGGCATCCCATCAGATCGGATCGCGGTCCCTTGGTAGACCGGTGGCAACCAGCCACTTGACCAGTTTCGGGTGCCATCAACGGGAAGGCCTTTAGGATCGGGAAGCGCAACATAGGCGGGCAGATTCTGATTCTCGGTACCTAAACCATATCCAGCCCAAGCACCGATATTAGGTCGCCCTGAAACAATCAGGCCGGTATGCGCCATCCAGATTGCCTGTTCATGATTTCGATGCTCTGTAAACATCGATCGAACCACAGCAATGTCGTCGGCATGACGAGCAATTCCAGGCAACACTTCCGAGAATTCAAGACCGCTTTCGCCATGCTTGGAGAATTTGAACGTACTTCCCAGCAACGTGGTCGTTCGATTCTCGTCGTCGGCCACTTCGGCGGGCGGCGCCTGTCCGTGAAAGCGTGACAATTCCGGTTTGGGGTCGAGAAGATCGACCTGACTCGGCCCGCCGTGCATGAACAGCTGAATCACAGCTCGCGCCCGTGGTTCGTGGCGTGGCGCCTTGAGCCGCAAGTCATGCGGAGCCGAACCGCTGGCGATGGCGGTACTCGACGAATCACGTAGCATCGACGCGAGGACCATTCCCCCGAATCCTCCACCCAATTGCGTCAAGGCTTCGCGTCGTGACGAAAGCCAACCTTCGTATTCGGCAGATTGTGTCATCTGTTACTCCTCGCTCGTTGCACCGGGCGCGTTCGTTGGGCGAATCAGTCCACATGCACAAATTCATTGGATGCCATCACCATGTGGCACAAATCGATAAACGCCTTGCGTCGGGCCTGATCCAGCGGCTCACCCGACGAAACATGTCGCATTTGCTGAGACTTCACGAACTCTTCAAACAATCTTAGTTCAACACTGGTGGCGTCGCGTGACCACGCCACGAGGGCGACATAATTGAGAGGCGCTTCGACGGATTCGCGTAAAGCTCGATCCGAAAAGGCTTGAGCATACATCTGACATGCGTCACTGTTCAGCAGCGTGAGTGCCTGCGTCGAAACCGTCGAACGCGAACGCCTCGTGCAATTGGTCTCCATTACAGGCTGGTCGTGAGCATGTAACAGAGTCAACGGGTTGCCGCGCAGCACCTGCACATAGATCGATCGACGATACTCATTGTTCCCGTCAGCGATCGTGACATCTCCGTCGGGACGACGGGCCACCGGAATCGCGCGGCCGTACACCTGTCGATCGAGCAGCCCCGAGACGCACAGCATCGCGTCTCGCAACGGCTCGGCATCAAGTCGCCTCATACGCTGCCGCCACATCAGTCGATTGTCAGGATCGGCGGCCAGGGCGTTCGCATGGTGCACGTCGTCGACAATGGACCGCTGGCAATAGGTTTTGGAGGTCATCATCAACCGATGAAGCCGTTTCATACTCCAGCCTGAATCGACAAACTCGCGCGCCAGCCAATCAAGGAGTTGTGGATGACTGGGAGTCGCACCGAGTGTTCCAAAGTCTTCCGGGGTCGCCACGATGCCTTCGCCAAAATGGTGCAGCCAGACTCGGTTGACCAGAACTCGCGACGTCAACGGGTGGTCGGGTTGCGTTAGCCAATTCGCAAAAGCCAACCGACGGCCGCTGGTCTTCGCTTCGGGCGCGGGAGCGGTCCACTGGAAAGAAACCGGCGTGGTCAGCGCTTTTAACACGCCGGGTTCAACGACGGGACCAGGAGTGAGTGCATCGCCGCGTCGTAGCAGATGCGTTACGACCGGGCCCGGTAAATCGTAAAGCGCACGCACTTCGTCAAAATGCATCCGCCGTCGTTCCTGCTGTGCGATCCCTTCATTTCGTGCGGCGGCGGCCGCCTTGTAATCCGGATATGCCTCCGGCAGCAGTTGATCGAGCGATTTGTCATCCGGTTGCAGCGTCACCTGAAGCTTTTCGACGAAATACTTGTCGACGTCCGTTCGCTGGTCGGCTGGCTTCCCGAATGCCGACTTAACGTCAGCGCGTAGCACCTCGGGCAACTCGTTCAATCGCCTGTCGAAGTGCTGTTGCTTGAACTCTGTCCGCAGATCGGACAACTCTTTCTTCAACCTCGCAATCTCGGCATCGAGTTTTCCGTTGTGCTCGTCGGCAGTACGTTTCTGTGCGGCCGAGGCAATCAACAGCTTGCGGTCCATTTGTGCAATCCACTCACGGGGACGAAGCGCTCCCATGAATATTGACTGCAACTGGTAGTATTCCGACTGCGCAATCGGGTCGAACTTGTGGCTATGACACCGGGCACATTGCAGCGTCACGCCCATTGTCGATGAGGCCACAATCTGAAGCGTGTCATTGATCGTTGGATAATAGTATTGAGCATCGGCGTTTTTGATCGTCGAGAAATCAGGACGGCTGGAGTCGGCCGCACATCGCAGGTACCCCGTCGCGGTGATCGCTTCGATCACTTCGTCGGGAAGGACCTCGTACTTTTCATAGGCCGACCAGTAATCGACCAGTTCGTCGCCGGCGATCTGTTCTCGTAGAAACTGGTCGTAGGGTTTGTCGCGATTGAACGCGCGAATGACGTAGTCGCGATATCGGAAGGCGGTGGGCAGAGGGCGATCTTCCGAAAGGACTCCTGCCGAGTCCGCGTATCCAGCGAGATCCAGCCAATGACGGCCCCAGCGTTCGCCGTAGTGCGGGGATTCCAGCAAACGGTCGATCCAACGTTCATAGGCGAATTCGTCAGGATCAGACATGAACTCGCGGACGTCCTCGGGAGATGGCGGCAGGCCAATCAAGTCATACGACGCGCGTCGCAGCAGGACGGCGCGTGAAGCCCGTGAGGACAACGTCAGCCCCTTGGCTTGCAGCGAATGGATAATGAACGCATCGATCGGATTCTCATCCGCGTCGATTGCCGCGCGACTTGGAACCGGGGGTTTGACGGGCGGCCGAAACGACCAATGTTCGTGAGAGTCATTGTCGAGCGATTCGTTCAACGGATCGGAATCACTCGTATCCGGGGCGGACGACAACGCGCCTTCGTTGATCCAGGCCCGAATGATTCCTTTTTCGTCCGCGCTGAGCGGCGGTCCCCCTTTGGGCATCTCGTTGGAGGTCAGCTTTTCCCAGATCAAACTCGATTCCGCGGCGGCAATCCGAATCGCCGGTCCTGCCGATCCGCCGCGCAGCAGATCGCTGCGTGTCGTTAGACGCAACCCTCCCGATGGCTCGGCGCCGGCGTGGCACTTGATGCATCTCGTTTTCAGGATCGGCAGGATCTGTTCTTCAAAGACGAGCTTCGGCTTTTCGGCTGGTGGATCAGCGTGAAGGGAATTCGGTGCATAGCTGACAAGCCCAAGAAGAATGACGCATATCCCGCGTCGGCAAATTCGTTGCTTCAACGATCGTTCGGGCCTCTGCCGTGCCATCGATTGCCCCACTGATGCGAGTCGTCATGAAGTCCTGTATCACGCCGTGTTGATGTCACACAAGAGTAACATGCACGATCGTTGATGTGAGCGCTATTACGGAGCTTCTTTGAGGTTTTTTAAACAACATTTCTTGTTCGTTGATCGACGTAGCATGATTCGGTTATGACACTTCGGAAATCGAATGATGCAAAGTACGACAAGTTCCTATCGACTACATAGCGGAGTAACGAATGACTGCGCGGCTCGCCCGATTCTGCTGGATTTTGTTCTGCTTCGTCGGGATTCCAATACTTGCAGACGAAGTTGCTGGGCAACCATCTGATCCACTGGAGACGGTGATGACGGATGGTTTTGCGAAACTTCCAGCAGGACCACTGTCCAGGGTCTTGTGGGCGCGGGCTGAATATCACTTTCTTCCAGACTGTGCACCGAAGGGGCCTTGGACGATCACGTCTTACAGTTCCAGCATTGGATCGCAGCGTGCCTGGAAAGTGGTCGAAGAAAATGGCCGACGTGCGTTACTGCAGACGTACTCGCCCGAATCCGACAAGCACACTCATCCGATGTTGTGTGCGGGTGACTCCCTTTGGAAGGACTATGTCGTCTCTGTCCGATTCACGCCGCTAAAGGGTGACGCGCGCCGAGGTGTGATATTCCGCTATCAGAATGATCGTTGCTACTACTTTTTTGGGATTGAGGGTCGACAGGCCGTGCTGAAGATGGTCAAGCATGAGACGGCATTTCGTACTCCGTTCGAACAAACACTTGCCCGCCAGGAAGTGACCTCGCCATCTGATCTGGAGATTGCGGCGCAGGTGACCGTTAAGGGGAGCCGTATCCGGATTGAATTGAACGGATCACTCCTATTCGAGTGCGACGACTCGACGTACCCCACAGGCAAGATCGGATTGACGGCCGACGGCCCCACCCGTTTCCAAAGCGTGGATGTCCGCATGACCTCCTCGGACAAGCGAGACCTCGAGCAGAAAGTTCAGCAGCGCGAGGCTGAAGAAGCGGCGTTGCAAGCCAAGAACCCTGCGCCCAAGTTCTGGAAAAAGATTGAGTTCAAAGACTTCGGCGTGGGGCGCAACTTGCGGTTTGGCGACCTCGACAATGACGGACAAATGGATCTCCTTGTGGCCCAGATGCAGCATCACGGTCCGAAAGATCAATACAGCGAAGTCAGTTGCCTGACTGCCATGACGTTCGATGGGAAGATCCTGTGGCAGATTGGGGAACCCGATCCCTGGAAGGACCACCTGACGAATGACGTGGCACTGCAGATTCACGATCTCGATGGAGATGGTCAGACGGAAGTGATCTATTGCAAGAATCAGGAGCTGATCGTGGCCGATGGAGCCACCGGAAAGACGCGTCAGAAAGTGCCGACACCACTGGTGATCTCAGGGAACAAGAAGCCGAAATTCCCGCGGATCTTGGGAGATTCGTTGTTCTTCGCCGATCTCCGCGGAACGGGTCGCGCCGACCACCTGATCTTGAAAGATCGTTATACGAACTTCTGGGCGATCACTCCCAAACTGGAAACACTTTGGCATGCATCCTGTCAGACGGGCCATTACCCGTACGCGAAAGATCTTGACGGCGATGGAACGGACGAGCTTTTCGTCGGCTATTCCTTGTTTGATGCCAAAGGGACAAAAATCTGGTCGCTCGACTCCAGCATCAAAGACCACGCCGATGCGGTTGCCGTTGTCGAGATGAATCCCGATGCACCGACTGAACCTAAAGTGCTCTGCGGCGCCAGCGACGAAGGGTTCTACATTGCCGATCTCAAGGGAAACATTCTACGCCGTCATCGCGTCGGGCATGTCCAGAACGTCACTGTGGCGAACCTGCGAGATGACTTGCCGGGTCTCGAAATTGTCACGATGAATTACTGGGGTAACCAGGGAATTACGAATCTTTATGATTCAACGGGTGACATGTATCACGAGTTCGAACCGTGCAATCACGGTAGTCCGATTCTACCCCTCAACTGGACGGGAAATTCGGAAGAGTTCTACGTTGTGTCGGCGAATCCAGAACTCGGCGGCGCGTTCGATGGTCGCGGTCGTCGCGTGCTGAAGTTTCCGGCCGACGGCCATCCCGACATGTGTTATATGACGCTCGACGTCACCGGCGACGCACGCGATGAATTGATCGTATGGGATCCCTTTGAGCTCTGGGTCTATACCCAGGACGGCGAACCCAGGACCGAGCGTACGTATCGCCCCAGGCGGAATGCCCTGCACAATATTTCCAACTACGGTGCCATGGTCTCGTTACCGTTCTGGTCGGATCAACCATAGCAGTCTAAACGGCGATGCACTCCGATCCACGTGGCTTTGACACGCGATGTCGCAGAATCGGCATCAAGGTTGCGCCGCGATGTTGAATTCGAAAGCTCTGCCTATTCCGTCAGCCAAAACAAGGGCAATAGCTCGCGAAGCGGGACATCCCGGTCCTCCCCCAGTATTACTCGGCAGTCGAGGTTCCGTACGTCGACTTGCGCGATTGTTTCGCGACATCGTCCACATGGTGGAATAATCGAGGATTGCGTCACGGCAACGATCGCTTCAATTTGGGTTTCCCGATGGGCAAGCATTTGGGCAATCGCCGCGACCTCGGCACAGAATCCCAATCCGCAGGAAATGTCGATCGAAACCCCTATAAATAGGCTTCCGTCCACGGTCTGAATTGCAGCACCGACCTCAGCCGCAACGAATCCGTTTTTCAGATCCAAGTCGCCAGCAATCGCACTTGCTTTTTGAATCAACAGGTTTCTGTCGTACGCCATGGCTTTAATTCCTCAATGTGACACTTGTCGTCATGTGCCACTCGTGATCGTTTGAGCTGAGTCACATCTTGCCAAATTGAACACAATCGGGCCAAATATTGACCATGTTGGAACGCAGTCCTCCACCTTGAATTGCCGGAGCGATGTCTGACTGTGAAATACTCAGCAAATCGTGACATTGGTACACGGAATGCGAGAAGACTGAGCGCACGAGAATTCATCCTCGCAGGAAAATCAAAGTTCGCGAACAGGGACCGAGCGAGAGGCGTGGATGGCGCACAACATCGAGCTTTGAGGCCAATCGGCTGCTTATCCCTCTACCGTACGGAGTACCGCAAATGAGACGCACTGTGATTCGGCAATGCTTCACCCTGGGATCGATTCTCGGACTTTTGCTCGGTCACCAGGCCGTGCAGGCCCAGGACACGTCGGCCGCTTCGTCTAAGAGCACCACAGTTTCGAAAATTCCGAAAGACATCGCTGACGTTCTGGCGAAGATGCAAGCCGCAAAGCCAGAACTCGATCGCAAACATGCCGAGCTGCTGAAATCACGGTACGACCTGAGCGACCGCCCCGTCACGGGGCTTGTCATGACAAGAAAAAAGCCCGTGCAGGGGGGCGTCCGCGCAAAACTTCCCGAGAGCATGACGTGGCAGAAACTTGCCGCTCTCTCCCCCAAAGAGATTCGTGAGAAAGATCTCTTTCCAGCCGGATTCTATCCCTTGCCACATCCCAATCATCCCGAGGGGGGGATGCTCTTCCCCAAGTTTCATATCGACGCCATCAAACAACTGGATGCGCGAGATCTCACCCGATTCGACCTGGACTATGACCTGCCCGATCATCTCGTGCCTGAATTTCCACCAGCAATCTATCTGACGACCAGACCCGATCTGGGTGACGTTTCGCAAGGAAAGCTGGTCACGATCGAAAACTTTCATGAGCTGTTTGCCGAGATCCTGAATCCGAAACAACTCGAGGGCGTGAGGCTGCTGGTCACACCCTTCATGCAACAGCAGTTCAATCAGACCGAGGACCGACGGTCCATTTTACCAAGTCGCGGAGTCAGTTGTTTTGATTGCCACGCAAATGGACATACCAACGCGGCGACGCACCTTGTCGGTGATATTCGTCCACAGGAATTTCGCCACCGCCTTGATACCCCCACGCTTCGCGGACTCAACATCCAACGACTTTTCGGTTCGCAGCGTGCATTGAAAACGGTCGAAGACTTTACGGAATTCGAACAACGCGCCGCCTACTTCGATGGTGACCCGATCCTTGCGACAAAAAAAGGTGTCAATGTGCTCGAACGCGGCAGCCAGGTTCACTTCATGGCTGAATTCGAAGAATTGCTCGACTTTCCTCCAGCGCCGAAGCTCGATCTTTTTGGGAAGCTGAAGGTCAGTGAAGCAACCGAGTCTGAGCTACGTGGGCAGGCACTGTTCTTTGGGAAGGCGCAATGTTCGGTCTGCCATCCCGCACCCTATTACACCGACAATCTGATGCACAACCTGCAGGTTGAACGCTTCTACAAGCCTCGCACGATTAACGGCATGCGAGCATCGGCCGACGGGCCCATCAAGACGTTCCCGCTGCGAGGAATCAAAGATTCGCCTCCGTACCTGCATGACGGTCGTCTGTTGACTCTTGAGGACACCGTTGAGTTCTTCAACTTGGTTTTCGAACTCAAATTGAGCCCGGATGAAAAATCGGACCTTGTCGCCTTCCTGTATACGCTATAATTCGCCAAATTGCGGGCCGACGAAGAGACGTTGACACACGAATGATGTCATTCTCATGCGTCGCCCCGCAACCGTGTTTGTGATAACATCGATCGATCTCGACGTTCATCGGTGGATTGGGGACGTTGCGCAATGTCCCTGATTGTTCAACCGAGACCGATTCACAAACGGAACGCCGTTCGTACGCGGACGTGGTTCGGCCAGGTTAAATTGAGCCAGAGGGGCTCAGTTCCTGCGTTTGATGCGACGGGCGGCTTGATCACACCGAGTTGGGTTTGGTCGCTGTTCGCCGTTGTTGATTGCAGGTTTGTAAGAAAACACCTGAGGGATCGACGACTTTAACGAGATTGCTGGAATTCCTGTGTTGCTTCGAAACGGATTGTCCAGCGCCCAAGTATGAGTTCATGCCAGTTCTCTCAGCTAGACATCGTGATGTTCGCCCAGAACGGACCGACCTGCCCGCTTTTTCCGCTTGATAGATGATGCTTTTTCTCAACAGTTCGATCCAATCGTGCGTAAACGGTAATTCGTCAGGATTGTGCGATCCGAATTCCATTTGCGGTGCCCCTGAAATGTGTCAGCAATTCCCGTTGCAAAGTGATGGTAAGGCGCGCGTAGACTATCTGTGCCATCGCTTTCGTTCGGCCTCTTTTGGTAGCGAACCATGACGGAATTGACACTCGCATTCAATTCGATTGCCCCGATGATTAGCGGTGTCGTGTTGACTGGAGCCTTTGGATTCCTGGGAGGAGTCTTTCTCGCACGTCAACGGATGAGCCATTGCACGTCATCGCCCGCAGCAGCGATCGCGGATCTGGAAGCAGAAATTCTCCGCCTGAAGCACGAACACAAACTCGATGATCTCCAGGACCAGATTCTCGGCGAATTTTTCGGACCGGCCGATCTAACGACCGCACTCGCGGCCCTTGTCCAGCGAGTCCGTCCGCCAAGCCTATCGGGGTTTGCTTGCTTCGTGGGAACCAATTCCGACGACGGATATCCCACGATCGCCTCTGGCCTCTCCAAACAAACGACGGGGCAATTGACGATTCCTCTGGAATACATCAACCGTCTTCGGGTAGAGAATCCCCTCGTGATTCCGCGGACCGTTGATCCCGAAACCCTCTTTGAACTGCTCAGCGAAGCAGACCGGGGGAAGACGGATCAGTTGGTTTTGACCGGAATCAATCAAGGGGGAAAGATTCTTGGAGTTCTCGTGACATCGAGTTGCTGGCCTGCGGAACTATCCCTTGCAGACCCGCTGACATTCATGCGAATGATTGCGGGACAGCTAGCGGATCGGTGGCATCAGAAGCTGGCCGCAGAACACCAGTTGGCAGAACTGCGTTCCACACGCGAGATGCTGGAGATCCGGGAAATCATCGACTCACGCGTCGACGAGCCGGTCGAGGCGTTTTCGCAATTTGCCACTCGGCTGGGCGAGATGACGGGGGCCGATCGAGTCGCCATCTACTTCATTGCACGTCGCGCCGGCGAGCGATTGCAGCCAATCGTCCAGTGCGGCGATCCGCTGCCGCCGAGTGTGGCGGCGGCCTGGACGCGGCACGAGCAGGCGCTCGCACACGTTGCGATTGAATCGCAGTTGGGCAGCCTGCAAGACCGCGACTGGCTCAAAAGTCTGCAACGCGAGTCACCAATCACGTCTGCGGCGTCAGCGCCCATTCAGGTCAATGGACGTGTCCTGGGTGCCCTTTGCCTGACCAGCAAGACGCCCGGATATTCGCTCGAATCTCGTCGAAGGCTGATCGACTTCGGGGCAAATACACTTGCTCATACGTTGCGCCGTGTTTTTGACGAAGCCGCCATCCGTCGACAAGCGCGTCATGACCACCTGACCGATCTCGTCAATCGCAGATCGTTTGATGCGTATCTCGAGGCCGAAGTCGAACGGATTCAGCACGACGAATCAAACGCCTGTTCGTTAATCCTCGCCGACTTGGATCACTTCAAATCGATTAACGATCGGTTTGGGCACCAGGCCGGTGATAAAGTACTGCGCGAAACCGCTCGATTGATGGGTGAACAAGTCTCACAGCTGCGCGCCGGCGAAACCAGTGTTGTGGCCCGATATGGGGGCGAAGAATTCGCAATCCTGCTGCCAAATGTGGGACTCGCCGGTGCCATGCGAATCGCCGAGGGGATTCGAACAGCGATCGCCTCGAAAACGATTCGCATTCAGAAAGAAATGTTCCGCATCACAATGAGCCTTGGCGTGGCGGTCTGCCCACTTCATGCCGATTCGGTCGAGTCGCTGATCGCAGTCGCGGACAAGTGCCTGTATCGAGCGAAGGCGTCAGGACGCAATCGTGTCTGCCGGCCGCAAGAATCGATGATGGCTCAGGTTGTCACTGCGGATTGGCCCATTGCCTGACCGGGGCATTCAAACGTCAGATCGTCGTCGAACGAACGGGCGTTTCATCCGGAATTGATACGACGAGAAGCGAGCCAATGCGCCCACGGATTTGACGTGCGCGCCGGTCAGGCCCATGTGGCCGTGCCGCGATTTCACGTCACGGCCACGAAAGATCCATTGAACCCCGTCAGCAGTCTGTTGAATGAAATCACAGGGACTGGCTCCGTATCGGTTCAGGAAACGCCATCGCACATTGGCAAGCAAGTTGCCTACCCTACTTTTTAACTGGCGATCAGGCGGCATCCTGCTCTTCGAATCGACGACGTAGTTCGATCAGATCGGCGGCAATCAAATCTGGCGGCTGAGTCGCAGATTCAAAGTCATGACGCGAGCTCACGCCGGTCAGTACGCCTGTCGTCACCAGACCGACTGTTTGAGCCCCCGAAATATCCGTGTCGTATCGATCGCCAACCATCATGACTTCATGAGGTGACGCACCAATTCGCCGGATCGCCTGATCGTACATTCCTCGATTCGGCTTCCCGATGACGATGGGTTTCACTCCCGTTGCCGCTTCCAACAAGGCCAAGATACTTCCTGCCCCCGGCAGCAGTCCCCGTTCGCTGGGATAACTTGGATCAGAGTTCGTTCCGATAAACCGAGCTCCGTTTCGGATCGCGAGTGCCGTGCGCGCGAGTTCCTCGTAAGTCAGTTCAAAATTGATTCCGGCGATGGCATACGTCGCCTCAGCGGGTTCCATCGTCAACTCAAAGTGATGCTGCTTCAGAGCGGCACGCAGTCCGTCCTGCCCCACGATGATCACTTTCCCTTTGGGCCATCCGTGGTGATGGATTTGATCAGCCAGCCACGCGGCAGACGCTTCGGCACTACCGAGGATCTGTTCCGGGCGGGCACGAACGTTCATGCCAGTCAGCTTTTCGACGAACTGAGCAGGCGTGCGACTGGCATTGTTCGTGACGCAAAGCCACCTTCGGCCGGTTTTTTCCAGGTAGTCGAACATCTCCTGTACACCGGGAAGTAACTGAGTGCCGACATAGATCACTCCGTCCATATCGAACAGGACGCCACGAACGTTTCGCAGATCCGGTGAAGAAGAAACCGCCACAGCCACGCTCCCGCATCGAAGGAAAGAAATTCCGAACGGGGAACTTCACGGAATCGGGTGGGCGAGTCAAGTGAGGCAATAAAATCACGGAATTCCGGCAAGAGTGGCCACAACGTCATCCGTTTCCGAAATCATTCAAATATGAGGGGTTTGATCAAAGCCACCTGAATTCTTTCTGAAAAAAGGCTCCACGTCGTTTTGCCGCTTTTTTTTGCGAAACCTCGCGACGGATTTCGAGTTTAAAGAACTATTGGCTTTCGATTCGCGGATTGCGAATGAGGTACATTTCTCCTGAAGAAACGCCGTTCCATCGCTCGTGAACGGGACGCCAATTGTTCTTCAGCAATCGGACTGAAAGGAAAATGATGCGTAGGCCCATTTTTCAATTTGCGTTCGCGGTAACGCTGGTTTTCGGTCTGGGCTGGACCGTGATCGCGGGTGACGCCCCATCACCCAGCACCCCTCCACTAGACACGTCGTCCGCGGCGGACGCCACGCAACCCGTTGCCCCGAAATGGCACCCCGCAATCGCCTCAAAGGACCTGGTCGCGGCCCCACTGGTCGCGTCCGAAGTCGACAAGCGAATCTTGTCCGAACTGGAAAAAGCCGGTTTGCATCCGGCCGAGCGATGTAATGACGAGGACTTCCTGCGTCGCGTGTCGCTTGATATTGCCGGCAAACTGCCCACCCCCGACGAGGTTCGCGCTTTTCGAGCAAGCACGGACGAAAATAAACGCGGGGCACTGATTGATCAGCTCATTGCCTCACCGGATTTTGGAGTCAACTGGGGCCGCTACTGGCGTGATGTGATCTATATTCGCGCCACCGAAACTCGATCCCGCTTGAATCAAGAAGAGTTCACAACCTGGATGGCGGAACAATGGAACCAGGGAGTCGGGTGGGATTCCACGGTCACTTCGATGCTCACCGCACTGGGAAACGTGCAAGAACATCCTGAAACCGCCTTGATCTTCGCCCAGGGAGCCACAACCGAAGATGTTGCAGCCGAAACCTGTCGCGTCTTTTTGGGAATTCAGTTGCAATGTGCCAATTGCCACGATCACCCCTCGGATATCTGGAAACGCGAACAATTCCACCAGCTTGCGGCCTATTTCCCACGGATCACGGAACGCCGTGTGATGCAGGGAAAACCTGATTTCGAGGTGATCTCGGTCAATACGGAACGCCGTCGTGGTGAATTCATGCACGAGCATCCCGATCTCTTTGTCCGTAGTTTTGACCGAAATCGCGACGACAAAGTCACAAAAGAAGAACTCGCCAGTGGTCCGAAGCGAATCAATGGCAAGAAGTCGGAAGGCGCGAAATCGGCAAAGATGGCCAGCGACGATAAGATGGCCGGTGACGACAAGATGACGTCGAGAAAAAAGGCCGCTGCGAAAAAGGCCGACAATGCCATGGCAAAGACGATGGTGAACGATGACGAGATGCGAGCAACGAAACTCAACCCCAAATTGATCGATCGCCTGTTTGAAATGGGTGATACGAATAAAGACGGGATGTTGACGGTCGAAGAAATCAAGGCGATTCCCGCTCCGATGAACAAGCGCCGCGGGTCGGCCGAACATTACATGGTGGATCTGAAGAACCCGGATTCACTCGGTGATCTTGTTGATCCGAAATTCTTCGTCGATGGGGCGACGCTGCCGCATGGACAGACTGACGAAGAACGCCGCAGCGCTGTCGCGAAGTCATTCACGTCATCCGAAAACCCTTGGTTTGCTCGTGCCATCGTGAATCGGATCTGGGCCGAGATGCTGGGTGAGGGTTTCTACATGCCTGTCGATGATCTTGGCCCCACTCGAACGGCACGATATCCCGATGCCATGGAGTTGATCTGCAAGAATTTCGTGGCAAGTGGCTACGATCCCAAGTGGTTGGTCCGAACCGTCGCGAACACCGAAGCGTATCAGCGAAAGATTCAGACTCGGCCCGCGTCGGAATCCGATCTGCCATTTGTCGCCGCAACCCCCGTCCCGCTTCGCTCGGATATCATCTTCAGTTCGCTGGCTCAAGTCTTTGATGTTGATGATGACGGGATGGCTGGGCGGGTCGGCAAGGGAAAATCCAAGAAGGAAGAGAAACGACGCCCGTTCCTGCAAAGCCCGCGGTTCCAGTTCGATAGCCTGTTTGGAATTGATCCCTCGGTCCCAAAGGATGAAATCAGCGGAAACATCCCTCAATCGCTGATGATGATGAACTCCAGGACGTTCCGAGCCGGCATGGCCGCCAAAGGGGAAACGCGACTTAACAAGATCCTGGCTCAACACAAAGACAATCGTGAAGCGATCCGCGAACTGTACCTGATCGTCCTGGCGCGTGAGCCTTCTACACGAGAAGTGGAGATCAGCCTGGCATACATCGATGACGTCAAAAACCGACCAGAGTCGTTTGAAGACATCATGTGGAGCCTCGTGAACTCCAGCGAGTTTATTTCTCGACGCTGAACAGGAATTCGGTTGCAGGCCGCGTTGCAAGGCCTGTTCTGCGCACCGAATGCGACGCGGCGGCGGGCGGGGGATGCAGTCGAAATCGACGCCACTCCGCCTGTCGTTGATCGATTCGATGGATTTGGAATTGCTCGGTTTGACAATCAAAGCGGGTTGTGAACGCGGTTGAACACAACATCACGCCCACCCTTTACAGGAATATCGTCATGACAAACTTCGCCTGGCATGAAAATGTGGCGCTGACGCAACGATCCTTTTCTCGACGTAGCTTCCTCTACGGTGCTTCGGCTGTCGCGGCAAGCGGTGCGGTGAATTTCCGCGACGTCATGTCTCTTCAAGCCGAAGAACTGCGAAAACAAGGTCGGGCCATGATCCTGCTTTTCATGCAGGGGGGGCCATCGCAGATGGAGACATTTGATCCCAAACCAGGTACCGAAAACGGTGGCTCGACAACCGCCATCGACACCTCCGTATCGGGGATTCAGATCGCCGAAGGGTGGGAACAGACCGCCAGACAGATGAAAGAGATCGCGATCATTCGCTCGATGACCAACAAAGAAGGGGAACATCAGCGTGCCGCGTATCAGATGCACACAGGATACATCCCTTCGGGGTCCGTAAAGCACCCCTCACTGGGCGCCTTGATCGCCAAGGAATTGGCTCCGATGGAGCGCGACTTGCCCGCGGTCGTGACGATCGGCGATCGTGGGATCAATGGAATGGGGGCCGGCTTCCTCGGAGTTGACTACGAACCATTCCAGGTTGCTGGACGCTCGGTAGGAATGGTGCCCGACAATGTTTCGCCCATCATTGGTGAAAAGCGATTCACGCGACGCATGGGTCTGATGGAACGACTTGATGCCGAGTTCGCCAGCCGCGGTGGTGAAACGGTCGTGGGTAACCATCGCAGAATTTATGACAAGTCGGCCAAGCTTGTGCTGTCTCCAATGACGAAAACGTTTGATCTTGGCAACGAATCGACTGAGACAAAAGAACGGTACGGCAATTCGGAGTTCGGCAAAGGATGCTTGTTGGCCCGCCGCTTGGTCGAAGCTGGTGTCACCTTTGTCGAAGTGCGCATGGGTGGCTGGGACACTCACCAGGACGTATTTGAGAATGTGAAGGGGCTGGCCAGCAAGTGCGATCCAGCCGTCGCAGCGTTGATTGCCGACTTGCGCGATCGTGGACTACTCGACAAGACGCTGGTCCTCTGGACCGGTGAGTTCGGACGCACCCCGAAAGTGAACCCGCGCACCGGCCGCGACCACTGGCCACGCAACTTCAACGCCTTGATCGCGGGTGGCGGTATCAAGGGTGGCCAGGTGATCGGAGAATCCGCAAAGGATGGGATGGGAGTTCTAAGCGATCCTGTGACCGTCCCGGACCTGTTCAGTACGATCTGCAAGTCGCTAGATGTGAACCCAGCAAAGGAGAACATGAGCCCGATCGGCAGGCCGCTCAAGATCGTCGATGGCGGAAAACCGGTTGCTCAGCTATTTGGATAGACATCCTCGATTCGCCCGAGTTGATCTCGGCGGACGATATGAAGTGAAACAACCCCGACAGCTTGCTGCCGGGGTTGTTTCACTTTGAGAGACTAGTACCTCAGACCGTGGCGTTCTTCATCCGCGCCTGCACGTGGTCGACGATTTCCTTGACGGGAACGCGAATCTGTTCGAGTGTATCGCGATCACGAATTGTCACCGTACCGGCCGACAACGTGTCGCTGTCGATGGTCACGCAATATGGCGTTCCGATTTCGTCCATTCGGCGATATCGACGGCCGATCGCGGCCTGCTGATCGTATTCCACGGCGATTCCGGCCTGCTTGAATTCCCGATAGATCTCCGCCGCTTTCTCTGGCATTCCGTCCTTCTTGATGAGCGGAAAGACGGCGACCTTAATCGGAGCCAACTTCGGGTTGAATTTCAGATAGACGCGGGATTGCATCGCGCCTTTGTCATCCGGCTGCTGATCTTCATGATAGGCCTCGCACAGAAAGGCGAGCGTGGCGCGATCACAACCGGCAGCAGGTTCGATGACGTGTGGCACAAACCGTTCACGCGCCTGATCGTCATAGTAGCTCAGGTCTTTGCCGCTTCCCACATACTTCGCCTTTCCATCCGGGCCCGTTTCGATGACCAGCTTTCCATCCTGTTTGCACAGCTTGCCCTCAGAGTGTGAACGCAAATCGAAATCACCGCGGTGTGCGACACCTTCCAGTTCGCCGTACGAACCCGCTTCCAGAAACGGGAACGCATATTCCAAGTCAGCCGTTCCGACGGAATAGTGCGCTAGCTCTTCTTGCGCATGTTCGCGCAAGATCAAATTGCTCTTCGAGATACCGTGCTTGATGTACCAGTTGTACCGACGGTCGCGCCAATACGTGTACCATTCGAACGACTGGCTTGGATGGCAGAAGAATTCCATCTCCATCTGCTCGAATTCGCGTGAGCGGAAGGTGAAGTTTCGCGGGGTGATCTCGTTACGAAAACTCTTGCCGATCTGGGCAATTCCAAATGGGATCTTCACGCGGCTGGAATCGCAAACGTTTTTGAAATTGACGAACATGCCCTGCGCCGTTTCCGGACGCAGGAATGCGCGGTTTTCCTCCGATCGAACCGCACCGGTATACGTCTCGAACATCAAATTGAAATCACGCGGTTCCGTCAGTTGGCATTTGTCGTGCTCGCCCGGATGCTTTGAGGGCTTGAGCGGACACTCGCTGGTTCCCACGTGATCGGCACGAAAACGGCCCTTACATTCGCGACAATCGACGAGCTTATCGGCGAACAGGTCGAAGTGTCCCGAGACCTTCCAGACCTGTGGATGCATGATGATCGAGGTCTCGACCCCCACCATGTCGAAGCTCGAAGGAGCTCCCGCAGGGACCGAGATTTCGTCGTGCTCGGTAATCATATCCGACCACCAGGTTTGACGCACATTGCGTTTAAGTTCGACCCCCAATGGGCCATAGTCCCAAAAGCCGTTCAATCCACCGTAGATTTCGGACGACTGGAACACGAAACCGCGCCGCTTGGCGAGCGCGACGATTTTGTCCATTCGGTTTTCAACGGCCATCGATCAATGCCTTTTACTCAAAATGTTTCAACGAGACGAATCGAACGAGATCATCAGCCGGTTGAAATGAGACAGACAGCCGTTTCCTCAAAGGAAGTGGTGGGTCTCTCCGGGTGCGACAGAAGCCGTCCTCTTGAATTCAACAGACCGTTTGTGAATACGGGATGTGCCGTACGTTAGCCCGAAGTGTCTGCGAGGGAAAGTGAAGTTCCCCCTCACTGGCGCTTCGGCTATCGCCTTGGCACTTTTCCAGTTCGCTCCTGCGGGCACCAAACGGGTGAAGATCGAGCCGCCGCGCGACGATTACGTATCTGACAACGGCGACTCATCATAAGTCAGTTCACGATAACGTGAACTCGGGAAGGGGCATGACAGCACCGCCTTTCAGCGCCGACTCGTGTGCCAGAATCCCGACACAGGTCCAGTTGGCGGAAAGCGTCGCATTGGGCCAGGGGTCACGATCCTCAATGAGGGCACTCACCATTTCATGGACCAGATGTGGATGCGAGCCCCCATGACCGCCGCCCTGAATGAACGACAGGTGATCGGCATCCTGGATCGATTGAGTGAACTTCCGGATCGGTTCGGGAAGTCGGTGCGCAAAATCAGGGACTTCCACCTTCGAGGCGATTTCATGCTCAGGCTTTTTCGCTGTATGAAGCACGTGTGGCTCGCCTTCGACCAGCGTCCACTCAAAGCTCTTTTTGGTGCCGTAGACATCGAAGCTCTCGCGGTACTGACGCGCCACATCATACAGGAATCGCCAGATATGAGCCGTCAGGTCCGAATCCTTGATCTTGATATGGCATGACTCGACTGCGAACTTATTGCCGGATTTCTGGGCGATATCGTCCCGCACGGTTCCGGACCCGAAGCAACTGACATACTCGGCACGCCCATTGACCAGTCCCAGGCAAGGGCTGACCACGTGGGTGGCATAGTGCATCGGAATCATTTTTTGCCAGTAGGCCGGCCAGCCGTCCATATCCTGAGGATGCGATGCCGCCAGATGCTGAATCTTGCCGAGTTCACCCTTTTCGTAAAGGTCTTTGATGAACAGAAATTCACGCGAATAAACGACCGTTTCGGCCATCATATATTTCAGCCCGGTCTGCTTCACCAATTCGCAGATCTGACGACACTCCTCGACGGTGGTGGCCATCGGCACGGTGCACATCACGTGTTTTCCGGCCTTGAGTGCCTGAATGGACATCGAAGCATGATCGGGGATCGGCGAATTGATATGTACGAAATCGACGTTCGGATCTTTCAGGACGTCGGCATAGGTCGTGAACCGCTTTTCGATCTTGAATCGATCGCCGATCGCGCTCAGATGCTCGGCATTTCGCTGACAGATCGCGTAGACGTTCGCATTGGGATGTGACTGGTAAATGGGAATAAATTCCGCACCAAATCCCAGTCCAACCATGGCGACGTTGACTTGTTTCTGCCCCATCTTGCTAGTCCTTCTCGGAATTCAACGACATCAAACGCGGTGCATTGCGGCGGCGATCTGCGGCAATACCTGACCTCGCGCCTTCGGATAAAGTGCCTGAAGTCCGGCAAGAATAAACCAAATCTCGTCTGCATGCCAACATGTCGAAGTCCCCTCGTTCGACACCTCACGCAGTTTGGCATCGCGGCCGCGTCGGCGCGGTGAAAAGAACGCCGTGCACCAGGAATTGCCTATGTCGAATTACCTAGTTTTACTCAATCCCCCCCGAGTGACGAACGCAAGATCGAAACCCGTCGGTTTGCCCATTTCTCGCCTCTTCATTAGGGCCGGAACAAAAACGGCATCGTGTTCACTTTACAACTTACAAACAGATCAATGACAATGTGACTTTGTGTATATGATGTATTATTAATGTTTTGGCACGTGGCAACTATGCGCCACTAGCTCATCCGTGAAAACCGTTGAATGATGCCTGAACGAAATTCGACAGCAACGCGTCTGCGGAATGTGTCTTCCACCTTTTGCAAATTTACGGCATTCGCAGTGATTCTGATCGCGAGATGCGGAATCGACCTTCCGCACTTTCGACCAATCCTGGGGAACCAATTTTGTGCTTCTTTGTCCGCCTCGGAAGGTTCGTCTGGAGGGCGAGGTGACGATCACAAGGTGGAAAGACGCCTGCCCGTTCAACGTGCTCAAGACCAGCTTGCTCGTGCAAATGCGGAAGCCGATACCGTTGCTGCGAAGCCTGCGGAAGGCCTTGCACATTCACCAAAGGGGACCGTCGCACTCACCGTCGACGAGCCGTCCATTAGTGCAGACCTACGCGGAGTCTCATGTGGGTCAATGGGACGCGAGCTGATTCGGCAAAGTATCCTGATTGCCGCACGCGAGGAACTCGGGTTAAGTACCCTTGATGGGACTCTGGATGAACTGGTGCTGACCACGGATTCGCCAACATCCTATCCATTGCAAATGGATATGACGCTTGAATCACGTGACGAGGTCACGGGCGACATCCGTGTACAGATTGTGTTGTCGCGATATGGTGCGGATGGAAAAACATCTCGTTGGACGTCACCTTCGGTAAAAATGTCGACGACACAATCGCTAATTGAGCTCGCTGAACAAGTGGAACCGTTTTCACGGAAAGAATTTGTGGCGGCGCTGAAAGAGATGGGATACACCGCTGCACCCGTAACCGCTTTAGAATCGAAGGCGATTGTCAGCGATTCCGAAGATCACCTGGATTTTGTTTTTCAGTTCGGCCGCCTTCGCAATCTGCATGCACGGCGAAAAGTGCAAGGCGAATCGGTTGAGAATCTAGGAGAGTTGGTTCGTGCTTATGCCAATCTGGGAAGTCTGGTTGAATTTCATTGGGCTCCAACTTGGAAAGCTCTCAGTGCCAGGTCGCTGATTTATTCGCACCGCATGGTGGCGAAGTATGGTTCCAACAGCAACAGCCTTGGTCACCGCGCTTACGCATGGGCGCTCGCCGGGAATCACGCTCAAGCACTCAAAGACGTCAAAGCAGCTCAAGCGGATTCCCAATCGGAAGCTCCGAAATGGTTGCCCTTGATCGAAGCGTATTGTCAGTACGACTTACCGGTTTTTGAAAAATCCGGTGCCTCGAATTTGGAACTGTCATCCTATCTTCACATGCGGATCATTGACGCGCGTCACCATACCCAAGCGGCCCTTGAAGCGGTTGCGAAATTCGAGAGTCTGAATCCCGCTAGTTATTACGTGCTCGAAGTGATGTGTGAGACCAATAGGATTAGAAGTTTAAGAATCGCGACAGAGGACGTCGCCATACAGATTTGGCCCGAAATTTATGATCGCCTGACTCATTTGACGGGATTCCCTGCCGCAGCGCAAAAAATCGCCAGCCAACAATCCAACTCGACTGGCCGAGTCAACGTGGACACGGAACACCCTGCTCGATTGCAGCTGATGAAAGAACTTGAAAAGGCAGGATCAACATCCGAACGTCAGGAGGAGCTGAGCTGGAGGTTGCTCGCCAACATGCTGAAAGATGTGACGTTTGTTGAGGCCTGGCGACGTTTGAGTGTTGAATCAAAGACATTGGGGCTGCCCATCGAGCAAGTCAAGGCGACGTATCAAGAGTTATTGCCGATGTTCAAAGAGCATCGTTTCGGCAAGTATCTCACCACGTTCACTGGAGAACGCGAACTCATTGCGTCCAGCTATCAGGAGTTGATGAAGTCGGCCCCTCGGATTGCCTACGAAGCGCGTGGCCTGCATGTTGTCCACGCGGCCTATCAGGTCTCCAGAGAAGACGCCACGCAACTCGATATGTTTGTCTATCGGCACGTTGAGCGTCTCTACGACGATATGCAATGTGTGCTCAGAATTGGTGCGGCATCTTGGAGAACGCTCGCAGGAACGTCCCTGCGCGGCGTCGCACCGAATCATCCTCGTTCGTTTGCGTATTCGGTGCAATCCGCAACTTCCTTTTCCGATGAAACCGCACAGAAGTGGGAGCTCAAGTTTCAGAAAGACGCATATATCCAATTTGAAATGGGCAGAAAGTACCGCCGCCTGAATCGATCGGAAGACGCGATTCGCTGCCTGAAACAATCGATCGCGGTCGAGCCATCCCATGAGGCGTATTTTGCACTCGCCGACGAATACCAGGATCAGCAGGATTTCGAAACCTGCGTCAGTCTCTTAAAAGAGGCCGAAAAACTGCCTGGATTTGGACTCGAACAGGGACGCGCCAGCGAGAAGATCGCCAAAATATTAATGCGGCAGGGGAAGTGGAAAGAGGCCAAGGTTCATGCGGAAAACGCGGCCTCAACTTATTCTGGTTGGGGTCTTTTCATTGCGGGACGTTGTGCGGAAGGACTGAAGAATTGGAAAGAAGCAGAGAGATATTATCAAGCGCTTTCCGAACGCTACGAAGGGAACGCTATGGACTGGTTCTATGCCTGCGTTCGCTGGAACCGCGGAGATCGGAAGGCGGCACGCGCATTCGCGGATAGCTATCTGAATTCTCGACTCCCCAATCGCGAGAAAGATCAGGTGGTTGCAACGGGCCTATTGCAAATCATTGATGGTAACTCAAAGGCGGCACAGCAGACTTACCTCAAGGCCGTAGGCGAGGAATCCAGAACGCCCTTCTTCTATATTATGGGGGCACTGCTCGCGGATCATAACGACGATGCTGTGGCGCGCGATGATGTTTTGAAGCAGATGGGCGTGAAATTCAACCAGCATTCAACTCTCGTGCGACTGGCCGGCATGCTGCTCAGTGCCGTACAAGACCGAAGTCGTGTTCAGTGGAATGAATTGTCGTTCCAGGAGATTGTGGACGGTTCGTCAAACGACGATGACGTGACACTCATGTATTTCTGTGCGGGAAAATTCCTGGATCACCATGGAGAGAAGAAGCTTGCCACGCAGTATTTGCAGTGTGCCGCGTCGTCTTCTGATGTGAAAAGTTACGGTTGCCTCTTGGCCACACTGGTACTGCGTGGACAGAAGGCAAAGATCCCCGAAACCCGACTGAATCGTCATCCAGATGACCGAATCGCCGCGCTTAAATTGACTTGGAAACGCGATCAGGCTGTTCGAGAAAAAAAATACGAAGCCGCAGCCGAGGCCTTGAAAGAAGCTCTCAAACTTCGCCCCGATTTGACGATCGCATACCTGTCGCGCGGGAAACTGCACGAGGCTCAGGGACAGTATCAAGAGGCGATTCTCGCTTATCAGAACTTACTCAAGCGAAACCCTAATTCCGAGTACGCGCATCTCAATCTGTCCATTCTCTACGCCTCCTGTCCACAAGATGACGTCCGCAATGGCGCCGAAGCCACCAAATGCGCCCTGAAAGCCCTGGAACTTCGCGGGTTTCTATCACCCTACCACCTGACCCTCGTTGCTGCGGCCTACGCAGAAAATCGAGAATTTGACAAAGCGATCGAACATCAGGAACGAGCGATCAAGCTCTACCCGAATGTCAAAGCATGGAACGAGCAACTTGAATCCTTTCGAAACAAGAAGCCTCTCCGATTCACAGTACCTGTAGGTGCCGCTGAGGTATCGGAAAACGACGGTTAAGGCATGCCAGTGCACGGGTTGAGGACGGACGTATTCGCTTCGTAGCACTCGGTGACATTTCGAGTTCCAATCGCGATGACATGACGGTCTTCCAACGACTCTCGATCTCCCCTCCGCATGTTCCTCGCTTTTTCTTGGTGTTCCCGCTGAAGAATTTTCGTTCACTGGATGAATGCCGGCCCACAGAATTGAGGTGCGCCAACAATCGTGGCGTTCCACCGACATGTCTCTACAATTGCCGAACTGAAATGCTCTAACCATTGTCCCCGGTTCTCGGCACTGGGAAAAACTCGATCGACCAATCTCTCTTCAATGCAATTTGGAATGCACTCCTGATATGGTAAGCGTTGTGGAGAGCGAATCGATTTGGCCGTGAATCTGCCCGAGAAGGGCAAGGCAAAAATCGATGACGTTGTGTCGGTGGCAGGATTTTGTAGGTCTCTCGCGACGGCAAGTCATCTCGATCTTGCTGGTCATTGCGATACTGGGCGCGCTGCTGCCGATTCCCCTTGCCTCTTCTCGGTCACCAAGTGGCAAAGATGTCTCGCGTCCGTTTCCTTGCCAAAACCGAGCATGCGGATGCCATTCTGCTGAGCAGTGTGAGAAACGATGCTGCTGCTTCTCTGCCAGGCAAAAGCGAGCTTGGGCCAAACGCAATCAGGTCGACGCATTCGCAGTGCTTGCCGAGACATCTCGATCCAGCTCGCGAACCGCCGCAGCTCGAGGGGGATGTTGTTCGGCTCATGAAGCGTCACAGCCTCAACATCCAAAACTGTCAGCGAATTCTGCGACAAAGAAAGAATCGCGACTCGGATATGTGATGGGAGTCGTTGCTCAAAAATGTCAGGGGATTGCGACCGCCTTCTCCGGTCAACCCTTGTTTGTCATACCATCAATTGTGTCGCCGAATCCGCGAAGGAAGCAGGCAGGCGAACGATTCATCCTGGAGGATTTGTGGTTCGTCGGGCATGATCCGGAACCGCCTGTTCCTCCGCCCCGTCTACGGGATACCCGAGCATCATCTGATCTCGATATGTACTGCTTGAAATACGGAAGTAAATCCGCATTTGTTTAGCAGCCTGTTGACGTAAGGGGGACAGGCACCTCGGCATTCACGGTGTCATGGCGTTTTTGAATCTGGTCGGAGCCAGTCCCCGTTACGTCAACAGGCTGTTAGAGCTCATTTCCACTAAGCCGGAAATGAGAGACGACGAATATCGCGAAGCGTGTGCGTCAATTAGACGTACCTTCGACTCCTTCATTTGATGAAAATGCTTTCCAAGGGAAATGCTCATGCGAAATTTGATTTTAGCCTTTACAGTTGCTCTTGCGCCATTGACGGCCGTAGCTCACGATACCTGGGTTGAAACGAACACCGCCCTCGTCAGGCAGGGAGATGTTGTCTTTGTGGACTTGAAATTGGGCAATCACGGAAACGATCACCGAGACTTCAAATTGGCGAGCAAGATCACGCTTGCGCCCTGTCAGCTTTCTGTGATCGGTCCGGATGGCAAAGCGGTCGATTTGAAGCCGGGGATTGTCGATACCGGATATGCCCCCAAAGAAGGGTATTGGTCGGGTCGATTCGTTGCGAAAGACGCAGGGTTGCATGTGGTCTCGCATACGCTCAACACATTGCACGGTACGACACGGGCGATCAAAAGTGGCAAGACGTATTTTCAGGCGAGCCGTCAACTCGACGCCGTGCCGGCGGATCAAACGGGATTTGACAAACCCTTGGGCCACGCGATGGAACTCGTCCCCCTGGCGAATCCCATCACCGCGATGGGACCAAATGAACCCATTCGCGTGAAATTGTTCTATCAATCGAAGCCGCTGGCAGGCGCGCGCGTGTCGTTCATCCCACGTGGAGCCACACTGACGGAAGGTTTCGATAAAGATCATGAAGCGATGACAGACACTGAAGGCGTCGCCGCATTCATACCCAAGGAAGGGAATGTCGTCCTGGTGGTGGTTCATCATCCCGTCGCCGATCAAAAAGGGGATGGCTTTGAGAAAACGCATTACACCGCCACGCTGACGATTTCTGTTCCACAAATCAGCCGGATCAGCGCCGCCGAAGTGACTTCGAAATAGCACGTTCAGTGTCACATCGAATCAGCACAAGTGGCCGATTCGCCGTTTGGAGCAATTCGATTGACTCAACGATCCGGCTTTTCGTTTGCTGACTGGCGTCGTCCATCTGTACCCCATCCAGCGTGGTCGTGGGCTTAGTCGATTTCGCATGATTCCTTGTATGAACAAGGGCTCATGACAGGACTCGATCTCTCTGTTCAATCTCGTTTCGCGCGACAGACCGGTCGCGTCGAGTGTGCCGGTGCGCGCTGATGCGCAATCAATTTGGCATTCAATATTTTCAGAATCACCTTCCTGGAGGACCTCATGGGTTACTTGTCTCCCGCTCGCCGTGCGCGCGGATTTACGCTCATCGAACTGCTCGTGGTGATTGCGATCATCGCCGTCCTGATTGCCCTGCTTTTGCCCGCCGTTCAACAGGCTCGCGAGGCGGCGCGAAGAACCCAATGCAAGAATAACTTGAAACAGATCGGTCTCTCGCTGCACAACTATGAATCGACCCATACCGTTCTTCCGGCGTACTATTCATTTGGAGCGGCAAACAGCGGTTCGTTCTCGGTTCAGGCACAGCTACTTCCGTATATGGACCAGGCATCCCTTCACGCGCTGATCGATTTTGGAATCAAGCCTCAAATAGGTTGCTGTCCTGGCGACGTTAATCCGCCACTGGTCCCCGTGGCCAAGACGAAACTCGGTGTGTTTCGCTGTCCGAGTGATCCGGGACCTGACTTCATCAGTGTGACCTCAGGTACGACGGGCGGCGCTACGGGATCGACATTCCAGTACGCGACCACGAATTACCACATCAATTCTGGCACGGGTGTCGGGACACTTTACGACACTCGGCTTCCGACCGATGGAATTGTCTGGACGAACGCCAAAGTTCGCTTCGCAGACATTCCAGACGGAATGAGCAACACGGCGGCGTTCTCTGAATCGTTGATTGGTTTCCCATCGCAAGTCGTGTCTGCCCCTGCCAACAATCGCGAACGCCGACGTTCGTATATTAACGTCGCCTGCGTTTGGAACTCGAGCACCGTCCCTCCGGCAACGGCGGGGCTGGCAAATGGGTACACCGCCCCGTCTGATCCATCATTGTTTGAAGCGATGACTGTGGCTATCAGTCGTGGGTGGGCTGGGCAGCGTGGTGCGGGATGGATTCACGGCCGGGAATATTGGACCGCCTACAACCACTACCACTCACCAAATAGCAATGTCCCCGATATGGGTACCTGCGGCAACGGGCTCTTCGGCGCAAGGAGCGAACATGTCGGCGGAGTGCACCTATTGCTTTGCGACGGAAGTGTTCGTTTTGCCAGCGAGAACATGAATCTGCTCACGTGGCGCGCAATCGGGACTCGTTCCGGTTCTGAACTACTGGGCGAGTTCTAATCAAATTTGAAGCGGGCCCGGTACATCGAATCGCAACGTAACCCTAGTCGCCTCGATGATGACGGGCGGGCGTGAGGATCGAGATTCGCTAACGTTCGATTCTCACGCCAATTTAGCGTTTCTTCCCTGTCTCATTGCCTCGAATAACGGTGCATGAACCAGGCAATCCGCTTCCCTGCGAATTTCCCCCAAGTGAATTCAATGCCTGTGGCAGGGCATTCTGGTGACACTGCGCCATTGTCACGACGCAGCGGCTCGTAGGCTTGGCGATCGAGCGCGCAGAATGTGTAAAAGAATTGTCTATTCAGGCAATCGCCGGGTGTCGAGAAGTGGCGAAGTCCATCGTAGTATGATTCTGGTTTATGATCGACCATTCGTCACACTCGCAGGGGGCTCGCCAATGCGTTCAGATCGCCGAACGTTCATCATGGATTTCGGAGCGGCTGTGGTTGGGGCCACGGCGTTGACTTCGTCGAGACTCTCTCTTGCAAGTGGACCTGGCGAACAGGTGGGGATTGCCGTCATTGGATGTGGCAGTCAGGGCGAAGGGCTGGTGAAGCGATTCGGCGCGACGCCGAACGTGCGGATGAAGTCTGTGTGCGATGTGGACGAATCGCGGCGCGAAAAAGTGCGCGCCCAAGTTCCTGCCGCGACGGCCGTGGATGATTTTCGCCGCGTGCTGGATGACAAAGACGTGGATGCGGTCGTCATTGCCACTCCGGATCACTGGCACACGCCGGCGGCGGTTCTCGCGATGAAGGCGGGAAAGCATGTCTATGTCGAAAAGCCCTGTTGTCAGAATTTTCACGAGGGAACGATTCTGGTGGAGACGGTTCGTCGGACGAAGAAGATCGTGCAACATGGGACTCAGTTTCGATCCGATCCATTGGCTCTATCTGTCATCGCGGCTTTGCGTGAGGGCGTGATTGGTGACGTCCTGATGTCGAAGGCGTGGAATGTCCAACGCCGAAAATCGATTGGTCATGAGCGTCCGACCGAGGTTCCCGCGGGAGTGGACTATGACCTTTGGGTCGGGCCTGCGGAATTCATTCCGTTTCAAGCGAATCGATTCCACTACAACTGGCGATGGTGGCGGAATTTTGGTTCCGGCGACATGGGGAACGACGGCGCGCACGAACTGGATCTGGCCCGCTGGGGGCTTGGCGTGGACGCACTTCCCGACACCATCAGCGGTGTGGGAGGCAAGTACTACTTCGACGATGACCAGGAGTTCCCCGATACGATGACAGTGGCGTTCGAGTATGCCGGAACGGAGGCAAAGCAGCCTCCGCGAACGTTGCTCTATGAGCAGCGGCTCTGGTCAACCAACTATCCGTTCAATGTCGACAGTGGTGTCGAGTTCTACGGAACGAAGGGAAAAATCTTTGTCAGCAAACGTGGCAAGCTAGAAGTTCTTGGTGAACGGAACGCCAAAATGGAATTGCCCAACAAGCCGACTGAGAATGCGCCCTCGCACTACGCGGATTTTGTGGAAGCAATTCGAAATAGCCGCACACCGCATGCGGATGTGGACAATGCGTTTCGTTCGGCGGCACTCAGCCATTTGGGGAACTTGACGGTTCGTTTGGGCCGTTCGCTGAAGCTCGATCCTGTCCGACAGCAACTGGTGAATGACCCTGAAGCGGGAGCGTTGTTGGCGCGAAACTATCGTCCCTCGCATTGGGCGATTCCCGAAGCGTGACCGCGACACCGGGCGATTCGCCGGATGATGGGATTCTGAGCCGGACGAGAGGCGGCAATCCATTTCGATTGGATTCGACTGCCGCGGTGCGCGCAATCACGAGGTTGGGCATCTGGGATGCTCATGCTTTCTTCTGATTTCTGATAAGATTGCTCCGATGGGTGACGCGTTGATGACCCAACAGGGTTCCGAACGCTGGCCACTCGACCTTCACAAAGTGTGGCGATGGGCGACGCAGGATGAGGTCACTCATTTGTGTCGACGGAGGCAACGTGTTGATGAGCGATCGGTGTCAAAAATGTATTGCAAGCGTCTGGCGAAGCGGCGTTTGTCTGTTTGTACTTTTGACCGCTGTCCCTGGTTGGGGGGCCGAGCCAATCCATTTCAATCGCGACATTCGGCCAATCTTGTCTGACAAATGTTTTTCCTGTCACGGTCTCGACAAGAATGCACGAAAGGCTGATTTGCGGCTTGACCTGCGCGAGAGTGCCGTTGAGAAGCAGGCGATTGTACCGGGTAGTCCCGACACGAGTGAGATGGTCCATCGCATCTTGTCGTCGGATGACGACGAATTGATGCCGCCGCCGAAATCGAACAAGCCGTTGACACTTGCGGAAAAAAATCTGCTGAAGCAATGGATTGCGGAAGGGGCAGAATATCATCCTCACTGGGCATTCATTGCGGTGCCGACGACAGTACCGGTTCCTCATCCGGCCGATGCTGCGAATTGGATTCGATCTCCGATTGATGCCTATATCCTCGACCGATTGCAGCGAGAACGGGTTGAGCCCGCAGCCGAAGCAACGCGCGAGAAATGGTTGCGACGAGTCAGCTTTGACTTGATCGGCCTACCGCCGTCGACGGCGGCGCTGGATGCGTTTCTGGTAGACACGTCAGCGAATGCATACGAACGCGCCATTGATCAGTTGCTTGAGTCCAATGCGTACGGCGAGCGGATGGCGAACGAATGGCTGGATGTTGCCCGCTATGCCGACACATTTGGATACCAGGCAGATCGCAATACCCATGTTTGGCCCTGGCGAGACTGGGTCATTCGCGCGTTCAATGAGAACCTTCATTACGATCAGTTCATGATCTGGCAGACGGCCGGTGACCTGCTTCCGAACCCGACTCATGACCAATTGCTGGCGACGACTTTCAACCGCCTGCATCGGCAGACGAACGAAGGGGGCAGCATTGAAGAAGAGTTCCGTCAGGCGTACATCGCTGACCGTGTCGTGACAAATGGTACTGCTTTTCTCGGACTGACCTTTGAGTGCGCCCGCTGTCACGACCACAAGTACGACCCGATTTCACAAGCAAACTTCTACGAGTTTGCAGCGTTTTTTGCGAACATTGATGAGCACGGATTGTATTCCCATTTCACGGAAACGGCCCCGACACCTGCGCTGCCGCTGTTCGAGGGGAATGAGCAGTTACGGCACGATCAAGTGCTCGAGAAACTACGTGCTCAACGCACCACGCTTCAGCAAATTCGAACTGACGCGCAGACACGATTCCTGCAACACCCATTGTCAAAAGCCTGTGTTTCGAATGGGGCAGAGTTGACGGCGCTGCTTGCGTCCCATTCTTCACGTCCGCTGGAACCTAAACTGCGAGTGACCTTCGACGATGCGAAAGTCTCGGGCGAGAACCGGCTTGTGCCGGGTGTCGCAGGTCAGGCAATTGAGTTTGGTGGTGACGAGGCGTTCAAGTGCGTCGGGGCGGGGCAATTTGGTCGGACTGATCCCTTCACGATCTCATGCTGGTTGAAATCCGCTGAGCAAAAACCTCGAATCGTCGTTGCGCATCAATGTGTTGCGGCAGAGGACGCAGCCTATCGAGGATATTCGTTGATTCTCGACAGCGGACGGCTGAAATTCTCGCTGGTTCATTTCTGGCCTGGGAATGCGATTCAGGTCGAGACCCTCGACACGATTCCGATCCACCAATGGACCCAGGTCGTGGTCACGTACGATGGCAGCAGTAGTGCCGCGGGATTACGCCTATTTATCGACGGACAACCGGCGGACGTCAAAACCACACACGACAATTTGACGCGCGACATCACATACCGGAAGGAATGGGGCGATTCAAATTCTGAGGGTGTGGAGTTGTCGTTGGGGGCCCGTTTCCGCGATGTGGGGTTTCGTCTGGGACAGGTCGACGAATTGCAGGTCTTTGATCGCGAACTGACAACCTTGGAAGTTGCGAAGCTCAATCATGACGTGCAATCGCCCGAAGTCGGCTTGCGACACGCGTCATTGGAATTCGATCAGGCGAGCCTGTTCGAACACTATTTGCGGCACCTTGATGGTCCCTACATGGCCGCAATGGGTGAGCTGCGAATGCTCGAACGCGACGAGAACGATTTGATCTCGAAAGTCCGGCAGATCATGGTGATGCACGAGTTACCGGAACCGCGGCCGATGCATGTGTTGAAGCGCGGAGCGTATGATGCGCCGGGCGAAGCCGTCACGGCGGACACCCCATCGACGATCTTGCCCTTTGCAAAAGAGTTGCCACGAAATCGGTTGGGGCTGGCACGCTGGATGACTGATCCGAAGCATCCTCTCACAAGTCGTGTGGCGGTCAATCGTTTCTGGGGGTTGTTCTTTGGGCGTGGTCTGGTCCCGTCGGTCGAGGATTTTGGGGGACAGGGACAACTCCCCTCGCATCCGGAACTGCTCGACTGGTTGGCTCGCGATTTCATGAATCACGACTGGGACGTCAAACGACTTTGTAAACAGATTGCGCTATCGGCCACGTATCGACAATCAAGTATTCCTCGAGATACGAAACTTGACATCGACGATCCCGACAACATTCTGCTGGGGCGTGGATCACGCTATCGACTGCCGGCCGAGCAGATTCGGGATAATGCGCTGGCGGTCAGTGGCTTGCTGGTGAAAAAACTGGGAGGCCCCAGTGTGATGCCCTATCAACCGGCGGGATTGTGGGAAGAGGCCGGAACTGGCAAGACTTATCAACAGGCGAAAGGCGAAGGGCTTTATCGACGGAGTCTTTACACGTTCTGGCGGCGGACATCGCCACCGCCCAGCATGCTGACTTTTGACGCGACGGGCCGCGAAGTGTGTACGGCGCGACGTGAGCGGACAGCCACGCCGCTACAGGCTCTGGTACTGCTGAATGATCCGCAGTATGTCGAGGCGGCAAGAGTTCTTGCCGAGAAGGCATTGAAACGCCATCCCGGGCAGGTGGAATCACAGATTCGAGATGTATTTCGCGAATTGACCAGCCGGCTGCCAACTCCGCCAGAGCTCGACGTATTGATTCGGCTTCACGCCGAGCAGAAGCGTCACTTTGAAATGGTGCCGGACGATGCCAAGCTATTCCTTTCGGTCGGCGATTCTCCGCGGGATGAGCAACTGAGCCTATCGGACCATGCCGCCCTGAGCGTGATTGTCGAAACGATGTTGAGTTTCGACGAGTGCGTGACCAAACGCTAATACGGTGTGGATTGAGGGCCGTCCTGTGCCGGTGATTTGCCAGTCGCAACGTCGTTGACTTATGACGTCGATTGGCTGACTTTGACGGATAATGCAGATTTTCAGCTTGTACGAGATTCTCGGACAAATCGGTTCATGCCGCTCGTGGTGATTGTCCGATATTTGACGTATCTCATGGTCCGCTGGCCGCCTTAGGTTCGTGTCATGCGTCGACTCTTTCTCCGCCGATATTGGTCGTGAGAGATTTTCATAGCAAGCCGCAGTCGATGATTGCTCCATTGCTGATCTCTGCAGGATGCGGGCACAGCAACTTGGCTGTGCCGTGATTTACGACCGTATTTGCAAGGATGCAAGTAATGCGGTGGATGCGATCGATCCGATGGATCAACGCGCTGCTTATGTGTGGCGCCATATTCGGCTGTAAAAATTCTCGGCCCGTTTCCTATTTAGGTGAAGCGGACCTCCAGTACTACAAAGACCGATCGCTGGCGATCGAGTACTCGAATGTCGATCAGCCGACAAGCGAAGATGTGGTCAATTCTCAGCGGCCTCATACCGTTCGAGATCGTGGACATGACGAAATCTGGGAGATGCCGTTGCTGCAGGCCGTACACTTGGCCGTGCAGAACAACAAAATGATCAGAACCCGTGGGGGCAATCTGACATTATTGCAGACTCCGCAGAACGCACCGTCGATCTATGATGCCGCGCTGCGCGATACGGGCTTTCTGTTCGGTAGCCGCGGTGTGGAAGCGGCCTTGGCTGACTTTGATGCCTCGTTCACGAGTCAATTGGTGTTCGGCAAGAACGCGGTTGTTGCAAACTCGCTGAACCCGTTTGCGGCAACAGGGGCGGGATTCGTCAATAACACCGATACCGGGGCGTTGACGTCGACCTTGCAGAAGACAATGGCGAACGGTGGTACGATCAGCCTGAACCATAACGTCAACTACGTCGGGACGAATGCTCCTTCGCAGTTGTTCCCGTCAAGCTACAACGGGATTGCACAGGTTCAGTATGTACAGCCTTTGTGGGCAGGTTCAGGCGTCGAGTACAACCGGATCGCCGGTCCAGCTCGAGCCGGTCTGGGTGCCGTGACCGGGGTGTCTCAAGGGGTGGCGATCGCTCGTATCAACACCGATATCTCGCTGGCGGACTTCGAAAACGCCGTGATGACAATGGTCAAGGATACCGAGGATCTTTACTGGGAGCTGTACCTGGCCTATCGCCAGTTCGATACCGACAACGCGAATCGTGACAGCTTGCTGCGAACGTGGCAAGAAGTCAAAGCGAAGATGGATGTTGGAGCAACAGGCGGCAATGCCAGCAATGAAGCTCAGGCTCGCGACGCTTACTTGGAAGCACGAGCGAACTTGGAAAACTCGTGGGCCGGAATCTTGGCGGCCGAAAACGCTTTGCGGAAACAACTGGGGATGCCGGTCAACGACGGCAAGTTGATTCGTCCGTCAGATAACCCGCTTGACGGAGAGTATGTCGCGCAGTGGGAATCGACATTGATTGACGCCCTGACTCGTCGGCTGGAACTGCGTAAGCAGAAGTGGCAGATTAAGAGTTTGGAACTGCAGCGAATTGCCGCTGAGAACGTTACGAATCCACAGTTGAACTTCATCGGTGGTTACCAGGTCAACGGCTTCGGCAACAACCTGCTGTCGAATACCAATGTCGATGGAACAACCGCGGCAGGATACAACAGCTTCTATGGTGCGATGGCTCGGGCTGATCAGACGGGATGGAATCTTGGTCTGCAATTCAGTATGCCGCTCGGATTCCGTGCGGCACATGCACAGTTACGAAACATCGAGCTGCAACTCGTGAAGGCACGTGCCGCCCTGTCCGCACAGGAACTGGACATCAGCCACGAAATTGCGGAAACGATGCAGCGTATCGATATCTCGTACATGACGGCTCGCACATATCTCGATCGTAAAGTTGCCACCGAACGTCGAGTTCAGGCGACTCAGGCGGAATACGAAGCGGGAGTTCGAGACGCGACGCTGGACTTGGTGTTGCGAGCACAAGCGAGCAACGCTGCGGCTGAAATCGCGTACTACACCTCACTGGTCAATTACAATAAGGCCATTACCGAGTTGCACATGCGACGCGGTACAATTCTTGAAAATGATGGAATCAATCTAACGGAAGGGGAATGGAATGCGGTTGCACAACAGGAAGCGGTTCGCCGTGCCTGGGCACGCAGCTTTGCAACTCCGAACAATTGGCTGAAGACCGAACCGGCAGAGTTTGCTTCACCTGTCCCATATCCCAAGACAGACATTTATCCAGGAGTTCCGGACTCGGATGGGATTCTGCCAACGGCGGCACCGGTTGACGGGATGCAACCAAGCGATCAACAGGTTGAACCTGGTGCTGAAACGACAAGCTACTGAGTTTTCTAACGCAAACAACCACCTCTAAATGTGAATGAGCCCCATCGAGTGAAAACTCAATGGGGCTCATTGTTTTCTTCAGACTGACGCTGAATTAGAACTCACGCGTCGTCTTGATGCCCGGTGCGGGGACGGGGTACTTTCCATTGGCATCAGCCAGAATCGGTGCAGGACCGTCCATCGTCAATTTGTCAACGTTCGGTGCGAATTCATGCTCGTTGTTCAGCATGTCGTCGAACTTGACGATTCGGCCCGTATGGCAGGCCATACGTCCCATCGAAGTGACCAGGCTCGCCTCGGCACCGCGTTTGACTTCGTTGTACGGCTTGTCCTGCCGAATGGCGTGCATCAGGTGATCCCATTCCAATTGGTATGGATTGGGTTCGGGATCTTTGCAGCGCCAGACGACATCGTCTTCGACCATCCGTTGTCCCTTGAAGATTCGGGCGCGGGATGGTGCATGTCCCGATTGCGAAATCACGGCCGAACCTTTGCTGCCGTGACAGAAGCTGGAGAATTCGTTGTAGCAATTGATCATGCAACGACCTTCGAGGATCAGCTTGGCGCCGTCCGCGAACGTGTATTCGACTGTATACTGGTCGAAGTTTTGATCGATGTACTCACCACGATAGTGACGGCCCCCGAAGCCTTTCGCTTCGACTGGCCAGGCATTCTTCATCCAGCAACATTCGTCGATGTTGTGGATCAGGAAATCGCTGAACGCACCACCGCTGGCCCAGAGGAATCCGTGGAAGTTACGGATCTGGTACGCCAGTTCGCTGATATCACCTTGTCGCTTGTTCACGAACGCATTCCCGGTCGGCCCGGCAACGCGGTACGCGCGGAGCAGGTTCAATTCGCCCAGTTGGCCATCCTGGATGCGGTTGAACAACTCGCCACGTGATTCGCAGTGGCGGCACATCAGGCCGACGCCGACCTTCAGGTTCTTTTTCATGGACTCTTCATACAGTTCCAGCATCTTGCGAGTGCTGGGGCCGTCGACGGTCACGGGCTTTTCCATGAAGACGTTCAGGCCACGTTCGATGGCATACTTGAACTGCACCCAGCGAAACGCAGGTGGCGTCGTCAGGATGACCACATCACCTTTTTTCAGGGAGTCCATGGCCTGCTTGTAGGCTTCGAACCCGATGAACTTGCGTTCTTCAGGAACGTCGACCATCTCGTTGTACTTCGTCTTCAGCGAGTCATAGCTGCTTTTCAGCTTGTCGGGAAAAACATCAGCGATCGCCGACAGTTTGACCGGGCCGAGTTTCGTCGACAATGCGTTTTCTGCCGCACCGGTTCCGCGTCCACCCGCACCAACCAGCGCGATGTTCACGGTGTTCGTTTCACCAGCATAGACATGCTTCGGCAGAACGATGCCCGCCAGTGCCGACGCGGCGGCGACGGTTCCGGTGGTCTTGAGCAGATCACGGCGCGAGAGGCCGTTGTTCGATTCGATGCTTTCCACTGTACAAACTCCCCTAGAATCTACGGCTGGACGACGCTCGAAGCGGTCCACAACTATCACCAACGAAAATACCGATCAGCGAGATGCCAGCCGGATGTTCACTGCCGAGTCGAATCGGATCGGACAGCAGCTTGAATCATGGCTCGGTAATCGACCTATCGTTGTACCGCCAATTCGAATCTCACGCGAGTCTGCGGTCGGAAGTTCACACCGCTGCAGGTGGAATCACAAACTTGTTATTTTGATCCTGAGGCGAAAGCTCGCACGCGTCATTTGCCTGGCGATCTCGGGCATTGCGAAAATTCACAATTGGTTGGAATGGGAATTTTCCCTCTAAACCTTGAGGCTTACGACACTCGCAAAATCGCCGTTAATGGTTCAAACTACCAGGACGATGATCGGGAATCGTTCAGTTCTGGTGACGGGCGTTTCCACGGCGAAAATTTGTTGACGTGTCAGGCGGAATTCAGGTTTTCAGATGACTGTCCGCAGATACAGATGTCGTTCATGCGTTTATTCAGTCCGCCCTTGATCCTCTGCAGGTTTCTGCCGGCTTTCATCCATGCTGATCAATCTGCTCTATCACGACATTACGGCTGTAGGACGCGAATCGACGAGCGGCTTCCCCGGCCCTGGCGCGGCTCGATACAAGCTGACGCCGGATGAATTCCGAATCCACTTGGATCACATCGCCTCCGTCGCGCGAACGCCACCGGTTGCGTCGGCCGAGGCGGTGCGGTCTGTCGGTGGCCCCGCATGGGCGATCACATTCGATGATGGAGGGCTGTCGGCGATCACCGAGATTGCCGACCAGCTTGAACATCGCGGGTGGCGTGGCTGGTTCTTCATTGCAACGAACTATCTCGGTCAGCCCGCCTTTTGTTCGCCAGATCAGATACGCGAGTTGCACCGACGTGGCCACATCATCGGCAGTCACTCGCACACGCATCCGGATCGGATTTCTCAGTGTTCGTGGGATCAGATGGTCGACGAATGGGGCCAAAGTTGTCGCGTGCTTTCGGGCATCATTGGGCAACCTATTGAAACCGCGTCGGTTCCGGGTGGGTTCTATTCACGTGATGTTGCACGTGCGGCGTCTCAGGCGGGAATTCGCGTACTGTTCAACTCGGAACCGACGACGTCGGCCTTTGCCGTCGATGGGATATTGGTCCTTGGGCGCTACAATATCTATCGAGGAATGTCTGCTGCGGATGCCGTGGCGCTGATGAACAGTCCGCTGCGGCGCTGGCGTCAGGCGGCATTCTGGAACTTGAAGAAGATCGCGAAAACGTTCGCCGGGCCCGTTTACAAGGCCGTCCGCCATCGGATCCTGGCACGAGAATACGCCAATGACGAATAGGGCAGGTGCAATGGTTTCACGGGCGATCAAGATACCTGGGTGAGAGTGATGACGATTGCACCGCCGATTGAAGTTATCCCTTGGCTGGGATTCCGCGAACCGTTCAATTCGTTCAGCCATTTGATTGGTGCTGTGGTGTTTGCCGCTCTGGCGTTCCGCCTGATTCGACTGGGACGCGGTGATTGGGTTCGGACGACCAGTTTGATCGTTCTGGCCATCGCCTCGGTCGCAATGCTGCTCGTCAGCGGCATCTATCACTTGCACTGGCCAGGGCCGACGCGGGACTTGTTACTTCGCATGGATGTCGCGGTCGTGTTCGTACTGATCGCCGCGAGTATGACCCCGGTGCATGCGATTCTGTTCGAAGGTCCGGCGCGCTGGGGACCGCTAGTATTGATTTGGGCCGTCGCGATAAGTGGAGTTGCCTGGAGAATTTCACTGAAGGAAAGTTCGCCGGGGACGTTGGGGGTCGTCGTGTTCTTGCTGTTCGGCTGGAGCAGCGTGATCATTTCGGCGGTGTTGCTACATAGGTTTGGCTGGTCGTTCATGCAGCCCGCCATCCTTTCGGGGCTCGCCTATACGATCGGGGCAATCTGCCTAATGTTTCACCGCCCGACGATTGTTCCTGGTCTGATCGGGCCGCATGAGCTCTGGCACGTCGCCGTCCTATGCGGGATCGGACTGCAGTGGTATTTCGTAAGTCAGTTTGCGTCGCCCCTAACGATTCCTGTCCGTATTCGTCCGCCGAAATTCCGTGACCAGATCGCCACGCTCACTGATCCTGTTGGCTATTCCGACTTGCCTGCGAAGACGGATTGAACGGTTGTCAGAACCGCATCGTGCAGGTGACCGTTCGTGACGATCACCCCTCGATTCTTCCTCAGTTCCGATCCCAGGGAAAAATCTAGAGGATTCCCCATCAGGTCGGTGACCCGTCCGCCAGCCTCTTGAACAATGATCACGCCACCGGCGTGATCCCAGATTTTCTCGAAGTAACCTGTCTTCGACGGCAATCGCAAATAGACATCGGCATCGCCGGTTGCGACGGTCGCATACTTTGCCTGACTGTCCATTCGGAGTGGTGGCGCAGTAATCCCCAATCGATCCGCGACAATCGACGATTCGCTATGCGACGTGTGTGCCGACTCGAATGATTCGCAGAAACGCGCCAGTGCCGGATCGGACTTCGGCGTGGCGTGAATATGCCGTGCTTGTGAGTCCGGTTCCAACGTCATGCTATACGCGCCATGTCCGCGTACGGCATAAAACAGCGAATGGCCTCCACTGCTGACGGAGCCGAGGTTCGGGCAGCCGAGAATTCCAAGCTGGATCTCACCATCAATGATCAGCGCGAGCGAGACGGCGTATTGATCGCGACGCAAGAAACCCTTTGTCCCATCGATCGGATCAAGGGTCCAGAATCGTGGCGAATAGTTCTTCGCCCCGCCTCGATCAATCCATTCACAAATCGTCTGCGGACTGGCTGTTGGGTTGTCACGTTGGATCAGTTTCTGGATATCGGCCAGGAACTGTTGATTCTCGGGCTGGTGCAGCGCGAAAGAATCTTCTTCCGCGATAATTGGATCGGCAGGGAACGCCTGGCTGATCGCATGGCAGATCGCCGCCTGGCTCGCGAAGTCTGCGATCGTGACCGGGCTGTTGTCTTTTTTGTCCAGAACGTCAGGAGTGATCGTGGACTGCACCGTCTGGCAAATGGCTGCCGCGGCCCGGACTGCTGCCAGTCCAGCCTGCAGTTCCTCGGTAAAAGGATGAGACATCTCAACTTTCCTAGTGTTGGGTTACGCGTGTGGTGCCGTGACGTTTAATGACTTGGCGAGATCGACCAATGCTTTCCAGTTTCCCTCATCCAATGGAATTCCGTTCGCGCGCCGCTCGGTCAACGTGCGCCGCTCCGGGTCACCGGGTAATGTCACGTCCTGGACGCCATCGATCAAGGGAACTTCTCGAACGTAGGTTTCAAGGCGTTCGACTTCACTAGTCAAGTGCGAAAGTCCGCCGAAGAATTCTGGATTCATCACCCAGAAGACGGCGCAGTTGCCCAGTGGCGGAGGCGGATTCGGCGTGGCGCATAACCCACCAGAAAAGCCGCCCGCGAGCATCTCGATCATGAATGCCAGCCCAAAGCCTTTGTAGGCTTGATCGCCTCCGAGAGGCAGAATTGTCCCAGGGGGAGTTCCGTAGAGCTGGTTGGGGTCGGTGGTCGGCTTGCCGTCGGGGTCGAGAATCCAGCCCAGCGGTACAGTCTGACCCGCAATTTTCTTTACACGAACTTTGCCTTCGGCCGTTGCGCTCGTCCCGATATCAAATACGAATGGACCTTTTGCTCCTCCCGGAACGCCGATGCAAATCGGATTGGTTCCAAGACGCGGACGCTTGCCTCCGACGGGCGCGACGCGTTGCGCAGCGCCATGATTGTTGGCAATGACCATGGCTGACAGCCCTTTGGCCGTCGCCATTTCTGCATACTCACCCAGTCGTCCAATGTGACAGGCGCGACGAATCGTACCGCAGACGATTGCGGATGTCTCGCACTTTGTCATCAGTCGTGACATCAAGTCCTGCGCGAGGACTTGTCCAAAGCCCCAGCCGCCGTCGCAGGCGAGCGAACTTGCAGACTCTTTCTCAATGACCAGCCGAGCATTCGGTTTAAGCGTCCCATCCTGCACTTTGCCGATGTAGAACGGGATTCGCATCACTCCATGCGAATCGTGGCCGCGCAGGTTTGATTCGACAAGGCTATCGGCAACAAGCTTCGCATCGGATTCAGAGACGCCACACGCACGAAACAGTTCCGATGAAAAGCGGGCAAGATCGGCATCGCGAAGAATCGGCAACGTGGCACCTCGATTCGATGAATGGTTGGAATTCGGTCGAAGGGTGGGGACTGTATCAGACGACATGCCCTTCGCAAAAGTCATCGGTTTGACAGTTTGATTCCGGGATTGTGGGCGAATGTCTCTGGTTCGGGTGGGGACGTCAGTGGCGACATCGCGGGTTCGATCAAGATTGAATGGGTGAGATTCAGGCCTTTTTGGGCCTCGTCATCATGAGGGTTGCGGACAAGAACCTGCTGATACAGTTCCATCGCCTGCTCAGGCATTGCGAACGACCGATAGAGATCTGCCAGGGGACGTTGGATGACGTTCTGCTCGGGAAATTGCTGGTTCGCCTGTTCCAACGTCTTGAGTGCCCGGCCGCTCCAGCCACACTCTTGAAGCTGACGAGCGAGCTGAAGGTGGTCCTCCGGCTTCGCGGGGTTTACCTCGTCGCGATGTCCGCCGACGACAATCGACGTCGACACCTGGCCCGACAACGCCTGACCAAATCGGATCAGCCGGAGCCAGGGAATCGCGTCGCGATTTCCAAGTTGCAGGCAACGTTCGTAGCAGTCAGAGGCGAGCGTTTCCTCCCCCAGGCGATGATGGAGTCTTCCGCGGACGAACAGCACCTCTGGATTTTCAGCCGACCCAGCGACGATCTCGTCCAGTTCCTTTTCCGCCTGAGCATATTTTAATTGACTCATGAGACTCTTTACGCGATTCAATCTGCTGGTCAGAGTCGATTCGGACATATCGTTGACACCTTGTTGCAGGCGTTCTCGGGCTCGTGCGGCACCGCCGGCCAGGATTGATGCAATCGCTTCTGCATTCGGAAGTATCCGAGCTGCATCCAGAAGTTCCGCGGCCATTGCATACTCTTGCTTTTCAAAAAGCAGCCAGCCAAGTTCGGAATACACGCGTGCTGTTTTAATGCCTCGTTCCTTCAAGGCTAGAAAGGCTTCGATTGCTTTGTCGTTCGCACCCGCTTCTCGAAGCAGGCTGGCGTGTCGAATTGCCAAATCGGTTCGTGTTGGATTCCGATCGCAGGCCTCCTTGCTGGATTCAAGCTGGTGCTCGAGCCAAATGGGGAATGTGCTCTTGATGACTTCCCCGGTACGATTGGGGCTGACTTCCAAAATTGCGACATCGTCTTCTTGATAGACGACCTTGAATCGCAGAGTCGGATCGGCTTCCAAGACTTGCCAACAGAAACCATCGCCGAACTGGCCTGCTGGAACGACGAGATAGCGGGCGGAAAACGCTTCAATTTGCTGGCGAAGTTTTTCGACGGAGAGGGTCTCAAACTGAACTCGCTTTTGAAAGCGATGTGCAGTTCCTGCGACCGCCGCATGCCAGGTCAGAACGCGCGCCGTCGGCGGTGTGTGTGCGTTGAGCCACAATCCGGCCCGCCGCCAGTTGCTGAAGTAGAAACCTGGTGCCCGTTCCAAATGAAATTCATGAGGGGCTTTGACGAACGCAAGATTCACTCGCACGAGTTGTTCGCAGCCTACGCACTGCCAGCCGGACAGTGCCAGTATGGCCACGACGCCGCACCTGGGCAGTGTCGTGGTCAGCAGTGGCCACTTCGACGTCAGAACACTGATGCCAGCGGGAAAATAGATCATCAGCACGGGGATCAGTGGCCACAAGAAACGCTCGTGTCGCCACGGCCAGACAATCAGGCATACACCGTAAATCGCGATATAAAGGAAGGCGAGCGAACCGCCATTGGCACGACGTTGGGTCATTCCTAACACCGCGACCAGCAACAAGAGGGCGGCAGCACCCGCCGTGACCGCATACGTAAGTCCGAGCGTTGGAGATGCGTCAAGCGTTAAGGGCGCGTACCACGGACGTTCATTCGAGAATCCCGGCAAGAGCAGTCCCGGCAGGGTCGTCAAATAGTGGCCGATTGTTTCGATACCCGACGTGATCGTTGCAGAGACGCCTTGTTCGCGGAGTCGCGTCAGCAATGAGCCAACGTAGTTCTCACCTCCCGCCTGTTTGTTTCGCCAGGCGAGCAATCCCATTCCTGCTCCTGCCACAGCGACCGTCGACAGCCAGTGCCAGCGCGAACGCGACAAAATACTCCAGATCGCCACCGCAGCGACCAACGATACGCCAGCCGTGCGAAGCCAGGGCGTGAACGCCAAAGCCACAATCGAAAGGCCGATTGTCAACCCGCGTGAAAATCGCATGTTGTCAGAAGGAGCGATCGTTCGTTGGATGGTCGAGCGACTGAGCAGCAGTAGGACGAGCAATACGCCGAGGGTGTAAGGGACTTCCGTCAACACTTCGGTTGAGAGCACCAGGAACGATGGGCTTGTGGCAATTGCGGCCGTCACGAATAAAGCCGTCACAAATTGGCAATGCAGCATGGCCAATTCGAACACGACCCAAAGCAGGGCTGCTCCTGTCACGAGGATCACAAGCTTGGCTGCAATGACATCGTACGGTCGTAGTGCCATCGCCGGAGCGAGTAACAACGAAAGGCCCGGCGGTCGCCACGAGTAGAGGGGAGCGCCGGGCAGGTCGGTGGCGCGATAGTCACCCAAGTCAACCAGCGCCTGCGAATAGATCAGATAGCGAGGGCTGTCTGGATTGAAAAGATCACAGTCATTTAGACGCGATATTCCCATGGTGACGAACACGGCGATCAGTCCCAACAGGACAGCACGTTGCCAAATGGAAACGCGGTTGTTGGAAATCGTCTCGATGGACATCTCTTAAACCTCTGAAAGTACTGGATTGCATGAGGCGCGTGCGGTTGGGACGGATTGTAAAAAGGGACGCGGTTTGAGAGAGCAATCAACGTTCCGTGACGGAATTCAAATCATTCAGTGGCCTTTGCGAGATTGTGTTTTTCGATTTGGTTTACCCCGGTCTGTGTCTTTTGCGCGAACTCTCTCCTTTGGCTTTGCCGCAGGTTCGTGGTACGTTCAGCGCGTCAGAACCATTTCGTCTGACCGCCTTGTCCCCGTCGTATCACTGCTCGATGTGAGAAATCAGAATGTCAAACAGGGCCGAAAATTGGGCGCGATGCCGAGCGATTCTCGGGAAGTCCATTCTCTGTTTCGCCTTGACGGTTGTCGTCTCGAATCGTGTTTGCGTCGCAGTCGACGGCGAGAAACCCGTTCCTAAGGTCCTTCCTGGCGAACTGGGGCGCTTTGTCAATCCGTTTATTGGAACGGGCGGTATCAGTTATCTCTGCGGCAACAATTTTCCTGGTGCGACGCGGCCCTTTGGAAAGGTTCGGCTCAGTCCAGACACCGTCTCAACACTCGGCAAACGCGCGTCGAATACGTCGGGATATTTCTATTCAGACAATCGCATTCTCGGATTCAGTCACACTCGTCTGGCGGGGACCGGTGCCACTGATGGCGGTAACTTTCTGGTGATTCCCGCTGAGAAATCGACCGTCCGAACATGCCGCCGTGGAATGAATGCCGCGTTTCTTCATGAGAACGAAACGGCATTCCCTGGGTACTACGGACTGACGTTCCCGAAGTTGGGCATTCGCGCCGAATTGACTGCCATGCGACACACAGGATTCCACCGGTATACGTTCGACGCCAATCAGGCTCCGCAGATCGTGATTGACGTGACAAGCGTGCTTGGCAAAGGAACAAGCGAAGCCGGTGAAGTTCGTGTCGTTCCAGACTCGAATGAAGTCGAAGGGACGGTGCGAACATTCGGTACGTTCGCGAAACGGTACGGAGGTTTGCAGACTTATTTCGTAGCCCGGTTCAGTCGTCCGTTTCAGGAGTTTTCGACTTGGATCGGAGATACAGAAGCGGTCGGCCAGCGTGCGGCCGCCGGCAACGACCTGTGCGCGACTCTGGGATTTTCCCACGAAAGGAACGCTCAAGTCGTCGAGTTGAAGCTTGCCATTTCGTATGTGAGCGTCGCCAATGCCCGAGAGAATTTGGATCAGGAAGCGGCCGCATTCGACTTTGATCAGGCCCTGGCAGGGGCCGCTGAAGAATGGGAGCAGCACCTCGCACGGATTCGAGTCATCGGCGGGACCGAACGCCAACGCACGATATTCTACACGGCGCTCTATCACTCATTGCAGATGCCGACGGAATTCAATGATGTGAACGGCGAGTACATCGGGTTTGACCGGCAGACGCATCGCGCAATGAAAGCGCGCTACTATACCGACATGTCTTTGTGGGACACGTTCCGGACAGTTCATCCACTGTTCAATCTCATTGCCCGTCGTGAACAGCGCGACATGCTGATTTCGCTGGTCACAATGGCGGAACAGGGGGGCTATTTGCCGCGCTGGCCTTCGGGTGGCGGCTACACCGGTTCCATGTTTGGTTCACCTGCCGATATTGTGATCACGGAATCGTATCTCAAAGGAATTCGTGGTTTCGATGTCGAAACGGCATTCCAGTTCATGAAGAAAACCGCGCTGGGGCCGGTTCCCCCTGGTGCACCGTTCTCAGGGCGAGTTGGCATCGAGCATTACCTGAAACACAAGTATTGCCCTGCGGATCTGATGAAAAAGTCAGTGGCCAGCACGGTGGAATACTCGTATGCCGACCATGCGATTGCGCGCCTGGCGCATGAACTTGGTCATCACGAGGACGGAAAACAATTCGATGAACACGCCGCCTACTATCGGAACGTGTTCAATCCCGAAACGCAGTTCTTTCAACCCCGCGAAGCGAATGGCCAGTTTTCGAATGCGTTTCAACCCGAACTTTTGACCTATCTGGACTTCGGCGGAACGCAAACTCACGGGTATGTCGAAGGCAGCGCATGGCAGTGGAGGTGGGGCGTTCCGTCAGATGCCGCGGCAACTATTCAACTCTTTCGGAGTCGTGAATACTTCGTGCAGGAACTCGAGAAATTCTTCGAGCAATCGCCATTGGAACTGGCCGTGAATCCGAATGCGTACTACTGGCATGGAAATCAACCCGATATCTACGCCGCATTCTTGTTCAATGTTGCTGGACGACCCGATCTCACGCAGAAGTGGTCACGCTGGATCATGGATCACAAGTACGGTGATCGCGAAAATGGAGTGGATGGGAATGACGATGGCGGGACGCTTTCGGCGTGGTACGTACTTTCATCGATCGGCCTGTTTCCGACTGCGGGAACAGACACGTACGAGATCACAAGCCCGCTATGGGATCAGGCGCAAATTGCGATCGGCGATCAATTGCTGGTGGTCACCGTTGAACGGCAGGCACCCGAACATCTTTACGTGAAGCGGCTCTGGCTGAATGACGAACTCGTGACACAGCACTCGATCCGACACAGTCAGATCGCCAGCGGAGGCACGCTGCGATTCGAGATGGGCCCTGAGCCGGTCATCCAGCCTTAGAAAACGACAATCCGCTGGCCCGCACGAGACTCGAACGTAGCGATCTTGGATGAATCGACGTCGTCAGGCGACGGCAGATGTCGTTCGCCGCTGATGAATGGCTTCGACCAGTCGATTGGGATTCAATGGCTTTTCGAACCAGGCATTGATTCCGTTCCGACCGCCGATTGTGACCCCGACTTCGTCTGCCCGGTGTCCACTCATCCCAAAAATTGTCAGATCATTGAGAAGTTCATTCTCCCGGATCATTGACAGCATTTTGGGGCCATCGATTCTCGGCATCATCATGTCGAGTAAGACCACGTCTGGGCGTGCTTCTGGCGACGAGAGACGAACCAGCGCTTCTGCGCCATCGGGGACAGTCTCCACAAGACAACCGTCCATGCGCAAGAGACCGGCCAGCAATTCGCGCTCGTTGTCGTCATCTTCCACAATCAGCACGCGCGAGAGTGGCATCGTCTGCGTAGGAATCGGCACCGGAGGGGCATAATTCTGATCGATCTCTTTCAATCGTGTCAGCATTTGAAGGTAGGTCTGGTGGGCACGATCCAAGTCGCCCCGCTGGACCAAACGTTCGTACATTTCGATGAACAGCGTGATCGTGTTCAATTCGTTGCGGAGTTGATGCTTGGTCTTCTGTTCTTCATTTTCCGCCGAGTTCAGCAATTCGCCTCGGAGAATTTGAATGTTGGAGGGGGCATCAATTCCCAAGCGAGCTCGGTTACCTGAAGCGTTCAGGATCTTGACAGTGATACCGATCGCGGGGAACACGATCTCCTCGTCACAGCGTCGTGATACGACAAGCATGACGGATCTCCTTTCCTCGGACACCGCCCATAGCGGCATCTCGCGCCTGGTTCCGTGGCAGAGCATTCCAGATGCTCATGACCATCCTTGATGGGTCGTTCCCGACATCATGCCGACCACGGCAGCTTCTTGCTGCGATAACCCGACTAACTAAGTTGCCAGATTGGCGCAGAAAGTCAATGATAGATTGGCGAAAACCTCGACAATTGCGGGTTGATGTCAAGAGGACAATCGCAAGAATTTCTGAGCGACGCGCTCATTGGTTGCCGTGGTGCGGATTCCGGCCAAAGGAAAATCACTGCATGTCAACGGAAGAAAAGCCATCCGACGCGATGTCGACGGAATCGAATCTGCCGACGTATGTCGTGGGGATTGGCGCCTCTGCGGGGGGGCTTGAGGCGCTCGAACGACTGTTCAGCCGCATGCCCGCGAATACCGGCATGGCGTTTGTCGTCGTTCAGCATCTGTCGCCCGATTTCAAAAGCCTGATGGACGAATTGCTGTCGCGCCGTACGAGTCTACCCGTGCTGCGGGTCGAAAATGGAATGGCGGTCGAACCGAATTCCATCTATCTGATTCCTCCACGTCGCGAGATGATTCTGTCGGACGGAAAACTGCTGCTGACAGAAATTGAGCCGCATCAAGGATTGTCCCTGCCCATCGACTACTTCTTTCGCTCCCTGGCGCAAAGTTACGGACGAAATGCCATCGCGGTGGTGATGTCCGGGACGGGCAGTGACGGATCGCGCGGGATTCAAGATATTCATGCGGCAGGTGGTCTGGTGATTGCGCAGACGCCACGGACCGCAAAGTTCGATGGTATGCCGGATGCGGCGCGTGAAACGGGTGTCGTGGATTTGTCGCTTGACCCCGAAGACATACCGACCGCTCTGGTCCAATACAGCGTTCGTCACAATCTCGATGACCTGTCGACTCATTTTGAAAACGTTCCGGCGGATGAGGAGGGTCTGGCGGCGATCTTACGCCTCTTACGCGATCAGCATGGAATTGACTTTTCGACCTACAAATTGAACACGGTCGTCCGTCGCACGGAGCGGCGACTGCAGATCAATCGTATTGACGCCGTCAAAGACTACCTTCAACGGCTCGAGCGTGATCCTGTCGAGCTCGACGCCCTGTACCATGACCTGCTCGTTGGCGTCACGCGCTTCTTTCGCGACGAGGATGCATTTGAGCGGTTGAGTGAGGAAATCGATGAGTCACTGAAACGTCACGACCCCAAGTCGGAGTTTCGTGCGTGGGTTGCCGGCTGCGCCACGGGGGAAGAAGCTTACTCAATTGCCATTCTATTGGACGAGCGAATTCAAGCCTGCGGCAAGCAGATCACGGCCAGAATTTTTGCGACGGACGTCCATCGTCCCTCGCTGGAGTTTGCGGGACATGGCCAGTACCGCCGTGAGAGCATTGGCAATATCCCGTCGGATCGGCTGGTCACTTACTTTCTGCAAACCGATCGAGGATTCACGGTTCATCCGCGAATACGCCAGATGGTGGTGTTCGCTCCGCACAATATCATCAAAGACGCGCCGTTCACTCGGATGGAGCTCGTGACCTGCCGAAATCTCTTGATTTATCTGCAGCCCGGCGCTCAAAAGAAGGCGATTTCCTTATTTCACTTCGGGCTGAAAGCCAATGGGATCTTGTTTCTAGGACCAAGCGAAAGCACGGGTGAACTCGAAGAGGAATTCACGCCGATCGATCGACATTGGAATATCTATCGCAAGCGTCGTGACGTTCGATTGAATGTGGAATTGCGACCCGCGCTCGCGCTGTCGGGGCGTTCGCTCAGGGCTTCGGGACTTCCTGAGTTCACCGCGGTGAGTCACCGTGGGATCGATGATCACCTGGCGAGCGCCTATGACGCGCTACTCGCTGAATTTATGCCGCCTGGCCTATTGATCGATAGCGCGAACCGACTATTGCATGTGTTCGGTGACGCCGGAAAGTATCTGCGACATCCGGCGGGACGAGCTGGAAACGACGTTCTTGACAGCATGGAGCCGCAACTGAAGCTCGCCGTCGTCGGTGCTATCCGCCGGACTCAAGTCGCACAGCAGCCGACCCATCTGCGTGGCGTCATGATCGGCAGCGAACCGATTGAACTGGGTATCCGTCCGGTCATCAATTCAAAATACGATGTCGTCAACTACTTGATTACCTTCACGGCGCCAGACACCGCGACACCACCAGCTTCGCCAGCCGACGGCGCCTGGATCGATATGCAGCATGTGTCCGAGAATGAAATGAAGGTCATGGAGGTGGAACTTCGACGTGCGAAAGAGAACACGCAAGCGCTGATTGAAGAGCTCGAAACGAGCAATGAAGAGTTGCAGGCGACCAATGAAGAGCTGGTTGCGTCGAACGAAGAGCTTCAAAGTACCAACGAAGAATTGCATTCAGTCAACGAAGAACTCTATACCGTCAATGCCGAGCATCAGCGGAAGATACAAGAGCTGACCGTCCTGACGGATGACATGGAAAACCTGCTTCACAGTACGCAGATCCATACGTTGTTTCTTGATCGCCAGCTTCGTATTCGCCGGTTTACCCCCGCAATCGGGGACATCTTCAGCCTGGTGCCGCACGATATCGGCCGTTCCATCGAAGCATTCCACAACCGATTGCAGGACGACACGCTGCTCGACGAATTGCGCGATGTTCTGAAGACGGGAAATGCCTGCGAAAAAGAAGTACAAAGTCACGCGGGCCGGTGGTTTCTGATGCGAATCCTGCCCTATACCACGGACAAGGGAAACGAGGGCGTCGTTCTGACCCTGACGGATATCAATGTGACCCGTCGGGCACAGATGAATCTGAAGCGTGTCATCGATTTCTTCCCACATGCCGTGATCGCGACCGATGATCAGGGTTTGATTCAAATGGTGAATCAAAGGACACAGTTGATCTTTGGGTATGACGCGAACGAAATGATCGGTCAACCGGTTGAGATGCTGTTGCCAGAGAGATTTCGTGAAAAGATTCGGTTGGATCGACAGCAGTATGCCCTGCAGCATCAGCATGCCGAACTGGATCAATTGACCGAGCTTTCCGGGCGACGGAAGAATGGAGAAGAATTCCCCGTCGAAGTCAGCTTCAATTCGATCAATACCGAAAAAGGACTCCTGATTCTCGCCTCGGTCAACGATATCACCATCCGGCAGTTGACTCAGCAGGAGCTCGCGCGGCGTGAAGAAGAACTGCGATTGGTGATCAACAGCGTTCCAATGCTGATCGCCTATATCGATGTCAATTACGTCTATCGCTACGTGAATAACTTCTATTGCGAGAAGCTGAACCTTTCACCAGACGACGTTCGCGATCACCGAATTGAAGATGTGGTCGATGCGGAAACGTATGAGCAGAAACGCGGACATCTTGAACGGGTCTTCGCTGGAGAGCCATTCACCGCCGAGATACGCCGATCATTTCCCTGCGATCCGTCGCATCGCGAGACTTGGATTCTGGCGCACTATGTTCCCGATCGAGATGAAAGTGGCAAGGTTCGCGGCTGCTTCGTCGCGATGAATGACATCACTGAGCTCAAAGAGCTCGTGGCTTCAAAGCAATTGCAGGTCGAGCAGCGCGATCTGTTTCTGGCGACGTTGTCGCACGAGTTGCGAAATCCACTGGGGGCCGTTACGTCCGCACTCTGGCTGCTGCAGGCCAATCGTGACAATACCGAACTGCAGCGAACGACCCTCGCAGCGATCGATCGGCAGACACGTCAAATGACGGCGCTGCTTGACGACCTGCTGGATGTGGCTCGTGTGACACGCGGCAAGATCGCGTTGGACCGATCGCCTGTCGCGCTCGATCAGGTCATTGGTGAGTCGGTCGAATCGGTGATGCCCGCGTTTGATAAACGTGGACAAAAAGTGGAGACGATGCTCTGCCAGCAACAGGCCTGGGTCGACGGAGATCTGGTTCGACTGCGGCAGATTGTGACGAACTTGCTTTCGAATGCGTCGCGTTATAGTTCCCCCGGAAAAACGGTGAAACTCAGTTTGAGCCTAGAGGCTGCAAGCAGAAGTAAGCCGGCTATGGCAGTCATCTCCGTGCGTGACGAAGGAATTGGGATTGCACCCGATGTCCACGAAAAGATCTTTGAACCGTTCGCGCAGCTTCGGCGAACGCACAACGAAGCGTCCGAAGGGCTAGGTCTGGGGCTGTCGTTGTCCCGTCGACTGGCGGAACTGCATGGCGGAACGGTGACGGTCATCAGCGAAGGTGAAGGCTGCGGCAGCGAGTTTTGCGTCCGATTGCCACTGATCGAGGCGCCTGCCATCCGCGAATCGTCGAAGGGGGCGCCTGAGAGCGTCGATGGCAAGCAATCGCAGTCCATCGTGCTGGTGGAGGACAACGAGGATGCCCGTGATCTCCTTAGGCAACTACTCGAGTTTGAACAGTTCGAAGTCCACACCGCTCCAGATGGCTTGGCGGGCTTGGAACTCATTCGCAACGTGCGACCTCATTTCGCGGTTGTCGATATCGGCCTGCCCGGCATGAATGGCCACGAGCTGGCGCGCGAGGTCAGACGCCACGATCGCAGCACGATCTTGATTGCCGCGACAGGATACGGTCAGGAGTCCGATCGCGAAGCCGCTTTGGACGCCGGTTTCGACGAGCACATTACCAAGCCATTGAACTTCGACGAACTGCTGCTGCTGTTGCGGCGAGTGTCCACTCCAGCGTATCGCATGCGTCCCAAGTGAACGTTTGAGTGACCCTGAGATTGTCGAGCGGCGTCTCGATCCCAGATCGGTCTCGCCGGATCGCGTTGACGAGGTGCTTCGACGTCTGACGTGTCGGCTTCGTCTTTCTGAAAGAACGAATGACGCGGTCAGTCTTATGTGTTGAACGTTTGCAAGGACCAGGGCTCGCGATAGGGGCGATCGAGCATGGCTGCGGCATCCGGATCGCCCACGATGATCTCTTTCACGGGATCCCATGTGAGTTTTCGACCAGTACGGACGGCCAGATTACCCAGATGACAGACTGTCGCCGATCGATGGCCGATCGCCACATCACAAATCGGAAGCTTGCGAGACTTAATGCAGTCGAGAAAATTCCCGTGATGATCGGAGCTCTCATAGAGGCGAATGCCGCCCGTGTCGGGCTCTTCCTTTGTCAGATCGGTCGGAGTGCAGGTCATTCCCTTCCGAGTGATATGGATCTTGCCTTTTTCGCCTTCGAATGTCGTACCGCCCGGTTGTCCTTGTCCGCAGATCATGGTGGTCCCATTGGCGTACTGGAATGTCACTTCGCACCATTCCGGCACTTCAAAAAGCTTTTCGTCATTGTAGCGCGTTCCTCGCGCCTCAACAGAAATCGGGCCGCTCTCGTCCATGCCGAGCCCCCATTGAGCGATGTCGAGATGATGTGCACCCCAATTGGTCATCTGGCCACCGGCATAGTCCCAAAAGAATCGGAAATTGTAGTGCACATGCTTTTCGTTATAGGGGCGAAGAGGTGCTGGTCCCAGCCAGAAGTCGTAGTCGAGTTCTTTGGGGGGAGCCGAATCGATGACGGCCGGGCCTTTAAAATTGACCTTCGAGATGCCCGCGCGGACCGTGTGAACCTTGCCAATCGTCCCTGATCGAACGAGTTCACAGGCGCGGCGGAAATCTCCCTCTGACCGCTGCTGACTTCCGGTTTGCACGATCCGCTGATGTGTCCGAGCCGCAGCGACCATGGCCTTCCCCTCGTGAATGGCCAATGTGAGAGGCTTTTCGCAATAGACGTCTTTTCCCGCCTGGCATGCGTGGATTGTTTGCAAGGCGTGCCAGTGGTCGGGAGTCGTAATTACGACGGCATCGATATCCTTGTTTTCGAGCAGTCTCCGGTAGTCCGCGTAGGCGGAACAGGGGCGACCCGATCTCTTCTCGACACTTTGTTTGGCTGAACCCAGTCGCGCCGAGTCCACTTCGCAAACTGCGACGGAATCGGCTTGAGGAAACTGCATGATTCCCTTGATGTTGCCAGCTGCTCGATTTCCGACGCCAATGAACCCAATCCCGATCCGATCGCTCGGCGCAGGTCGATCTCCCTTCGCAAACGCACGCGACGAGACAATGAGTGGAAGGCCAGTGATGACCCCCGTCAAGGCGGCGGTTTTCCCCGCAGCGCTTAGAAATTGGCGACGTGATTGTGTGTGACTCACGGATCGAGTGCCCCTAAGATCGTTGATTTCGCGAGGAGGAATCTCGCATGTTGTGTGACGACATCGCTTTCTCTATGCACGTTCGGAATTCAATCTCGGCAATACGGAACGGCCAAAACATGCGATCAGAAAGCGGAGTGCAACCCGTTCCATGTTATTCGTCGCCCTGCTCGCGGCGGAATACGCTCACAGCCAGACGTTTTCCGTCAGGTGAAAAAGCGGCATTCCGGAGGCGGCGGTCGACGGGCCGACTTGGCATTCGCACGGCTTCTCCGGGCCTGTCGAGATTGACTCGAAACAGCGAGGGAAAGCCAGAGGGAGTTTCAAGGTATCGTTCGATCAGAATTTCATTCTGAACGGGATGCCACGTCACTGCGGGGCCAAGATTCCCCTCGAATACGATGTGGACTTTCTGGTTCTCGCCATCCACGTTGGCGATTGCCAGCACTTCCTTTTCGTCGGTGGTAGTTCCCTTGAAAGCGATTCGGCGACTGTCGGATGACCAGCAGAAATTCCAATGGATCTGGGAAATGCCAGATTGATCGACATCGAGAACCGGTGTGCTGGTGCCCTCAATCAGATCGAAGATCTGCAGATTTTTGTCGCGTGTATAAGCCAGCCGCGTTCCATCCGGAGACCATTCGGCCCCCCATCCTTTTTCGTCCACGAGACCCGCGTTATCGGGATCGGACAAGTCCGTAATATACACGCCCGGCGCACCGATATTGGGATGTCGACAATAGGCGACGCGGTTCCCCTTCGGCGACAAGCTAGGAAGAATTCCCGGTCCGAGATCACGAGGATTGGTTCCGTCGGCATTCACGACGATGAGATGTCCGTCAAAAAACTGTTGCCCCAGTTGGGACCTAGTCGCGTCAAACGCGATGAAGCGACCATCTTGTGACCAACACGGCGACCCTTGGCTCTGGTATTCCGGTAGATGGACCAACCGCTTCAGGTCGGAACCGTCCGCATTGCCAACAAAGATTTGAGCACGGTAATTGTTGTCGTCGTCCGCCCGCGTCGGCGTTGAACCGCCAACGAGCGCCACGATTCCCCAGAGCACGCCCCAGATGATCCCACGCCGCAAACACCTTCCATTTCGCGGCGCCCCATGTTGGGCCGTGAAAACACTCAGCATGAAAACATCTCCATCGTTCAGTTGCATAGCCCCTTGGCTCGTGCCCGGCAACATCGTGTTGTGTACGATTTGTGTTGTGGAAGATTGAGACGGGGTGTTTACTTCTCGTTCCGCGAAACGAGATCTCCATCCTCGCGTAGGCCGGGGACACGATTGGCAACCGGCTCGCAGGTTGAATTGTCGTGGCTCAATACCAGTGTCGTCCCGACGAAGTACGAGTGGCAATCGTCGACAATCAAATTGAAGGTCTCGGTTGGTTGCTGTTCTTCTTCGATGGAATTAACGATGGCGACGCCACGTGCTGTGTGCAACCCCATTCCCGGCTTGAGCGATCTGGCCTTGGTCCATCCTTTGCCTGAAACCCAAAATGGATGTCCGCCCGTCGCCCGCACGATCTCATCATTGATCTTCAAACAGAGCAAACGCTCCGGCGGGCGCGTCGTCGTTGTCAATACGGAAGCGAACGTCAGTTCGCCGGTGCGCTGATTTTGGGACAGGACAAGATCACCCACTTTCACCTGATCCACCGCGACCGAACCTGTTTCGGTCCAGATCGGTGTGCCCGCTGCAAGGCACTCGTGGCGGCTTCCTGGCGGAATCACCATCTTGTAACTCGTTTCGTATCGTGCCACGACGGCCTTGGCGTCTGAGGGATAGCTTTCAATGCGATCGTTCCACCAGTTCCACCAATCTTCAGGCGTTTTTCTGGTTGAGGCGTGTTGCTCCGATTTGTCTGCGGTTGTGCTGGCGAGCAGTTGCATCACGCGTTCATTCTTCTGTTCGATCGCGTCATTGAACGCATCGAGCTCGATGTCGCTTTCAAGCCGCAGTCGCTCGGCGACTTCGGGATTGAAAATCGACTGTGCGGCGACTCGCGGAGTCACCTGAAACACTCGATTGAAAGTCATAATTTGCTTCGTGTCCTGCGTCTCAAAGAACAGCCTCTGCCGCCAGATGATTTGGTTGTGATGATTGATGGCGAATCCGTCTTCTTTTGCGACACGGGTTTGCAAGGCACCCAGTAAGTCGGGAACGTAGCTCAGTTCATCTCGCCGTTTCAAAAATCGCGTGGCTCGAACGCGGACCGATTCGTCCGTGAAATCGAGTGCATGCTTCGCCAATGAAAGCGATGCTTCTGGTGCAGTCAGCGAGTCAACGGTCTCGACCGTACAAAGCCCTCCCGCTTCGCCGGAGCGCGAGAAGAGAAATTCGAGCCCGGGAATGACCAGCGGGTTGCGAAATTGGCGGAGTTCTCTGATGACCGCGGTCGGCGTCATTGACTCGTCTTGGAGCGCGATCGAAAGCGCGGTCAGGCGTTTGCTATGTTTTTCTAGAAAAGCGACGGTGGCAAGCTCGGTCTTCTTCTGCTTATCGACCTGACGTCGGTCCATCCAAGCGCCGTTGACATTGATTTGCCCAAGTCGCCGATGTGCCTCTTGATGATCGGGGTCGAGGGCGATCACGGCGGCCCAATGGGCCCGTTCCTGCGCGGGAAGATGACTCTGGTGGCAGTATTCGGCCAAGCGTGCTTGTCCACGCACCGTATCGTCGGCGGATCTGCGTCGCTCTTGGTACTTCAGCAGGTTTGAACGTGAAGCCGCCGCCGCTGCCGCATCTTCGAGCGAAAGCCACTGTCCGCGGACACGCACGTCACCGCGTGCCCAATGCGCTTCCTCGTGGTTGGGGTCTTCTTTCAGTGCCGCATCGATCAGCATGCCCCGCTGGTCCGAATCCAGTCGGATTTCAGATTTCAGAGCCAATTGCACAAGCGAGGAGATTCGATCCGAGCCGGAGCAGTTCGGCTCGCGCTGCAGGAAGCTGCAGAGCAGGGCGATCGCGGCCAGAACGATTTCGTACGTGTGAGACGGTGTACGGCTGGCCGGGCTGTCAGAATGATCGCGCATGTTGGTCTCCCCGATAGATCGATCAGGACTTCGTTCCAGACACAATCGCCGTCAGACAAAACGTCGTTACCCCATATTAGACGACCGATTTCGGAGAGATGCAATACGCTTCATACTGACGGGCGCGAAAGATTTCGAATGCGTCGCCAATGACGTTTTGATCTGTCTGCGCCTCTCCCGTGCTTAGCAGCGTATGCCTGACATTGATCGGCCCAGTGCCGAAAATGCTCTAGTCCAAAAAAGACATTTCCGTACACTTCTCAAGTTCCGAAGAAAGATGCGAGATAGGTCACAACCGAAAAGGCAAATGATGCGTATGTCTTCGCTCGTCCTCGCTCTCGCATTTTTTACCCCCATGATGAGTCTGGCGGTTGCCGAGGAAATTATTGACGAGGAAAAAGCGATCGAGAAAATCGCCCTGCTTGGCGGCAAAATCTCTCGTGCGGATACCCCCAATCGTACCGTGATCGGGGTGAATTTTAAGGGGAACAAGAAGTTCAACTACAAGTACTTGAATCTGCTGAAGCCTTTCCGAGATCTCACGTGGCTTGACGTGTCGGGGACTACAATCACGAACGCAGGAATGCCGGAAATCGGCAAACTGACAAGCCTCACGGCACTCTATCTCAGCAAGTCACAGATCAGCGATGCGGGGTTGTCGGAACTGCGATCTCTCAAGAATCTGACTACGCTTCACATCGTTGGTAACGGCATTTCGAACGAGGGAATGAGGTCTATCGGTGAACTCGACGAATTGAGAATTCTGCACCTCGGTCGTACCACCATCACAGAGGAGGGGCTGCATGAATTGAAGAAACTGACACATCTGTCGGATCTCAATCTGATCCATAGCAATCTTAACGACGACGCCGCGAATGTGTTGAGCGAGCTGACAAGCCTGACGACGCTCCATCTTGGCCGAAATGAGATCTCGGATGTCGGTTTGGCCAGTTTCAACAAGCTCAACAACCTAACGATTCTCACGTATCAGCGCAATAAGACGACGCTCGCGGGAGAGGAGGCGCTCAAACAGGCACTTCCCAATTTGATGATGTCCTCAGTCGCAGTGAAAGTCGACTGATCACGACGTCCTGACCGCTGCCCCAGCGGCAATACCGCAGATCAGAATGGCTGCGCCACCGGCTGATTGGGATGTTCGCCCGGCGATCGTTGCGAAACCGGTCTTCCGGTACGTATGAGCTTCTTGCCTGTATCGTCCGGGCCGCTACTCCAACAAAGTGCGACGCCCACAGTGTCGCAAGTCTTTGCGTATGCAACTCATTGCGTCAGAATCCGTGCGATCAGTTCACGTCGATTCTCGGACTCTGGGAGCCTGAAAATTCCGAGAATCGGACGAATGTTTTTCAGGCGAGTGCTGTTATTCTGAAGGACGGGTTCAAACGCGAGGCGAGACCGTTGGGCAGGATTGGCTGAGAGCAATCTGATCCGTTCTGAGGAATTGACAATGAAGCATCCTTGCATGCGTGCAAATCGCAGATCCATCACTGACTGTGCAATCGCTCTCGGTCTGCTGCTCGTGCTTGCATTCGTCTCCGAATCGACCATCACCGGCTCCATGGCCGCGGAACCGAAAGCGGCGGCGGATGGCGTTCGTTCCAATCGGAGTGACGCGCGTGGTGATGCCGTAGTGGCCGAGATCAATTCGCGTATCCGGTCCTCGTGGGGCGACAATGAAGTTGAACCATCGCCGGTGGCCGACGATGCGGAATGGATTCGCAGAGTCTATTTGGACATCGTCGGGCATATTCCTCCCCTTGAAGACGTCGAACAGTTTTTGTCCGACAAAGACAAGCTCAAACGAAAAAAACTCGTCGATCGTTTGCTCGATGACCCAGGCTATACACGGAACTGGACCACGATCTGGACCAACCTCTGCATTGGCCAGGAAACGCCACGCCGCGTCAGTCGTGAAGGGATGCAAAAGTTCTTCCGCGAGGCGTTCGGCAAGAATCGTCCCTGGAACGATATCGTCTTCGATCTGGTCACGGCGGAGGGGCATTTCGAGGAAAACGGGGCGGCAAACTATCTGTTGGCGCAGATGCAGGATCGCGACGAAGGGGTCCAGTTGACGGCCAAGACGACGCGGCTATTCATGGGAATGCAGGTTCAGTGTACTCAGTGTCACGACCATCCCTATAACGATTGGAAGCAGGATCAGTTCTGGCAGTTCAACAGTTTCTTCCGCCAGATCGACAAGAAGGAACATCGGAAGACGGATTCCTCAGGACAGATGATCGACGACTTTTCCGAAATCGTCGAGAAGGATTTTTCGGGTCCAGTTTACTTCGAGAAACGCAGCGGCTTGATGAAAGTCGCCTATCCCAACTATTTCGGGACCGAAGTCAATTCCGACAACACGACCGATCGCCGAAAAGAGCTGGCAAAGTTGATGACGGCGGGTGATCGACCGATGATCGCGCTGGCCTATATCAATCGCTTGTGGGCTCACTTTTTTGGCTTTGGCTTTACAAATCCGATCGACGACATCAGCAAGCATGTGCCGGTGACACATCCAGAACTGTTCGATTTCCTGGCCGAAGAATTCGTGAAAAGTGGTTACGACACCAAACAGGCGATTCGTTGGATTGTCAGCAGTGAGGCTTATCAACTGACAAGTCGCGGTACGAAGAAGAACACGCGCGATGATCCGGCAATCGGCGAAACCGCGTTGTTCACCCATGTGTCGCTGAAGCCGATGAATGCCGAGCAACTTTATGATTCGCTGATCATCGCCACGAGTGCTCATAAATCGGGCCGCGGAGGGTGGGAGCAGGCCGAGAAACAACGGCGCGAGTGGTTGCGGCAGTTTGTGCAGACTTTTGGAACCGACGACGGTGGTGAATCGAGTTCGTTCGATGGGACGATTCCACAAGCCCTGACGATGATGAACGGTCCGTTGGTTCGCGACGCCGTCAGCCTGAAACCGGGCAGTCATTTGCATGACGTGTTGACAGGGAAAGGCAGCGATGTCCAGAAAATTCAGCGACTGTTTTTGACTACGCTCAGTCGGATGCCGTCCAAATCCGAAATGTCGGCAATCCAGAAGTTTTTGAATGGAAATCCGAACACACTGTCGGTCTATCAGGACCTTTTTTGGGCATTGCTCAATTCGAACGAGTTCATTTTCAATCACTGATCGCGGCGGCACCCGCAGTCCGTATGGCAATGGGAACGAGTCGTCATTCGCTGGAAAGTTATCATGGATCTGTCAGCTCCTGTCGGTATGTCTCGCCGTCATTTTGCGCAGCATTTGCTTGCCAGTGCCGCGACGATTCCGGCGCTCGAATTCATTTCGCACGTGAAAGCGCATGCGGCAGATCTGAAGAAGAAGCAGAAGGCCTGCATCCTGATGTGGATGAGCGGCGGGCCTCCGACGATCGACATCTGGGACTTGAAACCCGATTCAAAAAACGGGGGCGAGTTCAAGCCGATCGGTACGAAGGGCGATTTGCAGATCAGCGAACTGATGCCCAAGACGGCCGGGGTGATGAACAACCTGTCGGTGGTGCGAGCGATGAGTACCCGTGAAGCTGATCATGGCCGTGGGCGTTACTACATGCACACGACGTTTGTGCCGAACCCGACGGTCGTGCATCCCGCATTCGGTTCGGTCGTTAGCTATGAGCTGGCTCCGAAACGGAAAGAGCTTGAAATTCCCTCCTTCATCTCCATCGGAGGGGGCGGCGTCAGCCCCGGCTACCTCGGCATGACGCATTCTCCGTTCCTGGTCGATGCCAGTGGTCGAATTAGCAATACGGAACTCGGGGACCTGGGAGCCGATCGGTTGAACCAACGGCTGGCGATGCATTCCACCTTGGAAGATAACTTCATTCGATCTGATCGCGGCGAAGCCGGAGCCGCTCATAAGGAAATCTACAAAAAAGCGGTGAGTCTGATGCAGTCGGAACAGATGACCGCCTTCAAGATTGATCAGGAATCGAAAGAAACGTTGGAGCTCTATACCGGATCACCCGCACGTGGTGGCGCGATGGGTGGGGGTGGGCAATTTGGTCGCAGCCTGCTAATGGCTCGCCGGTTGGTGGAAAAGGGCGTCCCATTCGTTGAGGTCGACTTTGGGGGATGGGACTTGCATTCGAATGTCTTCAATACGCTGAAAAATCAGCATCTCCCTTCTCTGGATGCCGGAATCGCGGCCCTGACAACCGACTTGAAGCAACGTGGTTTGTTTGATGACGTGGTCGTTGTCTGGATGGGTGAATTCTCGCGAACTCCGCGGATCAATAAGGATGTTGGCCGCGATCACTGGGCGAACAGTTGGTCTGTCATGATTGGCGGCGGTGGTTTGAAAGGCGGGCAAGCCATTGGCGAGACCGACGCAGATGGCGTGTCGGTTGTCAGTAGCAAGTCGTATCAGCCAGGCGATGTCTGGGCGACCGTGGCCCACGCGCTCGGGATTCCGCTGGACAGGGTGCACAAATCGAAGAACGGCCGTCCGATGAAGCTGGCAAACGGCGGTACAGCGATTCAAGAGTTGATTTAGTCAACCATCGTGAACATTTCTGATTTGTAAGAAGCGTCGTCAAGCGGGAACCAGGCAACGAGGAATTCTCCAACACCCTCAAGAATCCTCGTCCGAACGTGGTTGTTTCGTAAGTCGATGACGGTTTAGGTGACAATAGCTCAGGCGGCAATGTGGCAGACCAACTTGCTGGTGACGACAGCACGCGACAATCGCCCGATGGCGAGTTTGTGCAACTCTTCACGCATCATCAGCGTCGACTGTTCTTGTACATCCTGTCGCAACTTGGAAACCCGTTGGACGCGGAGGAAGTTCTTCAGGAAACGAACGTCGTTGTCTGGAGCAAATATTCGCAGTTCCGCTTGGGGACGAATTTTCTCGCCTGGGTCAGCCAGATTGCCAATTTCGAAATCATGAAGCATCGGACGAAAAAGCGCCGCGAAAAGATCGTGTTTAGCGATGAGTTCCTTCAGGCGGTTGCCGCCACCAGCCTCGAACGGTCTGACGAGTTAGAACGCCGCCGGACGGCGCTTGCCGACTGCTTGAAGCGGCTTCGGCCGAAAGACCGTGAACTTATCGAGCAACGCTACGCACCAGGCGAACGAGGGACGATGCTGGCCGAGCAAATCGGTCGTCCTGTGAATTCGGTCTATCAATCATTGGGGCGAATCCGACGTGCTCTGCTGGAATGCATCGAACGACAATTGGCACTCGAGGTGTCACCATGAATGCTCGTCAAGAAACTCCCTCAGAACTTGAAACGCTGCTCGAAGCACTTTGTGAAGACCGCATCACTGCGGAACAGGCCTCACGACTGGAGCAGCTCGTCGTGTCGTCCGAGGCGGCACGCTGGAAGTACCTGCAGTACCTTGATCTGCATGGCAATCTGTACTGGGATGCCGCCGGTGTCGGTTCTTCGCAACCGTTGTCGTTCGAACGCAATGAGACGCTGATTGGGGGCACTGGTCTGAATTCTCCTGCAGCTTCGCGACGGCGTAATGTGGGCGTCGCGCTTGCTGGTTGTGTGCTCTTGGCTGTCATCGTCGCGTTTCAATTTGGTGACCGACGCTCTGGCCGTGTACCGATCGCGACAATCGAACAAGACGAACTCAAGCAGCGACCATTACGATCAGATCGCCCCAAGCCGCCACGTGAATATGGACCGGCAATTACATTGTCGCACATCGAGCCCCCTCCCGGGGCTCCCACGCGCGAGGTGCCAGAGTCCAGAGCAGGTGAAACAGAGTCTCCGGATTTCCTGTACTCGGATTCGGACGTTGTCGCGACGATCGATCATGAAATTCAGGAGGGATGGACGGCGCTGGGGATTTCGGCGTCAGCGCCGGCTGATGATCCTGAATGGTGTCGCCGTCTCTACCTGGATTTACTGGGGCGAGTCCCCACGCTTCGCGAGGTTGAAACATTTCTTGCAGACCGGGGCAGTCGGAAGAAGTCGATTCTGATCGATCGGCTCATCACGGATACGGCGTGTGTCAGAAATTTGACGACGAAGTTTACGAATCTCTTGATTGGGCGCGTCTCCAATCCGCTTGTGGACCGCGCCGCGTTTCAGAAATTCCTACGGACCAGTTTTGCAGATAACCGCCCTTGGAATCAGATCGTGGCCGATCTCATATCCGCGGAAGGAACGAGTGACAAAAATGGAGCGACCAATTTTCTGATCGCTCATTTGAATAACGATGCGACGCCCGCAACGGCAGTTGCCAGCCGCGTGTTTCTCGGTCAGCAACTGCACTGCAATCAATGTCACAACAACCCATTCGACGAATCGAAGCAGAGTGATTTCTGGGAACTGAACAGCTTCTTCCAACAGACCACGATGCGGACGTATCCGCTCGTGGTGGGCGAGGCGGGAAACTCCGCGCGACGCGTCACAGAATTGGTCAGTCACGAAACGAGTGGTCCGACATACTACGAAACGACAAACGGCCTGATGCGTGTGGCCTATCCTCGGTTCCATGGGCACGATGTCGATCCAGGGCCAGACAGCAACCGTCGTCTCGAACTGGCTCGGCTGATGACGGCCGGCGACCAACCAGAATTGGCCGGGGCGTTCGTCAACCGGATGTGGGAACATTTCTTCGGGATGGGTTTCACCTATCGTGCCGACGATCTGGGGCCGCACCAGCCGACAAGTCATCCTGAACTTTTGAAATTTCTGTCGGGACAGTTCATCCGATCGGGATATGACATCAAACAATTGATGCGTTGGATCTGTTTATCGAACCCGTATCAGCTTACGAGCCGTTTTTCGGCGGCGAATCGCTCCGACGAGCCGGCACGAGGTGAATTACCAGCCTTCAGCAGGATGTATGTCAAAGCGATGACGGCCGAGCAGGCCTATGATTCTTTTTTGACCGCAACCAAGGCACATCAGGTTGGGGCGGTCGACTGGACGCAGTCAGAGCAGCACCGACAAGAGTGGCTTCAACAGTTTGTGGTCTGCTTTCACACCGATGACAATGACGAGACGATGTCATTCGATGGTTCCGTTGGAAACGCGCTTTCGCTGATGAACGGTCCGTTGATCAGCAAGGCGATGGACGTTTCGTCCGGTAGTTTTTTGAGCGACGTGCTGCGTCGGCATTCGACTGAGAATGACAAGATTCGATCGTTGTGGTTGGCAGTGCTGTCACGTCCGCCCACGGCCAATGAACTTGCAACGGCCAAGAAGCTGTTGCGTGCTGCAGGCGCGCAACAGGTCGCCAATCAGAAAGCAACGGAAGTCTATCAGGACTTGCTGTGGGCGCTGTTGAATTCCAACGAGTTCATCGCGGTGCGATAGCAAGCCCGTCGAAACAACGGGGACATGCCCTTCGTTCTTATTCGTGCGAAGCCAATCCCCATCAATTCAGCGAGCCGATATGACAGATGTCGGCGGCCTACGGCGACTCCGTTGTGAGGAATAACTCCATAAATCGATCGACCGACGTTGCCTCGAGCCTGTTGCGGTCGGAACAGAGTGTCAGGATTGGGTCTGCTTTGCTCGCGGGAAAACGTCCTCGCAAATTCCGTTCGAATTTTTCAAGCAGTACGGGAATTCCCTCAGCACGCCTGCGCCGATGGCCAATCGGATACTCCACCGCAACGCGCGATGTTTTCGAACCATCGGCGAAGAACACCTGAACCGAGTTGCCGATCGAACGCTTCGACGCGTCAAGGTAGTCCTTCGTGAATTCGGTGTTTTCGATGACGTCCATCTTGCTGCGTAGTGCATCAATTCGCGGGTCAGCGGCGATGGCATCTTCATAGTCTTCCGCGGTCAATTGGCCCTTCAAGAGGGGGACAGCGACCATGTACTGAATGCAATGATCGCGATCGGCTGGATTCGCCAGCGGACCTGTCTTGTCGATGATTCGTTTGCCGCTTTCCTGTGTTTCAATGACGATTCGTTCGATCTGATCGATTCGCGAAGCAACTTGCGGGTGCAGCGTGATCGCGGCCTCGACGGCCGTCTGTGCGTGGAATTCGGCAGGGAACGAAATCTTGAACAGGATCTGTTCCATGACGTAGGTACCGAATCCCTGGGGCGGAACGGTGACCGAGTTTCCTTTGAACAGAACATCCTGGAAGCCCCACAATTTCGCGGTGAGCGCACTCGGATAGCCCATCTCGCCTTTGAGGGCGATGAATGCGTGTCGAACCGCGCGGCCGGTTGCATCGCCGGCGGCCCAACTCTTTCTCGAACCGGTATTCGGTGCGTGACGGTAAGTTCGCAACGCGCCGCCGTCGATGAAGGCATTCGAAAGCGCATTGATGATCTGGTCGCGCGATCCCCCCAACATGCGAGTCACGACGGCCGTTGACGCAATGCGAACGAGGAGGACATGGTCGAGTCCGACGCGATTGAAGCTGTTTTCCAGAGCGAGTACGCCTTGGATTTCGTGCGCTTGAATCATTGCGATCAAGACGTCACGCACCTTCAATGCTGTTCCAGCTCGAGCGAGATAATCCGCGACCGCGAGGATTCCACCCAGATTGTCCGACGGGTGACCCCATTCGGCTGCCAGCCAGGTATCGTTGAAGTCGAGCCAACGAACCATCGCGCCGATATTGAACGCCGCCTGGACCGGTTCTAGTTCGTGCGGTGTTCCCGGCACACGCGCACCACGGCCGGGCATCGTTGCGCCGGGAACAATGGGGCCAAGCAGTTTGACGCAGGCAGGATAATTGAGCGCCAGCAGCCCGCAGCCCAGTGTGTCGATCAAACACAATCGCGCCGTCTCGAACGCTTCGTCGCTGGTGATCTTATCAACCGCCAGCGTGTAGTCGGCGATCTGCTGGAAAAGTTGATCGGGCGCGGGACGCACAGTCGAAGTCAGGTCATCTCTGCTCAAGGGAAACAAACTCCTGGTCATCTGGGCCGATGTAATTGGCGCTGGGGCGAATGATCTTGTTGTCGATCCGCTGCTCGATAATGTGAGCGCTCCAGCCGGATGCACGGGCGATTACGAACAAGGGCGTGAACATCGACGTGGGGACACCCATCACATAGTACGAGACGGCGCTGAACCAATCGAGATTCGGAAACATCTTCTTTTCACGCCACATGACCGATTCAATGCGTGCGGCGATCTCGAACATGCGAGAATCACCCACTTCGTTCGACAAGCGGTTCGCGACATCTTTGATGATTTGATTGCGCGGGTCAGCGACGGTGTAGACAGGGTGTCCAAATCCAATAATGACTTCGCGATTGCCAACACGCTGGACGATATCTTGCTCTGCCTGATCGGGATCGGCATACCGCTGTTGGATCTCGAACGCATATTCATTCGCGCCGCCATGCTTTGGGCCGCGCAGGGCGCCGATTCCGGCCGTAATCGCGGAATAGAAATCCGACCCCGTTCCCGCGACGACCCGCGTCGCGAATGTCGACGCGTTGAATTCGTGTTCGGCATACAGGATGAGTGACGTCTGCATCGCACGCACGTGCGACTCTGACGGTACGGTGCCGTGAAGCAAGTGCAGGAAATGTCCGCCGATGGACTCATCATCGGTTTCGACGTCAATGCGACGACCATTGTGAGAAACGTGATACCAATACAAGAGCATCGACGTCAGCGAACCCAGCAATCGATCCGCGATGTCGCGGGCGCCTGCCACGTCGTGACTTTCGCGCTCGGGCAAGGTGCAACCCAAAGTCGAGACACCTGTGCGAAGCACGTCCATCGGATGCGATGCGGCGGGCAGTGCCTCGAGAACTTGCCTGACAGTTGAGGGCAAACCTCGATTTGATTTGAGCTTCTGTTTGTAGACACGTAACTGAGCGGGATTCGGCAACGATCCGTGCACCAGCAGGAATGCCACTTCTTCGAATTCGCAGCGTGTGGCGAGATCCAGAATGTCGTAGCCGCGATAGTGCAAATCATTGCCACTGCGCCCGACGGAGCAGAGCGATGTATTTCCCGCCACCACACCGGAAAGGGCCACTGACTTTTTGGGTTTTAGCGTCGTCGTGGGTTCAGTCATGATGTGGGTCATTCCGGTTTGGATTTGGCGAACAACGCGTCCAGTTTTTGCTCATAGGCATGATAGTCGAGATACTGGTACAAGTCGGCGCGGGTTTGCATCAGCGACACGACGCTCTTCTGGGTCCCTTCGGCCCGAATGGTCTGATAGACCTTTAATGCCGCAGCATTCATCGCTCGATAGGCTGAACAACAATAAAGCATCATATCGACGCCATTGGCACCTAGCTCGGCGCTGGTGAACAGTGGCGTCTGTCCGAATTCGGTGATGTTCGCGAGAATGGGAACCTGTACGGCGGCTTTGAATTTCTGATACATGGCCAGGTCGGTGATCGCTTCCGGAAAGATCATGTCGGCCCCTGCGGCGACGTACGAGGCGGCTCGTTCGATCGATGCCTCGAATCCTTCCACTGCCAGCGCATCAGTTCTGGCCATGATGACAAACTTCGTGTCGGTCCGCGCATCGACGGCCGATTTGATGCGGTCGACCATCTCCGTCTGGCTCACAAGTTCTTTTCCGGGCCGATGTCCGCAGCGTTTCGTTCCAACCTGATCTTCGATATGAACGGCCGCCGCCCCGGCTTTGATCATCGAGCGAATCGTCCGACCGATGTTGAAGGCACCACCCCAGCCCGTGTCGATGTCGACCAGCAGTGGCAGCGACGTTACTTCGGTGATCCTGCGAACATCAATCAACACGTCGTCCATCGTGCTGATGCCCAAATCGGGCATCCCCAGGGAATTGGCGGCGACTCCACCCCCCGATAGATACAAGGCGCGAAAACCACACGCTTCGGCCATTCGAGCAACGTATGCGTTGATGGCTCCCGCGATTTGAAGTGGTTTTTCAGTTTCGACGGCCAGCCGAAACTGCGAACCGGGGGAGTTGGATGCCAAGGAAGTCATGGTGCGGTTGCCAAAGACGAGTAAATTTCTTGACCTTCCAGCAGGGTCAACAACACTTTTGCTTTGTGAATTTCGTGTCGCGGCAGTTCGAACAGGTTTTTGTCGAGCACAATCAAATCGGCCGATTTTCCCACTTCGATGGAACCCGTTTCGTGCTCCTGGAAATTCACAAACGCTCCGTTAATTGTATACGCGGCGATCATCAGCGGCAGATCGACGACTTCTTCTGGAATCCAGGGAGCACCTGGTTCGTCATCAAGATCCCGACGTGTCACGGCAACTTGAATGGCGTCGAGCGGATTCATGGAGGTCACGGACCAGTCGCTGCCGCCGACGATCATGGCTCCGGTATTTGCGACGCTGCGAATCGGATAGAGCCATCGCGAACGTTCGGGACCAAGAATTGGTTCTGTCATTTTCAGGATATAGAGATCGGCGCTGGCCCAAAGTGACTGGAAATTGGCAATCACACCCAGGCGACGAAATCGTACGAGATCTGGTGGATCGAACAGCTCAAGGTGAGCAATGTGGTGTCGCGAATCACGAGATCCGTTGCAGTGCCGCGCGAATTCAAACGCGTCCAATGTGGCTTGGATGGCACGATCGCCGATGGCGTGAACGTGGATCTGAAATCCAAGTCGGTCAAGTTCAGCAGCGAGCGGCTTAAGGACATCCGGCTCGAGATTGAGCCATCCGCGATCTTGCCCTCCACCGAGATAGGGTTCAATCACGGCCGCCGTTCGGGATTCGATGACGCCATCCAGAAAGATCTTGATTGAAGTGGCGCGTAGCCGCTTGCTTCGAAATTTGTCGCGCCATTTGACGAACTGTGGAAGCTGTCCGGTGAATGTGGCGGGCTCGATTTTCATCGCTGCAACCGTTCGAACGGTCAGTTCGCCAGCCTGATCGACTTCGGTGAAGGCCTTCAAATGATGCTCTGCGACCGAGGCTTCTTGAATCGAGGTGATTCCGAGTTGTCCAGCGAGCTTCAGGCCGCGTCGCAGGCCGCGGAGATTTTCCTCGTGCGTATAGGGAGAAATCTTGTTGGTGACGAGCCGTATGGCGGATTCACGCAACGTCCCCGAGGGTTCGCCGGTCTTTGGATCGCGTTCGATTCGACCGCGTGGTGGATCAGGGGTACTTTTGGTGATGCCACCGATTTCCAGAGCCTTGGAGTTGGCCCACGACGAATGTCCATCGAAAGCCTCAAGGATCACAGGTCGGTCAGAAATGACCTGATCCAGCAGTTCCTTCCTCGGATTTCCGTCTTCAAGTGTCAGCGGCCAGCCACCACCACGGATCCACTTCTTATCTGGATGCATGGCGGCGTACGTTTTGACCGCCTCGAGAATCTGCTCAACGGTCGTCATTCCGTTGACGTTACATTCGCCCAGCTCGATTCCACCGCCAAGCAGATGAACATGAGAATCGTGGAATCCAGGCAGCAACATTTTGCCTTTCAGATCAATGCTGCGCGTGTTCGGACCAATCCATTTCGTCAGGCCGATGTCCGGGCCAACGTAAACGATTCGGCCATCGCGAACGGCGACCGCCTCGGCCCAACTGCGGGCCGCGTCGACGGTATAAACGGCACCGTTGCGAAATGCGATTTCCGCGAACGAGGCCTGTGCGGTTGGTGGATTCACGGAGATCGATTTGGAATTGCTGACGCCGCTCCCGCCATCGAGCGCGGACTGCGCATGACCTGTTGCGGTCCAGCCTGCGCCGAGTGTGGTGACGAGAACGAGACGGAATCCCCAGGACGACTTCATGCATGCACCGTGATAAGAGTCGAAGACCTTTCTGCCCTGTGAACGGCTACAGACCTCTCTGACAGATTCGGTCTGGGATCGAACCGCTCGCGACACGATTTCGATCCACCGTTTATCCTGCAATCCGTACGGCATCCGCAACGCGGATCGTGCCTTCGTAGATGGCGCGGCCCACAATGGCACCGATGAGTTTTGGCTGCGTCCGCGAGACGGCGGTCAGGCGCTCGACATCGGTGAGCGTGCTGACTCCGCCGGAAGCGATCACCGGAAGTCCCAAGGCCGCCAAGTCCAGCATATCCTGGATCGTGCCTTCATCGACGCCTTGCATCATTCCGTCATTGGCGATGTTGGTATAGATCACCGCTGCGAGATCAAGGCCGACGAACTGACGCGCAAGCTCGATCGCTTTTGTTTGCGAGACATCCAGCCAGCCCGCTGTCGCGACCATCCCGTTTCGCGCGTCAAGACCCAGTGCGACATGTCCAGGAAATTGCTGAACCATCTCACGGAACCAGTCAGGTTGCTTCAGTGCCTGAGTCCCGATGATGGCCCGATCGATACCGATGTCCAGCATCGCGCGAATTGAATCGACGTCTCGCAGTCCGCCGCCCAGTTCGCAGGGAATGGAGATCGCGTCGACGATCGATTGAATGGCTGCCACGTTCACCGGTTTGCCAGCTTTGGCTCCATCGAGATCGACGAGATGCAATCGAGTGGCACCTTCGGCCTCCCAGCGTTTGGCCATTTCGGCGGGATTGTCGCCGAAGATCGTTTCCTGAGCGTAGTCGCCTTGTCGCAGCCGCACGCAGCAGCCACCTCGCAGATCAATCGCTGGCAGAATTTCCATGTCGTATTAGTGCCGAGAATTCAAAAAGGAGGGAACTAGCAGTCGGTAGAAGTAACGGGGACTGGCTCCGGCGAGCTTAAAAAACGCCATGACATCGTCAATGCCAAGGTGCCGGTCCCCCTTACTTCAACAGGCTGCTAGGGAATGAGGGGGCACGTGGCCCGGAAAACTGTGGGTCGCATGATATCAGGTTCAATCCTATCTCACGACGTCGAACCGCATCTTTTCTCGTGCTGAACCGAGTTCCGAAGGCGGGCAATGATGCCAAAAGGAAACATGCTCGCTCGTTCGGTTTGACCTGCAACATTGCCGAGTCGCATTGGAATGTCGTTTGTTTTTTTCCTGATTTGCGAATCGCTCGTTGACCCTGCCCCCGTACGACACAAACAATCAAATGGTGTCCTGATTTGAGCGGAAAGACAGGTTAGCCATGCGACTTCACCACTTGATGTTTCTCGCGATTCTCACGCTTACGAGCATCGACGCTTTGTTGCCGAACGCGTTGGCGCAGACGCCTATGCAAGCCAACGTGGAATACCAATACCAGATGTACTTCCCACGTTACTGGGGCGGAGGATGGGGTGGTGGATATGGCGGCTACGGCGGGTATGGAGGATACGGTGGCTATGGCTACGGCGGTTATGGGGGATATGGAGGAGGGTACGGTGGAGGATGGGGGTGGTCAGGACCGGGGCTCTCTCTGGGGGGATCACTTCCCGCCAATAGTCGTGAGGGAATCTCAAGCCTTTATGGATTTCCTTTTCCTGCTCCATTGGGGGCCGGCGTCTACATGAACCCGTTTGGATACGCGGCCCGTTTGCCGGGGCCGATGGAATTTGGTTTGGCATCGTCAACCCCAGCACGCACGAACAATGCTCAGGCATGGGCCCCATCTGTCGCGCCTGTTCCGAATACCGCGGCGGCTCGTCAGCCCGCGCCACCGTCCAAAGTCAAACAATCGGAAGTCAATTTGACGCGGACCACGTCGCTTACGAAGCAGTCGCCCGACGTCGAGGATGACGCGATCGAACCCGAATTGACGGATCTCGATCTGGCCGCGATTCAACGTGACAATGACATTAAAACTTACGGTGATGTCAATCTGCGTAATAGGCAGTGGGCGCAGGCGTACATCAACTATCGAAATGCGGCGCTCCTGTCGGATCGACCTGACATTCAGGTTCGGATGGGATTTGCGAGCGCCATGCTGGGGCTCTACTCTCAGGCCGCGCAACAATTCAAACGCGGAATCACACTTGATCCCACGACGGTCAGTGCTGGTCCAATCCTTGAGGACCTCTTGGGTGCGGAAAGCGTCCAAGTTCGAACGGATCTGATCAATGACGTGGCGCGATGGACGAAGAGCGATCTGCGCGACCAGGATCGGTTGTTTCTGTTGGGGCTGTTGCTGCGTTCCAATCGCGATGGGCGATCCACAGAAATCATCGAAGCGGCAGTGCGGCTGCCAGGACCTCAGGATCATCTGCAGGTGTTGCTCACTCCCGTTACGGAAACATTGAAGACTTTACCGTCGTCTCCCCCTTTCGAATCACCCAAGCCGACGCCAGATCCACCACCGGTCGTGCGGCGCGATTCTCTCAGCTTGCCCCAACTGAGTCACGATCCGATTCCGCTGGCATTCCACAATTCGGCTCGCTGAGAAAATCAATCGAACGAGTTGTCTTCTCGAGATTGGAGTGTCTCGTCGGACCCCCTCGGGGCGTCTAGCGTTCGCTCGTCCTGCCCCGGCCGCCCCCCGCGGCCGGACGCGCCATCTAGTGCGTCGCCCTTCGAGACGGTGTCTTGAGACCGCTCGGTCGAGTCGTCATTGCCACGACGCGACCAAACTGGCGCGGCTCATCGCCAGTCATTTCGCAACGCTAATTGCCCAAGTTGGCAATATCTTCCCCAGCTTTCCACGTTCATAGTGCCTTTGCACAGACGTCTTCCCCTAAATGGCGGGGAATGGTAAACCTCCGTTGACCAGATTTGATAGGAGATCGCGCCGCGCGCGACGAGTGCTGATCACGTCCGAACACTGGTTTCCTTGCTCCACGGAACGCTCTGGCGATGGTCCTGAACCCACCCACGAATCTCGAGAAGGCGGCGATTCTGCTGCGACGTTTGTCGCCGCCGTCTCTGTCGAAGGTTTTCGACATCTTGGGGGTGGAGACTTCGGACATCCTGCGAAAGGCGATGGACGCCGTCGGAAGCCGCACAGATTTGGCGGAACTCGACGAGTTGGTGATGCAAGAATTTCGTGAAATGCAGCAGGAGGTTCGAGAATCGCTGCGCGGTTCACCGGAGCTCGAACGTCTGCAGGATGTCGCGCGTTACGCTCAGGGTAGCGCCGCGGGCAACGTGCCGGGCTACCATGACTTGGCGGCAGGCGGGGCCGGTACGGACGACGAGGATAGCGAGACATCTGCGTCGGATGTCATGGATCAATTGACGAGCACCCCTCCCGCCGTCGTCGCCGCCGCGCTCCAGCGGGAAACACTTCGCACCACGGCACTGGTCCTGCGCGAGTTGCCGATGGAGTTCACTGGCCGAGTTCTGGAGAAACTTCCGGCCGAGCAACGTCAGCAGATCTTCATGATGCTGGCCGCAAAGTCGTCGATTCACCCCGCGGTGACTCAACGGGTGCTAAAAGCGGTCGCCGATGTTTGTTCCACAATGGACGAATCGAGCCTGGAAGAACAGGACAGCCGGTTCAAGACCCTGATCGGTATTCTGCAGTTGGTGGAACGCGAAGAGCGGCTACGGTTGATGGAAGCGTTGATGGAGCAGGATGAGGAACTGGCAACACAGATCGACGACAATCTGTACGACTACGCCGACATCATGCGCATCCAGGATCGGTCGGTTCAAAAGCTGCTGACTCAACTCGAACTCAAGGTCGTCGCGCTGGCACTGAAGACGGCGCCAGAAGATCTGGTCGAGAAGGTCATGAAGAACTTGTCCGAACGTGTGCGAGCGACATTGACCGAAGAAATGGAACTGATCAGTTCCCTCTCGCCGTCAAAGGTCGAACAGGCACGCCGAGAAATTGCGAACGTCATCCGCACACAGGACAAAGACGGCACGCTCCAGTGGATCGAGTAGGTGCGATCGTGGGGCGACCCGCCGTTTTCAACACGGGACGTCGTTCAACTTCCTCTCGTCTGACGACGTGCCCATATTCGATGAATTTCCGCAACGAATCCCGCATGTGACGGGTTAGAACTCCGGTGGAAGTGCCAGTGCTTCGGCAAGTGGTTCCCCAACCGAGATCAGCCAGCGTTCCCCGACCGATTCAAAGACGACATCGTCATTCAGAATGTCGATGACGGTGCCGGACACATAACCGACTTCGAAATGACCGCCTTGGCGTAGTTTTAGCAATTTGTCCTGGCCACGTAGCGTGAACCAGGCCTCGGCTTCACCGTCATCTCGGGTGACGGCAGTCAAATACGTCTGACGAGACGCATCCGAATCGCCGCCTGCTCCGAACACATTGCGCTGCGCGATGATTCCATAGTCCGTCATTGACGGGAAATTCAATCGATTCGAGACGGTGGTCGACAGTTCACTCTTGCGATCCGACCCCGGCAGCACGAGAGCCTCAACCGTCATGATGACATCCAGGCCGCCGCTCTTACCGATTGGCGTCAGGCTAAGCGACTGAATCTTGTGCAGGTGCCCCGCATGGTAGAAGTCGAACAGAAATCGAACGACCTGGTGTAAAGTTCCTTTGCCACGCACCGAGAACGCGAGGGCTTCATAGAACCCCTTGCGGCTTGTCGCAGGCCCCGAATCGACGTGGGCCGTCTGAAATTCCGACTTCTCGACCAGGTCCAACAGCCAGGCTCGGTAGAGCGAACGCGCGACTTCGGTATCGCTCGGCAACGATGACTTTTCGAGCACAATCAGCTTTTTCGCGGCGTCTTTCGCGTCGGCCAGCTTTTTCTTGCGTTCCTTAATCTTCTTTTCGAGCTGGGCTTTTCGCGCCTGCTTCTGTTCGAGCGGGCCGTCGACGTAGGTCCGCATTACAAAATCGCCAACCACATAAAGCAGGATGGCGCCCAATCCAAAGTACATTAGTCGATTTCGGGTTTTATTCACGGTGTCGGCTCCTGTGGAGCGGCGGCAGGGGATTCAGTGGTTTTTGCTTCATCAGACTTGGCTTCGTCGCTGGTCGATTCCGTCGCAGCAGGCTTGTCCGCGCCTTGTTTGGCGGTCGTTTTTTTCTTGGCGTCGGTGCGGTTCTTGGAGGTTCCACGTCTCTTTGCGGCAGGTGTGGACTTGGTGGCGTCTGCGGATTCGCTGTCCTTCTTCGACGAAGTGTCCTGCTTTGCAGGCGGTTCATCGGGGGGGACTTCGATTTTCACTTTTGCTGGGGTCAGGCTGACTCCCGTCTCGAAGCTCCACGAGTAGGTCTTGTCTTGAACGCGTTCTTCGACGCGTGGTGTCTGAACTTCATGACGACTGTCACGAAGCGACGCTTCCATTCGTGTCACGACCTTCGGCTCGCGCGCCAGTCCCTGGAATGAGACGTTCGCTTTTCCGCCGCGGCTGGGTGTCATCGCCAGGCGTTGAATGACCAGATCCTGCCCTGGAGGAAATTTTGCTGAAAGGTCACGAAGTTCATCCAGCCACACGACGGAATTCGAGTTCCATTCTTCGATGGCGTCGGCCACCTTCTTCTTCTCGGCAGTCTTTTTTACGAGTGCGTCGAGGCTTGTCAGGCTTTCGCTGAGCTTTTTGATTTCGGCATCGGCTTTTGCCTGCCCTTCCCAGACATAGTACCCGCCCGCACCGCCGATCACGGCGATCAGGCTGGCGGCAATGGCCAATTGTCGAATGCGGTTAGGTGGCTTCGGCGCTTTGCGTGGATGCAGGAAATCGACAGCATGCTGAGCACCGCGAGTTTCGGCGACGAGCATCCCCAGCAGCGGAACGAGACGTCCCGATAGCTGTCCCTCCCAATGTTTTCCGAAACTGAATCCTGAGTATGGATCGAGCAATTCAACCTTGGTTGAAATCTCTTTCGAGATTTGGGCAACCAGACGCTCATGCTCGGCTCCCGATCCGAACCAGTAAACGGCTTCGATCACATGTCCGATTTCAGGACTTTGCGGTGCGACAAGCAGGGTTCGCCGAATCTCGTCCAATAGACGTTGCTCGGCCGTTTCATCGCCCATCCGCGCCGGTAGACGGACCGTTCGGAAAAACAGGATCCGCACCGAATCGACGACGATCAGATCGACTTCATCACCGATCACATTCACCAGCAAAAAGTTTCCGCCAGTGACGGACCGTTGTCTGAGGAACAGTGCGGCCGTTTCGTAGGGACGAACGAGCAATCGATCTGCCGTCAAACCCGCAGACGAGCATGTGGCCGTCACACGTTCCAGTTCGGTTTTGGCAAGGGCGGCTGCCGTCACTCGGCGCGATTCGGTTTCGCCGCCCGACTGAGCGATGAAATCGACGATCGCCTCGTCCGCGATTGTGGCAGACTCCATCGACAATCGATTCAGGACCAGTTCTGGAAGTTCCGGGTCGGATGCCGGGGGGACGACAATCTCAAACAGCTCGATGGAATTCCGGTCCACCGATGCCAGGACTTTGACTCCCGTTCGCTTTTGCTTGGCCAAAGCAGATTGCAGCTTTTTCCCAATTTCGTCCGGTGTTAGCGCACGATCGTCGGGGCCGCTGCCGAGCAGGACCGTACCAGCGCTTTCGAGAGTGATCCGTTCGCCCGAAGCTGTGGCAAGAACGTAACCCAACTCTCTCGCGTCGCAATCAATAGCCAACAGACGCTGCATTGCCCGCTCCGAACTGTGAGGCAGAAATTCCACCAGGGGTATCAATCGCGTCCCACGGAAAGCCCCGACCCAAAACCTGCAGATCTTTCCACATCACACGTCGCGTTGGTTTCTCGCTGGCATCCAGCACCAGTTCCACTCGCTGCGAGAGTCTCGACCTTTCAGAAAACGCGACAATTTGAGTGCGATGTGTATCGCCCCCGACGGTCAAGAAGGGGGAGAGTTCCTTAAGCCGACTGATGTCGACCAAACCCTCACTATAGATCCAATAAGGGTGGTCGTCATGACTTTTTTCAGTATTCCCCGTTCCGCTGCGTGCGGCGACAATCTGTTCTGCCAAAGCCTTGTCGAGCCCCGGAAGCGATCGCAGGACTTCGGCGGGTGCCGTATTGATGTTGACCCGCCCTTTCAGGAAAGGCAAAGGCGATACGGTCAGGTCGTCATACATTTGCATTAAGAGCTCGTGTGACCCTTCAGGATTGATCGTCAGTGGGCACTCGACGATTGTTCCTTGTCCCGGAATGGCCCCTATCTGAACGCGCGATTGCAGCAGATCGAGCGCAGACGAAATGCGGTATCGAGCAGATTTTGTGAAATCAAGTGGCGCCGTGCCGACAGCCACGCCCGGCCGCGTATTCAACGCTGGACCATTCTGTCGAAAGAGGACGACGTATGCGGCGAAGCTTGGTGCGAACGATTCCGACAACAGCCGATGCAATTCACGAATGTCAGGGTGATTAAGATTGATTCGCGGCTTGCCGTCGCGTGTCCGGTTTTGCTCGTTGCTGTAGATCGTCAGAAGTTCGATCCACGGCCACTGGCGCTCGCCGTTTGTATCACGGGCCGTTCCGGTGGATGACGATTGCTCCTCGTAATCGAGACGGTGATTCTGGTCCGCGTCGCGTCCGAACAACAATTCCCGAGTAATCCCCTTGATGAGTAGCAATTCTTCCAGGGATTCGGGAATGCCATTGCGCGGCGAATAAGGAGGATTGAGTGACGCGTAGAAATCCATCTCGGCTCCCGACTGACGGGGAGCACTGTCGGAATCCATCCAGTCGAGCAGGGCATCCGCAATCGATTCTGTCATGCCAGGCAGGCCAAGCAGCGCCATTTTCCCACTGCCGGGACGGCGATTTTCCCAGTCGGCTACGGAACGAAGGTCCAGGCGATTTGATTCACGCTCAAGACCATATTGCAACGTCGCTGCGCCGGTCTCATCGTACCGCGGTGCGATCGCAGTAAATCGAATTCGGCTTTTTGGCCCATCTTCGTCAACAACCACGCCTCGCATGAGAGACTCGTTGTCTCCGCCTGGTCCCGTCAACTGTGCAAACGGTGATGATCCTGGCGTCGAATCGGCATCGGGCTTTGATCGTTGCACATAGATCTTCAAAAACTCCTCCGCCGAGGCGATCGCGTTCTCCATCCGAAGTTGCTCACCGCGTAGATGGACCGCTTTGTTTTCGTTTGACATGGATGCCACGAAACTGAACCCCGCAAGGCTCACCATCGTGACCACGACCATGACCAAAACCAGCACGATTGCCCGGCGGGAATGTCGTACGCGACTGCGACGCGATCGTTGATGCGTGATTGAGTTCATGGCTGGCGCGTCCTGCTGCTGGAAACAGGCGGGCTCATCCGCGCGATGGGGGCACCATCTAGCTCGGGCTCTAGATTGACGTTGTTGGCAAATGGCAAATGAATCAGTCGTCGATACACCGTTCCGCCCGGTGCACGATTGACTCCATTCGAGCTTGAACCGGTCTCGTCCGCCAGTTCCGTTGACTCGCCTTCTGCGGCGGACTTTCTGGGCTTGGAATTGATTTCAAATTCGAGCAAGACTTCGACGAGGACAGGCAACTTTCCTCGCTCCCAACTATTCCATTCGACGTCCCAATCTTCGCCGTCGAAGTATTTGAACTCGAGACTTTGCACTTGCGAGACGTGTAAGTACTCCTGGTCCTCAAACGCGACGGTGTCCTCGGCCGTCCACCCAGATTCACCCTTCGGTAACATGGCAGACGCTTCAGCCGCCCCCACGGAAAGTTGGCTTGCCGCCCGAAGTCCAATCCAATGTTCCCATGCCCATTCTCGCCGGATCAATCCCGGCGGATGACGTTGATCAAGATCCGTCGACTCGCGTGATGTTCCCAATGAATATTCAATCGTTCTTAATTCCGAGGCGAATGGAGTTCGCAGCCGGCCGGGGTCGGGAAGCACGTCCGCCAACTCTGTTGGGGCTCGCGTTGTGCGAGGATCAATCTGGAGTACGATCAATCGGAGTGCATCGCTGGTCCCGAACAGACCAAATCGCGGAATTGATTCGTCGATTTGTCGTGGTGTCTCGCCTAGACCAGAATTCGTTTCGATGAATTCGCCTTGAAGAGATCCTGCGGAGGGCGGTGGCAAACCGGGGTCTTGTCGTCCAGCGGCCGCACCGGAAAGGGCCGCGCGCATTGGTTGGGCATTCCGCGAACCTGGGGGCGACGCGAAAGGCGGGGCGAACTCGGTAAAGGATGGATTCAGCCGACGTTCTTCGGGGCGTTGGACCACTTGTGACACATCACGGGCGAATTGAGACGTCAGGCTGCGAGCGAGTTGTGTTTCCTCGATCTTGTTCCGGCCAGAAACGAATAGACGCATGTAGATGTCAGAAAGACTCCACAAGGCGATCAGTACGACCGATGCCAGCAGCGATGTCAGCAAGACTTCGAGCAGCGTGAAACCACTCGATGGTCGCGGCTGCTGCGCGATCCGCCGCACTTGCAGCGGAATCATGGCGTGCCCTCGCGTGGCATTGATCGACGTCGCGGCAGCGATGTCCGTTGTTCGGTGGAGTCCGGCTGCGACGTGGTGGACGATGGAGATTGAGCCGGCGGTGTTTCGGGAGGAGCGTCTGCGAACGGATCCTTCGACTCGGTAGGAAGCCATCGCACCAGTGTGAATCGAATCTGCTTTTGATTTTCGCGCGCTTCTTGAAAGACAGAGACCTTCACTTCCGTCAGGTCTTTTAGGCGCAAAGGCTGGCTCTCGATAGAATAGAACCAGCCTGGATTGTCGAGCAGTTCCTGCTCTTCAGTTCCTTTGGACGACGCGATTCCCGCGATCAATTCGTCCATTTTCGCTTGGCACAGAAGCTGTGCCGTATTCAGGTCATAGGCCGAGTTCGCGTGTTTACGACCAATCGTTGCCAACTCGATCAGCGCGATGGAACTCCCCAAGAGAATGCTCGTGGCGAGCATCACCTCCATCAGTGAGAATCCGCGCCTCGACCCATGCATCATCGATATTCCTGGCGGTGCGCTTCTCCGATTTTCGCGATGCCAGTCAGACCATTCAGTTTGACGTCGACGTGCATATCCGAATTGCTACGCAGTCCTACGACGGCATTCGTCGTGTCACCGTTGGGGTAGAAGACGGCCAGATCCGTCCAACCTTGCTGATCTTCAACAACGTCGTTCTTCCGAGTTTCCGTGGATTCGTCCGACTTGGGAGGCGTGAAGCAGATGCCGCAGGGCAGTTCTCGCTTTTCCGGTATCGTGTCCGAAGCCTCCGTCAACGGCGATCGTTCGAGATTCGATCCAGACGAATTTTCTGCAACTTCGATCGAGTCCGACGTGGACTCGTCATCCGATTCATCTTCCGACGCGGCGGTCACCTGGAATTTGCCTGTGTTCAATTGAATGCGGAACACTTGGGCCACGCCTGACTGCATCGCCTTGAGGCGTGCTTTAGCAAGTTCCGTAGTGACTTCCTGTGCGGCGGATTGCAATCGCAACTTGCTGAGCGGAGATTGCAACATGGGCCACGACAAAGCGGCCATTCCCGCGAGGACCGACATCACCACCATCATCTCCATCATGGAGTGACCGCGGCGATTGCTTTTCTTTTGGTTCATCATCGTCATGATCATTCCCCGTCTTTTTTGTCGTCTTCCCAACTCGTGATGTCGTCATCAGTGCCGTCTTGGCCGTCGGGACCCATCGACCAGATTTCAGGTTCTTTTCGCTTGGAGTCGGAATGAGTACCGGGGTACTCATACTGGTAATCATTGCCCCACGGATCTTTGGGGATTTGCGATTTCTTGATGTAGGGGCCACCCCACTTCGATTTTTTCTCTTCGTCTTCCGAAGGGTCTTCCAGCAACGCGTTTAGGCCCTTGTCAGAATCCGGATAGTCGGCCATATCGACGACGTAGGTTTCAAGGGCCGAGAACAACATGCCCATCTGCGTTTTGGCGGCGCTGATGTCTGCCTTTTGTTTGCTGCCCAGAATTCGCGGGCCGACCATCGAAATCAGCAAGACCAGGATGGCTAGCACGACCAGCATTTCGACGAGGGTAAAACCTCGTCGTTGTGGTTGTGGCGTTCGTTGTCGTTTCATCGTTCCATCCTCCTTCTGAATGTCTTCCTCGAGTACTTATCTCGATCAGCACAAGGTGCTGCTCAAAAACCAGGTGAATCCCGGCTAACTCATTGTCGAACTCATCTCAAACACCGGCAGCAGCAGTGCCGTCAGGACGAACAACACCACCGCTCCGAGGATCAAAAGCATCGAGGGCTCCAACAGCCGAACCATGATGTTCAGTTGTCGTCCGATTTTTCGGTCGATGCCGTCGGCGATGTTGATCAAAACTTTTTCGAGGTTGTTTGACTCTTCTGCAATCGCAATCATCGCCATGATGGGTCGCGGGAACAGACCGCACTCTTCCAATGGACGCGAGAGCGTTTGACCCGATGAAATATTCTGTGCTGATCCGCTGATCGCGGCGGCGAGGACGCGGTTCCCCGTGGCGCCACTGCTGATCTCAAGCGCACGCAGCAAGGGAACGCCGTTTTGTAGCAGGGTTCCGAGCACGCGGCAGAAGCGGGACAACGCGGTTGACAAGAAGATGGGGCCAATCGCAGGCAATTTGATTTTATAGCGATCGACAAAGAGCCGCGCCGCGTCGGTCTTCAGTCGTTTTCGAAGCCAGAAGACCAAGCCGCCAAGACCAGCCGCGATAAATAGGCCATAGTTCCCCAGGAAGTCGCTGATCCACAACAACGCGACCGTGGGGCCGGGCAAGCCGCCGGCTTTCTCGAGCTGTGCAAACAGCTCGGCGAATTTCGGCACGAAGAAGACAATCAAAACCACCGTGACGACAGTACCGGCCGCGCCCAGGAATGCGGGATAAGCCATCGCGCCGACGACTTGTCCCTTCATTTCTTCCTGCATTTCCAGGAAGTCGGCCGTTCGCTTCAGAGCGTCTTCGAGGAACGCACCTTCCGACCCGGCGCGAACCATGCTGATTGCCAGTTCGCCAAAGACTTCGGGATGACGTGCCAACGCTTCATCGAACGGCAAACCTTCAGCGACCTTGTTGCGAACGTCCTGCATCACCTCGGTGACCACTTCGTTCGACGATTGCTCGACAAGCACATCCAGCGCGGCCATTAACGAGACGCCGTTCTGCAGCAAGTCAGCCAGTTGCGTCAGGTTGTTCGCGAGCAGTTCGGCCTTAATGCGTTTTGATTTCGGCCAAAGTCTCAGGGGCGGCCGGGCTTCGTCGACGCGTACCGGATGCAGTCCGCGATCCCCCAGCAGCGAGAAGACTTCTCGCTTGCTGGTGGCAGACATCGAACCGGAAACGTCCTTCCCGGCCGAGTTGCGCGCTGTGTATGTAAATTCCGGCATCGGAAACCCAATCTGAAAATTAATCGGCCTTCGTGGCACGAAGGACTTCGGCGAGCGTTGTCTGACCTCTCATGACTTTTAACCAACCATCTTGTCGCAGCGTTCGCATGCCGCTTTTCATCGCAATCTTTTTTACCGCCGTTGACGACGCTCGTTCCGTCACCATGGACCGAATTTCATCGTTGGCTTCCAGGAATTCGTACAAGCCGACGCGGCCCGAGTAACCCGTTCCGCGACAACTGCGGCAGCCGACATTCTTGAAAAGTTGCAGGCCGCTCTTCCGTACTTCCTCCATCGGGAAGTCCGCAGGAATTTCTTCGGGGGCGGGCTCATGGGGGGCGCAGCAGGCTTTGCACAGCGTGCGGACCAGCCGCTGCGCCATCACACCTTCGATCGTGCTGCCAACCAGAAACGGTTCGACGCCCATATCAGCCAGTCGCATGAAGGCACCGGCTGCATCGTTCGTGTGAAGCGTGCTGAATACGAGGTGGCCGGTCAGTGATGCTTGAATCGCGTTCTCGGCCGTTTCCTGGTCTCGAATTTCCCCGACAAGAACGACGTCGGGGTCGTGACGAAGGATGGCTCGCAAGCTGGCGGCAAATGTCATCCCCACCTTGGCATGAACCTGGATCTGGTTAATCCCGTCGAGTTGATACTCGATCGGGTCTTCCGTCGTGATGATCTTGGTTTCTTCGTCCTTGATTTCGGCCAGCGAGCTATAAAGCGTCGTCGTTTTTCCCGAGCCCGTGGGGCCGGTCACCAGCACGATTCCGTGAGGCAGACGAATCACTCGACTGAAGCGATCGTAGATATCCTGATCCATGCCGATCCCGCGAAGCGAGAACTTCATGGCGTCTTTGTCCAGCACGCGCATGACGATGCTTTCGCCATGCAGCATGGGAATCACGGAAACGCGAATGTCGACTTCGCGACGTGACACCTTCAACTTGATGCGACCGTCCTGTGGGATGCGTTTTTCGGCGATATTCATCTTCGCCATGATCTTCAGGCGGCTGATGATTGCGGCTTGGAAGCGGTTGATCTCGGGTGGCATCGGCTGCGTCTGCAGCACACCATCGATTCGATAGCGGATCTTCACGCCGGTCGCTTGTGATTCGATATGGATATCGCTGGTTCGAGCATCGACCGCTTCGCACAGGATTTCATTCACAAGATTCACCACCGACGCCTGCTGCGCCATCTGTGATGCTTCGGAACGATCCCATTCCAACTCGTCGAGAACCTCGACGTTGTCGTCGTCGGTCTCTGTCTGCGCAATCAAACCATCGATCATTTCGGCGCCAACGCCGAGATTCGCTTTGACGAGCTTGGCGACTTCCCAGGGAAGGGCCACCACAGGAATCACGCTGCAGCCGACGGCTGAACCGACGGCGTCAAGAGCGTGCAAGTCGAATGGGTTGCCGGTCACCACAACCAGAGAATCGTCTTTACGGCTGAGAGGAAAGACGCCGTAGCGGTGAATCAGCTTGACCGGGAATTTCTCAACCAGGGTCAGGTCGGCTTCGGTCGTAGAGAGATCGACAAAGTCCAAACCCAGCGTCATCGCGACAGAACGAACGGCCAATTCTTCTGATTCAAAGCCGAGCGTCCCCGCCACCTTTTCCAAGGTTCCGTGGGTGACCTGAGAGTCACGTGCAATTTGAAACTCGTGAGCATCCAATAGTCGGGGCCCGCTCACAAGTTGGGCGCTTTGCATCATGTTTTTCGATTCAAATCAAACTAAGCAGATTGATCAGTTGGTCTACGCAACCAAACTGGAGGGCATGAACCTCACCCGGGCGGGTGTCGGCTCTGGTTTGGCGATCAATCAGTGGTGTTAGTTCCTACAGCACTACGTCGTGTTCGAGAAACGCTTTGGTCAGCAAGGTTGGGGAGATCAATCGCTTGCGGCGTCAGCTACTTCTATTTGGCTCGTAACTCGAACAGTTCGCTCGGGTAGGACATCAACTCAAGGTCAGGCAGGAATAACGTCTATTGGCGGGGTGGATACTGGTCAGCGGCGGAATTCAGTGGTCGGTCGAATTTCCGGAGTAACACATCAAAGTTCGTTTAGGTATCGGTTTAATTTAGGGAAAGCTTAACGCCCAGTCAAGCGCCAAATCCACACTGCGATACGAGAATCCCGAGGTTTTCAGCTCGTTTTTTTCGCTGTTTTTCAAGGCTCTTTCTAGATTTACGCGGCTGGCAACCCATTGCTCACGAATCACTTACAATGCCGATATCTATGCGCGATGCTGTCGCAAGTCCTTTCTGATATCGACTAGACAGCCAGTCGGCGTCCGACGTTTTTTTCGAGGGGAATGTTCTGTCGATTCCATCGGTCAATTCGGTCGTTCTTGCCGAAACACCCTAGTTCGCCTCCGCGCAATCGGCACATTCGTCTCTCCGAAAACCTGAATGATTCGTATAATCTGGGCGAGCCGTCTTTCATCGATTTTTGCTTACTTGTTTGCGAGTGGTGTGATGGGTGTGATTCAGACGACAATCGGCCGATGGTCTTGCGCGCAGGTACGCCATCTCCTGACCGTGGTCGCGGTTTGGCTGGTGATTACAGTCCGCAGTTCGATCGGCGCCGATGGCCAAGTCGAAGTGCGTGGGCCGGCGCCCGAGGGGATCGCGCCGCGAAATTCGATGAAGAAGCAGGCAAGCGTGCCATCCGCTCCGACCAAAGTGGTCCGGTACGCGGAACGGTTGCTTGAGAAGTATGACCTGAATCGCGACGGGATTTTGCAAAAAGACGAATGGATGGCGATGCATGGCCATCCCGAATTCATCGATATCAATCGGGATGGCAACATCAGTCTGGATGAATTGAACAATTGGGTTGCGGACTATGGACGACGCAAACGTCTCGGTGTTCCGTTCGAACCCGAGCCCGCGACAGAGCAGGTGGTCACGACGACAAACTCCCCGTTGTCCAAGCCGGACGCCACTTCCAATCCCGCTGACGAACTTGCGTCGTCTGCTGCTTCGACCACCACAACGCCCTTGGCGAACGGCGATCGACGAAGGGATTCCAAGTTCTTTGTGCCGAGTAACCGCCTGCCCGCTGGGCTGCCGGAATGGTTTATCGCCAAAGATCTGGATGGTGATGGACAATTGACTGTCAGTGAATATTCTCCCACATCAAACTCGCAGGAACTCGTCGATTTCGCGAAGCTCGATGCCAACGGTGACGGTGTCATGACCGCCAAGGAGTGCGTGGGAAAACCCGCTGCAAAGCCGGCCAAGAAAGTGGCCGACTCAGCAAATGAAGGAAGTTCAAACGATGGCGGTCAGACTCAGGCAAAGCCGAGTCGAAGTCGTCGAAAAGCCTCGACCACGCCCTGACGAGGAACGAGATTTTTCGGTTCAGACCATTTCACACGTCTCACCTGCAGGCGGTGAGGTGGTTAACGTGTCATTTCAGATGCGTCAATCCAGTTGGAATGCTCTCCACCAGATTGATCAGGGACGACGTTGGCGTGACTTCTCGAGAATCTGGTTGAGTACCTTTTGCGCCCGTTGAGAGCTCATGCGTTGTGTTGAGATCATGTTCATTCCCTGAGCGTTTTCGCTGAGGGCAGCTTGATCGAGTTCTTCAATCATCGTGGTGACCTGCTCGGCGAGCGCTGCGGGGGCCATGACGACGATCGAGTTGGTCACTTCATCGACGCTCAGGCTAAGCAGTGGTCCAGTGTTCAATGCATTCATCTGCTGCAGCGTCGCGGCGATCTGTGGTGGCAATCCGGCAGGGATTGGAAGTTCTTTTCGACCACCCCCCGTGCTGAGCTGTGTTTTGTAGACCTGTTGCAGCACACGCTGGATTTGTGTCGCAGATCCATGTTTGAGCGCGATTCTTCGAGGACGGTTCGCGGCGAACGAGTTGGAGATTTCCGACGAGTCCAATGTCTCGATCAGGCTTTCAATCGCAGCGCGATCCGCGCGGTTCGCATGCACTACGATCGCATTCAATCGTTCGTCGGCGACGACCGTCGGTGCGGACGTCCGGCTTCCGCCACCACCACCGCCAGCCTGTAGACGCAGAGATTTCTGAATCGTTTCGGCGATTGACGTGGCCCCGGCGTATTTCAACGCATAGACGGCGAATCCACGTCCTCCGATCTCGGTCGGTTGCGACAATGCACGCAAGAGCTTTTCCAATTGCTCCAACGCTTCGACATCGTCCGAAAAAACGGTGATCGTGCCATCGCGTGGCATGATCACAATCGGTGGTGCCGCATCCGTATTGTCTTGCGGCGGTGCATCCGCGTCCTGTTTCAACGAGACTAGTTTCATTTCGGGCACCGAACTGTGCGCTGGCTCTTGGGGCTTGGAATCACGGTTGCCGACCGTATTTGAAAAGTTCTTCCCTTTAGGCGACACCGCGTTCAATTTACGACCGCGTTGCGGATGGACCTCGGTGTTGTCCTGGTTTGGGGTAGGCGCCGCGGGCGCGGGGTTCTTCGGTTGATTCAACGATTTTGGTTCATCGGATGACGGAAGAGCATTCGAATCGGGTTCGGTCTGACTACGCGGGCTCAGCAGTTTGGATTTGACGGGGGAGGGCGCAACGCGAAGTGGATTCGAACGGAGTTTTGGCCAGATTTGCTGAATCTCGGAAACCGCCGCAGCGGCATCGCCCGTGAAAGGGATCACGCGTACGCGCCGATTGGTCGTGTTGCCGGGAGTCGAACTGCCGTGCTCGCCCATCTTGTCGAGCAATTCCCGAACGCGAGCAACCTGCTCCTGAGTTCCGCGGACATACAGCCGCTGCGACGTCGCATCGGAGTCGACGACCGGCGCAGGGCCTGTCCGCGAATTCGAGAACATCCGGCGGACGATCGTTTCTGCCGCGAACGGATCAATCGTCTCGAGTTGGAATGTTTCGAATTCCAATTCGGGGACCGGCTTCAATCCCATGAGTGCCGTTCGGATCTGATCATGTTGAATGGGACGTGCTTCGACGAACAGCTGGTTGGTTCCCGGAATCAATGAAACCGTCGACCCGGTGCCTTGTTTCTGCAATAGCGTTTGAACCAGCCGCAGCGCGGCATCTGCATCGAGGTTGTGAACATCATAAAACTCGATCTTGTGATCGGGAGCATGTTCGGAGTCGAACTGTTTCACAATCTGCTCAATGAGCGCGTGGTCGGTGGGCAGCGCCCAGATAATCATGCGGTTGGGTTCGGAACTCGGATTGACCATCGCTTTCGGAATGGCGCGACCGATGAGTGGCTGCAACAGCGTGGCGTTCCCAGACTTGACGGAATAGATTTTGAGTTCGAAGTTCTTGTTGGGCGCCGATTCCGACTCCAACTGCGTGATAATTCGTTCGATCGTCACATGGTCATCGGGGCGCGCCCACGCCATCAATTGAGTGGGATCCTCGCCGGAGGAGATTTTCGCTTCGGGTACGGCTTGGGTCAGGATCTGGATGGCAACTTTTCGCTCGGTCTTGAACAGTCGATAGGTCACGAACTTTCCGGTTTCGCCGATGGCCTGGGCCACCATTTGACTGATGGCGGATTCGATTTCCTCTTGTTCCGCTGGGGTGCCAAGTGCGGCGAGTCCACCGGTGCGCGCGTCGACGGCCAGCTTCGCATTTGGGAATGTGACGCGCAGAACTTCGATCATATTCGCCGCGTTGATTTTCCCGGCTGGATAAATCTTCAAACGCTGCTTCTGGTCACCATTGGCCGTCGCACGCATCGTGGTGATGGTTTTCGCAATCAGTTCATGATCCGCTTTCTTTCCCCAGGCCACGATTGTTCGGGCTTTGGCATCCTTCATCAGCCGAACTTTGGGAAGAACGGATTGCAGGAAGGCCGCAGCCACTTCGGGATCGATTTCGGGTATGGGATACACCTGAACGCGATCTTTGCTTTCACTCAGATTCTCTCCGTCAAGCTCGTCAAGCGCCTGCTTGATCGCCTGATGATCGGCGGGACGTGTCCAGATCAACACGCGGTTCGTTGAGGTGTCGACATTGATTTTGACGCCGGGAAACAGCGTTTGAAGCACGGCCGACGTCGTAGTTGGGTCGGCGAACTTCAATGGATAAGAAATCAACTGATTCCGTTCGGCCGCGGGGGCCTCGCGTTTCAATTCCTCGAGAATGTCGCTGATGACAAGGTGCTGAGCAGGCTTAGCCCAGATGGAAAGTTCGTTTGCGCCAGAGTCCGGTACGACGCGAATGTCTGGAAGATCTGTCGTCAGGGTCGTGAGAGCCGCCAGGAAGCGGGCTCGCTGCGCAGCGCTGACGGGATAGATCACCATTTTGCGTTTCTCGAGTGCGGGCAGTTCTTTGAATTGCTCGTCGAGGTTGCGTTTGATGAGTGCGTGATCGGCGGCCGATGCGACGACTTGCAACCACTTGCCATCGGGGTCAGGTGTGACGCTCGCTTTAGGGGCCAGCCGCGTGAAGACGGTCAACACACTCGCCGGCAGTTGTCGTTCCAGCGGATAGAAACGAAGGACCGGTGTGTCCGCGGGCAAGTCTTTGAATTGTTGGTCCAGGTTACTTTTGATCAACGCATGGTCGGTGCTCGTGGCGACCACTTGCAACCATTTGCCGTCCGGATCAAGCGTGACTGTCGCTTTCGGCGTCAGCTTCGTGAACACAGTCAGTGCGGTTGGTGGAAGCGGATGCGCCAGGGGGTAAAAGTGCAGAATGGGTGCGTCGGGGCCCAAGTCTCCCGGTTGCAGCTTCTCAATGGCATTCTTGATTGCCTGATGGTCTTCTGGCGTCGCGACGGCGACAAGCAGGCGGTTCTGCGTGTCGAATGATACTTTGGCATTGGGAGCGACGGTCTTCAGGATCGTCATCGCCGCCGTCAGGTCCGCAGATCGCAAGGGGTGGGAAACCAATTCCGTTTTCTGGATTTCCATTCCTTCTGCTGCCAGCGAATCGATGAGTCGTTTCAACTTTTCGTGTTGCGCGGGCTTGGCCCAGATCGCAATTTCGTTGCGATCAATTTCGACGATGGAACGAATGTCCGGGAAATCGGTTGCGAGCGAGGGCAGGATGCTGGTGAAGCGCGTCTTCTGCGCTTGAGTCGCGGGGTAGATCGTCATTTCCCGCTTCTCTTGCACGGGCAGGTCTTTCACCAATTCGTCCAGTGTCGATTTCATCAGTACGTGATCGGCGGCCGTCGCGATCACTTGCAGCCATTTGCCTTCCGGGTCGAGTGTCACCGTCGCTTTCGGTGTCAGCTTTGTGAACAACGCCAATGCCGTCGGAGGAACGGGTTGCGCGAGCGGATAGAATCGCAGGACCGGTGCGTCGGTACCCAAATCCCCTGGCTGCAGCTTCTCGATGGCGTCTTTGATCGACTGATGGTCATCCGCAGAGGCGATTGCAATCAGCATACGATTCGCCGTATCGAACGACACCTTTGCGTCCGGTGCGACGGTCTTCAAGATGGTCATGGTCGCCGTCAGGTCTGCCGATCGCAGGGCATGCGAGACCAATTGCAATTTTTTGCCATCTAATCCTTCTGCCGTCAGCGAATCGAGGATTGGTTTCAATAACTCATGTTGCGCTGGCTTCGCCCAAATCGCAATTTCATTCCGTTCGGTTTCCACAACGGCGCGAATATCCGGGAATTCGATCATCAAGCTAGGCAGGATGCTGTTGAAACGAGTTCGCTGCGCTTGTGTTGCGGGATAAATGGTCATCTGCCGCTTTTCTTGTGGCGGTACACCTTTTAAGAGATCCTCGAGCGTCTTTTTGATGAGTGCCTGATCGGCGGGGCTTGCGAGAACTTGCAGTTGTTTGGCCTCGAGGTTGGACGTGATCTGCGCTTTGGGAGCCAGAGTCGTCAGCACGGCCAGCGATGAGGGCGGCAGAGGATGATCGAGCGGATAAAACTGGACCGACTGCGTATCGGGTCCGGGTTCCATCGACTGGAGTTGATCGAGAATACCTTGAATCGCCTTGTGGTCGTCGGGAGTTGCGACCGCCACGATTCGACGGGTTTGAGAATCGAGCGAGAATTTGGCCTGCGGCAGCAGGCTTTGCAGCAGCGCCATTGCCGCGGACGGTTCCGCACGGGTCAAACGATAAACTTCCATCTGCCGCATCTTCTCGACCGCACCGGGCGTCGCGAGCTTCTCGATGGCCGCTTTCAAGTTCACCTGGTCTTTGGGGGTCGCAAAGGCAACGATCTGACGTTCGCGGACATCGAAGCTAATTCGTGCGGTGGGGGCCACCAGTGCCAGATTCGACATCAGTTGCGCCGTGTCTTGGTCACGAACTGGATAGACTTCGAGGCGTGGTTTCTTCTCTGGCGGGTTCTGAGCCTGCATCTGCTCGATGGTCGCCTTGATCGCGGCCTGATCTTTGGGGGATGCATAGGCATTGATCTGCTCGGCCTTTACGTCGGCCGCGATCTTGGCTCCCGGAAACATTTTGATCAGGACTTCCTCGGCCGTTTTCGCGTCGACGTCGAGCATCGGATAGACGCCCAGGACAGGCTCGGGTTGTGGGTTTGGTTTCGCGTTTCCGGGCATTGATGCGATCACGTTGCTGATGGCTCGAACGATTCCGGCCGTATCAGTCACGAGCAGTTGTTTGGTCTGCGCCAGCAGGACACTCTTGCCGAACGGGCCAAGCAGTGGCGTGATTTCTGTCTTGACCGCCTGGGGATCGTGATCTCCCAATGGAAACATCACCGTGACCAGCTCAAACCGACCTCGCTTTTCGAGTTCCTCAGGAGTAATCCGAGGAATCAAGCCGTCTGGAATTCCCTCTTGGATATCAATGACCAGCAGCATTCGTCCACGACGAATCAGGGTGTACCCCTTCGTACTCAAGACACCGTTCAAGAGGTCGAGTGCCTCGACGGTCGTGTATTCTTTTGAATCCGAATAGTTGAAGGTCCCTGGTGGCGGTGCATCAAGAACCAGTGACAAATCGGATTGCTTCGCAAACCATTCCAACACGTCGGTCCAACGCTGGAATCGGAAATTGAACCGCAATCGCGGCAGTGTCATTTCTTTCGCAAACAGCACGCGCTGCTCGTCATTCAAGATGGCTGAAAGCTCGGTTTCATTCTGTGCGATGACTTGGGGACGGTCTGCGGGGGCCGCCTTTCCGATCGCTTCGGCCCGCGCGGTGATCAAACCGGCGACCTTACCCCTCTGTTCGTCTGTCAACTTAAGAGCTTCGGCAATCTTTGGATCAGCCAGGCGGACGAAGCTGGATTCGATCGACGGTTCGGTGCCATCCTGTCCAAATGACGAAACGGGACCGAAAGCAAGGATCCCCGCAAATAACGCGAACGCGACGATTCGCGAAAAAACGGTGATGGATTTGTGGTGGTCCAAGATCAGATCTCCATCTGCGGAAAGCACAATCAGGCGGGATGAGAAGTTTGCTGGGCTGTTCGATTGGGTTGGAACAACTGGACAAAATCTCGTGTTCTGGCAAGGGCGTTGGCGGACAGAAGTCTGTCCGCCGGCGGGCATTGACGATCATTCTAATGGACCGGGTGGGCCATTGGTCAAATCGACATATAATTTCATGTCCCTTGCGACCCATTTACTGGATTGCGCCGTTCGCTCGATCTTTCATTGAAGGCGATGAGGTACAGTTCAACTATCTTCACACTTTTCACGGAAATCACGAGATCGGGGCGAGATTCGGAACGTCCAGTTAAGGTCGTATGGGCGACGGTCCGAATCACCTTTGGGTCTCGGGATCTTTCCGCGAGCAACAACGTGACTTAAGATTGTCATCGGCAGCCGGAAGGGTTTGCGCGTGCGCATTGCAACCTGCGTTACCCAATCGGTGCAGTCGTTATGCTTGGCGTAATCCGCAAAGCTTCGCTTACAAGGGAGTTGGGAATGCTACGATCGACGGGTATGGTGATCGTTGCGGTGGGCTTTATCAGCTTCGGCGCGCATGATTCCTTCGCGCAGATGTTTGGATCGCGCAACTTCGGCGGTTCGTCACTTCAGCCGCAAAACAATCCGGGAGGTGGCAACTTCGGGGGGCTGACAGGCGCACCGGGAGTCGGCGGCGGAGCAACCTCGACGAGTGGAAGTGGCGGAGGAAGCGGGTATCGATTTATGCGAGACAGCCGTTCCACGAGTGATTTTGTTGGTAGCGATGGTAGCGGGAATCGGGCAGTCGGAAATGTTCAGGCTTCGAAACTGGTCGGGAATTTGCCTGCGGCTCTCGAAGTTGTTGAGCGGCGCGTGCCCGAAAATCTGTTAAATCCCCCTCGCCCACCGCTGAATCGATCGCGGATGTACGAGCCGAAGTTGGACGTGGCGTTTCAGTACGTGCCCCGACCTGTGGACGCGATCAACGCCAATCTACAGTCGCAAATCAATCGTTTGGCTGTCGGAGGTCGACCTGTTCAGGTGACGACATTTGTAGACGGCTCGACAGTTCGTCTTGAGGGTCTCGTCGGAACGGAGGACGAGAAAGCCTTGATTGGCCAGATGGTTCTCTTTGAACCTGGGATCTTCGCCGTTGAAAATGATCTGAAAGTTCTTTCTTCCGCTCCATAAGCGCCTGCTGTGACGAGATCGACTGCTCTTCCTTACGTTCTTTCAGCGCTTCCGCCACCGACTTGGGGGCCTTTTCGCTGCTCGCGTCTGCGGATTTCCCGTTCGATGCGGCCTCGGCAGCATCCGGCAGCAATCCCGGTGCGATGGTCGCGTCGTCGGTAGGGTTATTCGGCTTTGATGCCGAGTTGTCGATGTCATTTCCAAGTCGTCGACTGAAGCTTGGCGGCAGGTCAATCGTATCCGTGGTCTGATTCAATCGTGTTGGCAGGGTCCGTTCCTGGACTTTCCAGGACGATTGTTGATAGCCAGCCTGCTGAATTTCGGATGGGGCTTTCTCGTCCTTCGGTGATGACGAAGGTTCGTCATAGTTATCTGGAGCGATTCCCGGCAAATACTGAAGTGCATTCTCTGACAAAATCATGGCACCGCCCGCTGGTTCGAAACGAGCGACAAGATTAATTCGCCGCGGTTCGCCGCCGACTTCGTCCCAAGGCAGCCAGACACTGTACGAATGGCCCAGCTTTGAGACACTGTGGTGCTTGGCGAATTGTTCTGGGGTGAAGACGAATTTGCGTTCAGGGACGGTGCTCGATCGCTCGGTTTCATCGAATGCATAGACCGTCAGCGTGCCATCGACAAGAACCGGTTTATTGTTCGCTTCCTTGCCGTGAAACATGAGTCGCCCACCGAATCCGCGAATTCCTTTCTTGCCAGGCTGATTCAATACGGTGTGAGTCCAAAGGGCCGTCAAATGTGTCGGTTCTTTCTCGACCGCGTCGGGATTCATCCAGGGAATCCTCTGATTCATATCGAAGACGGTACAACCGCAAATCAGCGTTAAGCAAATCGCGAGGGTGGCGGCCACCGTTCGGCCACACGACGCGCGCTGGATGCGTGGACTCGTCTGTTCGTCGCGCGCGGCGAGGAAACAACGTCGGGTCCACCTGGATTCGAATCGTGTCATTCGCATTTCATTCAATGGATTCATGAGGCGTTTTCATGTTTCGCAAGAGCCGGGATCATTTCCGTTTTTTGGCGGAGAAGATCGGTAACTTCGCCATTTGCTTGTTCTTCGTTGCCGCTGCGTCATCGGCTTTTCCACCAACCTGCCCGCGAAGTGATTCGATGGGTTGCGGCGGTTGTGGTTGTGGAGGAATCTCGGGTGGATGGAGTGAACCGCGCGGGTTGACATCCGGATAGATGACAGGCACTTCGTTGTCACCGAACGGCCCAATGGGTTCTTCGTCGATGATCCCTGGACCATAGACGTCGACCACGTCACCGGCACACCAGTGCATGCGAGCCACTTCGGCTCGTTTAATCCTCGCAGATTCTTCGGGACTGCGAATGACATGCGGCGTGAGGATGATCAAGAGCTCAGAACGCTGTGCGATGACACTGTCATAGCGGAACAGGTTCCCGAGGATCGGAATATCGGACAGCACGGGAACGCGGCGGCGCGTGTCATTGTTACTCTTGGTGATGAGCCCGCCGATGATAATCGTTTCTCCACTGAGCGCACTGACCGTGGTTGACGCCGTCGTGACGTTAAACAATGGCGAGCGGATCACCGCGCCGCTGGCAGACACAGAGACGGGAATCCCCTGGTCGGTGACGTCGACTTCCGATTTTTCGGCATCGACTTCCATGACCACCATTCCCTCGGGACTGATTCGCGGCGTGACCCCCAGGATCAATCCCACGTTTTCCAGTGTGACGCCGTTGACCGACCCAACCTGCGTCACAGAGACGCTCACAAGGCGCGGCACTTTCTGACCGATCTGGATGAAAGCGGGCTGATTGTCGAGCGTTCGGATTTGAGGACGGCTAAGAACTTCCAAGCGATTGGATTGCCTGAGCGCCCGAATCAACACGCTGACATTTTCGCTGCTTGCGGAAAGAACGAGCCCTCCGTATCCGAGTGTCTGATTACTGCTTCCAACGCCAAAGTTGGAAACGGCTTGTCCGCCAACGGTGTTGGAACCCGCGAGCGCACCTGGTGCACCGCTGTTACCAAGTGGCGATCCATTGAAATTAAAACCTGGCGTGTTCGTCGCACCCAAAACGTTCTGCGTGTTTTGAGTCAGAATTCCAGAAGGGGTCGAGGCGGACGTCGAACTGGCCGTCGTCACCAGATTTCCCAGCAGACTGCGATCAAACAGGACGGAGTCTTGGATTCCCAGCTCGACACCGAACTCGTTCGTATTGTTGAGCGACACCTGAGCGATCATGACCTGAATCATGACCTGAGGCGGTTCCGCATCCAGCTTCACCACCAGTTTCTCGATCTCGTCGAAGAAACGGGGGGTGGCACTGATGATCAACGAATTGCTGACAGGTTCAGGGACGACAACGACTTCGCTTTCAATTTGCTGGAATGGACTGATCGCGCCCGGAGCGGCCTGCTGAACGGTTCGTTCGCTTCTCAGGAAGTCATTCACGCTTTTGGCAACTGCGGCCGCGGGAGCATTCTTCAGGCGATAGACCTGATTCTTACGCTGCTCAACATCGCGCTGATCGAGTCGCAACAGCAAGGCTTCGATGATCCGGAGATCACCAGCGGCGCCGGTTGCAATGATGCTGTTGGTCCGCAAGTCCACAGAGAACCGGACGGGGATCAACGACGTTTCGTCACGTGAATTGGCGAGCTGTGGAGAAGTCGGTGATGCGTTTGGCGGTGGCAGCAATGACCGAAGCATTCCCACCAGACTGGTGGCATCGCCGTTGTAAACGCGAAACACCTTGATTTGAGCGCCCTCGCTGACGGTATCGTCCAGCCGTTTAATCAACGCAGCGATCAGTTCCATACTCTCGGGCGATGCTGATACGAGCAACGAATTTGTGTGTGGATCAGGCGTCACCTTGACGTCGGTCAGGACCGCCTGCTTGAGGATTTGATTCCCCTCTTTGTCGATCGCCATGAATTCCAACATCGATGCTTTTTGTGCGTTCGCGTTGCCGGTTCCCCCACGAGATCCATCAATCGCCGATTGAAGCAGCGGTGCCAAATCGGCCGCCAGCGTATTCTTGAGTTTGAAGATGCGTGCTTGATGAACGACTTCGCCACCGGCGACATCCAGTTGCTCGATCAGGGACGTCACTTCTGCCAGATCACGCGGCGCGGCCTGGATAATCAGAGAATTCGTTCGCGAATCGGCGGTCACTTGAACTCGTGGTGCAAGGCCCGCACCCGCCACCGCACCGGTGCCTGCCCCAGGTGTGTTGCGCGCCGTAAAGAACTCTTGCACCGTTGTGCGTGCGGATTGTGCGTCCGCATGCTTTAGTCGGAAGATCTGGAATTGGGCCTCTTTGGGAATTGGCTGATCAAGCTTCGCAATTAGCTCTCGAACCGATTCGACGGTATCACCCCAGCCGATGATCAAGAGCGCATTAGGCTTGATCAATGGCGTGACCGTGACGCGTCCACGCAGTCCTCCGGTAAGATCCGTATTCACTTTCTCAATCAGTATCGCCAGCGAGTCGCCACGAACATGTTGAAGTGGATAGACCTCGACCGTGGGTTCGGTCTCAACACTCAAGCGTTCCAGTTCTTTCAGGATTCGCGTCATTTCGCGGACGTCATTCTTGTTCCCGCGAATGATGATGACGTCGAGATCAGGCAGGACTTCCACTTCCAGCTCGGGACCGAAGCGACGCAACTGCTGGTCGAGCCCCTGAACCTCGTCAGCCATCTCAACTTCGTCAACGCCCGCATTGTTTTGTTGCGGTGCGGATTCCTGATTTCCCGCCAGTCGGATTGTGCTCAGTTCATCGTCACCTCCGCTGATGTTGGCCTGTCGCACTGCCGACTGTTGACCTTTGAGGCGAGCGGATTTTGACTTTTCACGCGTGGGTGCCACTCGTTTCGGCTCGACACGCAACGCACTTTGCACGTCTTGAACTTTGACAGGATCGACTCCGTGCAGCGGCAACACGGTTGTTGTGTCGCCGCCTGTGGTGTTCGGTTCGTCCAGACTCTCGAGAACGAGTGCCATTTGATTGCAGAGTTCTGGATCGCCGGTCAGAAGCACACCTCGACGTTTTCGGTCGAGCGACAGTTCGAGTACCAAGCCTTGTGTCGTCGTCAGGCGATAGGCCGTTCGGCTCGATCCGACAGCGTCGAGTTGCAGTCCTACGGTTTTCTTGAGGAATGGGACAACAGCGTCGGTATTGACGCGGGTGAGTCCGATAAATCGTTCTTCCGTTTCTTGAGCCGTCTGTGCGACCGGGACAGAAATCTGCTTGATCCGTTTGTCAGTCTGGGCGACGGCAGTCTTTCGGCGGGGCTCAGTCGATTCGCGACGAATTGCTGTGGCGTCGCGTTGTGTGGTGGCCAAAGGTCGCGACGTGCGAGGTGCAGGGCGATCCGCTTCGGTCTCTTCCTCCTCGTCGGCGAAGATGCTTCGAATCTCGTCATGGACTTCAGGCGGCGCCAGAATCAACAATCGTTCACCTGCGGAGTAACCCGCGATACGAACGCCATCCTGTTCGGAATATCGCTCGCGCAACTTCGCCACAATTCCGTTCAAATTCGTCTTCGAACAGGCATACGATTTGACAATCGGTTCGGATGTCGTCGATGTCTCGGTCGAAGTTGGTACATCAATGCTGCGCAGGACCTTGGCGATAATTCGATGCGCCTTCTCTGGTCCGCTGACGAGAAGCCGATTGGATTTGGCATCGGCCACGATGTCGATGGAGTCTTCAAATCCGTCCAGCATCTCGGTGAGAACGGATTCCGCTTCGGTCACCGACTTGTGTTTGACTTCATAGGATTGGTACCGATCGCCGTCGGCGGCCTGAACCAACACTTGACCAGAAATGTGTATGGTGAGTCCGAAGAGGAACGTTCCGAGCAAAACTCGAAACGCTCGCTGCGCGCAGACTCTTTGCGAGCGAAGGATATCCACGGGGAATGGCCTGGCAGGGGAGATGAAATTCGATTTGTTGAGGGAGAGAGGTCGGGATACTAGGCACCTGAAATACTTTGATCAAGATCAATTGATCCATCGGCGATCGTTAATTTGATGAGAATCTCTTGAAGATCAATTTCAATCGCGCCGTTCTTGTTGCAGCAAGGCATTCATCCCGGCAACGCATGGTGAAACACCGCAACTGTTGACGCGAACACCGAACGGAAGGATCGTCGATGTGAGGTTTTGCTTGGGCGTCCAGACCGCCTAATGCATTCGCATGGTCTTTTCGGGAAATCCTTCGAATCCCTCAAGGTTTAACTTGCCAGGGCCGATGTGATCCATAAGAGGCTGCGGGCGCATTGCGCCGATGGTGGACGTTTGATACCGTCGGCCCGCAAATTAAAGGTGGCAATCATGGACTTGAAGAAAATCCTTCTGTTGGGCGGCGTGGGCTTAACGTCTGCTGCAGCGGGCATCGTGCTTCCAACCATGATGAGCGGCGGACACGAGGCGACCGGTGCCAAAAACGACACTGCGGCGCACGATTCAGGCCACGGCCACGAGGCCGCTGCAAGTGGGCATGAGGCACCAGCGGAAGCTCCGAAGAAAGCCGATGCACATGGCGGGGATCACGGTGGACACGGCAAGGAAGTGAAGAAGGTGATCAAGGTCGGACCTTGTTTCCTGCCGTTCGGCCAGATCGTCGTGAACTTGAATGAGAGCAATCTGACCAAGTTCTTGAGCCTCGATATTTCCGTACAAACCGACGGAAAGTTCGAGGATGAAGTCAAAGATGCTCTCGATGCCAAGCGGCCGGTGTTGAGAACCTGGCTTACGAGTCATCTGGCGGATAAATCGATCGAGGATATTCGCGGCAAAGTCGGGGTCAATCGGTTACGCCGTGAGATTCAAGACAACTTCAACTCGCTGCTATTCAAAGATGGTCACGAACGAGTGAATGACATCCTTTTTGAAGAATTTCGCGTCGAATGACGATCCAACCGCACGATTTTTCACGCCCTCCGACACTTCATCCGGTCACCCGTCAGAAACTCGTCCAGTGGCTTACGCGGGCGAATTTGATGCTGGCCGAGGTGATCGCGGCGTATTCGCCCGGCGTGCAGATCCGGCTGGAAGATTGCGCCACGGCCTGGCCGTTTGATGCGCTTCAAAGCTGGCCCGAAAAGACGGTCAGCTATCGTGTGAGCCTGCCCGATGTCTCTGCGATGTCGGTGATCGCCCTCCCCGGTCCACTCGCTCAAGTTCTGATTGGCGGATTGCTGGGTGAGCAGCTCGTGGAATGGCCTCAGGAACGAGACCTGACCCCTGGCGAACAGTCGATTGGCGAATTTGTGATCTCGAGCATTACCAGCTGCATGAACGAGGCGTGGGAAGGGGACCAGGTCAACGATTTACAGGTAGTCGAGCGCGAGCCGAATCTGCGGCGGACGCGAATCTTTCGGTTCCGCGAACCGTTCATCGTATGTCGTTCGACGATAACGACATCGCTCGGAGCCGCGCAGTGGAGTTGGATTCTTCCGCATGAATTCCTCTCGAAATTATTCGCGAACATTCGTCCATCCGAGAGTCTCAAAGCACCGGCCGAGCGACAGCAATTGGAAACGCTTGCCAAAGATATGACGACACAAGTCACCGTGCGTCTGGGGACTGTGCAGTTGACGGCTCCACAATTGGCGGGCCTTCAGGTCGGCGATCTCGTTCTGCTGAACCAGAAAACGACGGAACCGCTGAAGGCGATGATTGCCGGAAAACCACGCTATTTCGGTTGGCCTGGACGGGTGGGAAATCGTCAGGCGTTCGAGATCGCGTCGGAAGGTGGTCGGCGCGATCGATCGGCAGAAACTGCCCATGAAGCCGGCGTCACAGTGGGTCAATGAACGGAATCCGACAGTTTTCGCGCTAAACCCGATGGAATGGTCTGTCGGATCTTGAGGAGGAATGCTATGACCGAATCACTTGATGCCGTACTGGAACAAGTCGAGCAAGAACTCAGTGCCTCGAATGTCAAACCAGCGACGACGTCCGATATCGCAGCGAAAGCTCCGACATTTACGAATCTCACACCAGCAAAACAGGCTTCGGTGAAGTCACTTGATCACCTGTATGCCGTGAAATTGGATGCCGAAGCCGTGCTGGGGCGAGCGGATTTGTCGGTGGAAGATATGTTGAATCTTGGTGTTGGGTCGGTCGTGGAACTCGATCGATTCGTTTCCGATCCTGTCGATTTGATTGTTCAGAACGTACGAGTTGCACGTGGCGAAGTTGTGGTCGTCAATGATCAGTTCGCCATTCGGATCACAGAAATCATCGGTGCTTGAATCGGTCAAATTGGCGAAATGCAATAAGACAAAAGACCTCATTCCTATCCCATCAAATTCACACGGCGAATTCTTATTCGCCGTGTGTGCCTATCTCACAACCTGATGAAATCACGGGGACTGGCTCGGCCCAGATTCAAAAACGCCATGGCATCGTGTCAGCCAAGGTGCCCGTCCCTCTGGAGTCATGAGGCAGCGAACGTCACATCAAAAAATGAACTGACAAGTTGATGAACTCGCCGCGATCAGGCCGACCAGCCTGCGGGCGATGCTCACGAACCTTTCAAGCCGAACCGGCTGTACCACGACCCACCAAGACAATCGTCACTGGTAGGGTTGTGACAATGTCATTACAAACCCATCCCGTCCAAAATCCTATCCGCAATACAATCGGCGTTTCACCTCGACGACAGCCAGGGAAGGCGGTGTCTCGTGTTTCGTTTTCCAACGGGAATTCGCATCGTTGTCATCGCGACCACGTTGGTCCTTTCGTGTTTTGAACAGATGTTCGCGGCTGACCCCAGTGTGGTACGGGCCTCGCGCCAGATTGCCCAATCCGATCCCCCGGTCGAAGAACTGCCAGACAGCAACGACGATCCGGCCGTCAACAAAGGCGACCTTGCGTCCTACTCGCCTAACTGGCCCGAACCTCCGAATACGGGGGCAATGCTTCTGCGACTTGGGATTGGGACGGTGATTGTCCTGGCCTTATGCGTTGGATCGCTGTGGTTTGGAAAGCCATGGCTCCAGCGGCTTCAAGTCGTCGGTGTGAATAGTTCTGCATTTCGCATTGAAGGCAGTGTGGCGCTCGGTCAGCGGGCAATGCTGCACCTTGTGCGCGTTGGTGACACGCAACTCGTAGCGGGCACAGATGCGACCGGTCTCAAATCCTTGATTGCCCTGCCTCTGTCGTTCAAAGATGTTCTGGGCGAGCAAGTTCCGGATGCGGAAATCCCTGCCGCGCCCGTAGTGCCGCCGGTTGCAGTCGCTGCAAGACCGTTCGACACGCGCGTTCTCTTCAGGCCCACTGGAAAGGAATGAGCGATGTCGAATGTCGAGACTGTTGCGGAACGGCTGGCCGAATCGGGCCTGCTGCAGAACTTGTCGCCACCACTGCAGATGGCGATTTTTCTGGGAAGCCTGGTCCTATTGCCCGCTGCATTGTCGTGTCTGACCTGCTTCACCCGAATTGCGATCGTGATGTCGTTCGTACGGCGCGGCCTGTCGACGCAGGAAATTCCGCCGAACACCGTGCTGATCGGTCTGTCATTGTTCCTGACGATTTTCATCATGGAACCGACGCTGACCAAGTTGAACGACAAATCGGTGCTGCCGTACCTGAATGGCGAGTTGACTGGGATTGAGGCCATTCGACGAGGGATCGAGATTCACAAGGGATTCATGCTGCGACAGACGCGAAAACATGATCTGGCATTGTTCGCGCATATGTCGAAAAGCGGACCAATCCAGACACCTCAAGACACCCCGATCAGTGTGTTGATTCCGGCGTTCATTATCAGCGAGCTAAAGACCGCATTCGTCATGGGATTCTGTATCTATATCCCCTTCTTGCTGGTCGACCTGGTTGTTTCCACGGTGTTGATGTCGATGGGCATGATGATGATGCCTCCGGTCATCATTTCAACGCCGTTCAAGATTCTGTTGTTCGTTCTGGCGGATGGCTGGCACCTGGTTTCATTGTCGCTCAGTCAAAGTTTTGGCTAGCAGGCGATTGACTCCACACGATGTTTTGGTCTCGCATGGATCGCTCAGAATTGCCCTGTGCCGCAAGGATTTCGCTATGACAGAACTTGATGCCGTGACACTTGGACGCGAATTTTTCTATCACGCTGTCCTCCTGACGACTCCTGCCCTGGTCGTCAGTCTGGTGATCGGTTTCATCATCAGTATTTTCCAGGCGGTGACCAACATTCAGGAGCAGACTCTCAGCTTTGCACCTCGAATTCTTGCATTGGCTGGGCTATTCGTGGTCACGATGCCCTGGCTGATGCAGATGTCAATTTATTTCACCGTTCAAATGTTTTCTCGCGCGGCTCAGGCAGGTCATTAGTTCGCAAGGCTCAATCAATTTCAACGTCCTCGCCCGATGGGTCTATCGGGACCCTATCCCCCGGCGATCGTTGAGAGATCTGAATCGACCATGGACGGCATTCTGACAATTTGGTTGATGAGTTTCGGGCTGATTCTGGCCCGCGTTTCATCGTTTCTCGCGACAATTCCGTACCTGGGTGGGAAGAACGTCCCACAGTTGGTTAAGGCCGGCACGGCACTCGCATTGACCTGTTTTTGGTTTTCCGAATCGGGCGCCATGTCCATCCGCGTCGCCGCTCAGATGGACGAACAGCCCTGGATGGCATTCGCCATGGCGACCGGACGTGAAGTGATTGTGGGGGCGGCGCTGGGTTATGTGTTCGGCCTGTTTCTTGTTCCATTTCGCATTGCTGGTGAATACATCGCTCAGGAAATGGGGCTGACGATGGGAACGATCACCGATCCGACGCGACCACAGCAAACGACCATTTTCGGTGAGATCTTCGAAATCTTCGGCGTCCTAATGTTCTTTACGCAGGACATTCACCATCTGTTTTTGGCGGCCCTGCATCGCTCGTTTGCTGACCAACCGATTGGCGGATCAATCCTCGCTCTTCCGATCACGGCACAACTGAGTTCATTGGCCTCGGCGACCGAATGGGGCCTGACACTGGCCGCGCCCGTCGCTTGTTGCCTGTTCATGACATCATTGATCCTGAGCCTGATGTCGCGCGTCGCGCCACAGATGAACCTGATGTCGTTCGGATACGCCATTCGATTGCTCGTCGGAATGCTCGCCGTTTTGGTTCTTTGGCCGGATCTGGCAACCAACATGAATGGTGTGATGCGTGGCTTTACGTCGCTGTTAATTGGACGGTGACAGATGGCTGAAAACGAAGATTTCGATAAGTCAGAACTTCCAACGCAGCGTCGCCGTGACGAGGCGCGCGCGGAAGGCCAGTTCGCGTATAGTCACGAGCTGATTAGTGGATTACTACTTTTCTCGGGGACGATGGGCCTCTCGTGGATCGGACTGACGCTTGTTCGCGGAATGTCAAATGATCTGTTCCTGCAAGTGGGGCGATTGCCGACGGATGTGACCATCGACAGTGTCCAGTCGATGGTTTCGTCGGTCTTTGGCAGCGGTCTGCAGCTCACCGGATGGCTGATCGGTGGACTGTTCATGGTTGGCCTTGCGGCGAATCTGGCGCAGGCCGGTTTGCACTTCAATTCCGAGTCGCTCGGGCCCAAATGGGATCGCATCAATCCTTTTCTGAATTGGCATAAGATCGTCTCGATGGACGGTTTGATCCGTGGTGGTTCTTCGTTACTAAAAATCATCATCATCGGTGCGGTGTCCTGGTGGGTTCTCAGTGACCGTGGTGGACAGATTTCGGCTCTTTCTGAAGGACGGCTGGGACGTTCCGTCTCCGTCGCCTGGACGCTGGCTCTTGAGTTGCTGATGGATATCTCGGCCATCCTGCTGGTTCTGGGCGGGGCGGACTATGGATATCAGTGGTTTCGTAATGAACGCCGGCTGCGCATGTCGCGCGAGCAGTTGAAGCAAGAACGAAAAGAAGATGACGGCGATCCGATGATTCTTGCAAAACGGCGTCAGCGTGCACGAGAAATTGCCAATCAGCGCCGAATGCTCGAAGACGTTCCAACGGCGTCGGTGGTCATCACGAATCCAACCCACTTGGCGATTGCGTTGCGTTACGAACGCGGAGTCGATTCGGCGCCAATCATCGTGGCCAAGGGACACGATCAGTTTGCATTTCAAATCGCGTCAAAGGCTCGGCGCCACGGTATTCCGGTCGTCGAACGCAAGCCAGTCGCACAAGCACTTTATAAGACGGTGAAAGTTGGGCAAGCAATTCCACAAGAACTGTTCGTAGCCGTCAGCGAGGTCCTCGCCTACGTCTACCGCCTGCGTGGAACAAAGGCTTAACATTTCGGAGGTGATCGAGTCATGGCAAGTCCCGCCCCATTGGGTATGAATCAACGCAGCGAACTGCTGTTTCCGCTTGCGGTGATGGCCGTATTGGTTGTGTTGATCGTCCCATTGCCGACGGGGCTGCTCGATGTTCTTCTGACACTCAACTTGAGCGTGACGATTCTGCTTTTGCTGGTGACTCTCGGTGTCGAACAGCCCCTGGAACTTTCCGTATTTCCGTCGGCACTGCTGCTTTTGACCCTTGGGCGTTTGTCGCTGAACGTGGCCACGACGCGGTTGATTCTGGGGCAGGGCGAAGCCGGGAAGATTGTCGAAACCTTCGGGAATTATGTAGTCGGCGGCAATCTTGTCGTGGGGCTCGTGGTTTTCCTGATTCTGGTCGTCATCCAGTTCGTGGTCATCACGAAAGGTGCGACGCGTATCTCAGAAGTGGGGGCGCGCTTCGTCCTGGACGCCATGCCTGGCAAGCAAATGGCCATCGATGCCGATCTGAATGCCGGTTCCATCAATGATGTTGAAGCGAAACGCCGTCGAGCCTTTCTGTTGCAGGAAGCACAGTTCTATGGGGCAATGGACGGGGCGAGTAAATTCGTTCGCGGCGATGCCGTAGCTGCGATGGTGATCACTGGAATCAACCTTGTCGGCGGTGTGATTATCGGACTGATGAACGGGATGCCGCTCGTACAGGCGCTCAAGGTCTATGCGGTTTTGACCGTCGGCGATGGTCTCGTGTCACAAATTCCCGCCCTGATCATTGCCACGGCGGCCGGTATCCTGGTGACGAAATCATCGAACGAACAAGGGCTGGGGACGGAAATCGGGTCGCAGTTCTTTTCCAAGAAGCAACCATTGCAGATCGGTGCAGGGCTGCTCGGCCTTTTGTCGCTGGCTCCCGGAATGCCCATGATTCCATTTCTGATCCTGGCCGGAGCGCTATGGTACGGTTCTCGACGCGTGAAGTCGCCGGCGGAAAACGAAGCGGAAGCAGCCGCCGATGTTCAACGCGGTACCGCCGCGGCGGTTCCGACACCAATGGAAGAACATTTGTCTGAGTTTTTGGAGACGGATCGCGCCTGTGTAGAGATCGGACGACATCTGATTCCGCTGGTAGATCCCAAACGCGATTTGGGACTACTGCAACGAATTGCGACCGTACGAAAAGATCTCGCCAAACGCTGTGGATTGTGGATTCCGTTGGTTCGAATCCGTGACAATGGGCAGCTTCGCGACGATGAATATCGCATCCTTGTCGGGGGACAAGAGGTGGGCCGGGGCTCAATTCAGATCGGGCAAGTCCTGGCGATTCACCCCGAAGGCGCACCAATTCCGCTGAATGGGCGTGAGGCCAAAGATCCGACGTTTGGTCTTCCCGCAAAATGGATCGCGGAAATCGATCGAACGCAGGCGGAAATTCGTGGATGTACGGTGGTTGATGCGCCGGGGGTCTTGGTGACGCATCTCCGCGAAGCGCTGAAACGCCACGCGGGTGACCTGCTCAGTCGCGAGGATCTCTCGAAACTCATTGCCAAGGCCCGTGAAACGTCATCGGCGGTTGTTGATGAGCTAATTCCCAACATGCTGTCCATGGGAGCGGTGCATCGCGTGTTGTCGCTGCTCTTGCAAGAACGCGTCCCGATTACCAATTTGACTCGAATCCTGGAAAGTCTGGCTCACCATGCACCGACGGTGAAGGATCCCGAAGAATTGGCCGAACGGGCTCGAAGTTATCTGGCTCGGGCAATCTGTGAGCCCTTCATTGATCCGCAGAATCGCATACATGCGCTCATTTTTGAGCCTGCACTGGAACTTGAGCTTCGTCGCAGCCAGCAAGACAAGAAGATGGCGATTCCTCCCGATGCCTTTGAGGCATTGATTGTCAGGCTCGCTAAGGCACTACGGACTGCGGGGCAGAAAGGTGTCGAGGTGGCGCTGTTGGTGGACTCACAGTTGCGTCGACCGCTCAAGAATTTGTTGTTGCGCGGTTTGCCGGATCTGACCGTGGTGGCCTTCACCGACGTGCCGAACGATGTCCTGCTCGAGGCAGAGTACATCATTAAGCGAGATGAGGTCTACAAGCCCCGTGTTCCGGGAGATGCTGTTGTCGAGGCGGCAAATGGCGCGAGAGCGGCATGAGAGCCGCAGAAATTGCCGCTGATCGATTGCCTTGGCGGCGGAACTGTTGATCTGTTCGCTGTCCACCGCGTTCAACCGCTCCATCATCTTGACAAAAATAAGGTGATCGGCCAAAACCCCCCGCTCCCCTCACCCACATCTCAAAACGTCACACTCCGGCCGCGATCTTGATCGCGACGGTTCAACTCCTGCATCACCACCATCGAAGTTTTTGACCGGACGCCAACGCGTCCGCCCGCAGTTCATTCCCCATCGTCCTCGTTCCGTTGAATGACAAGAATGGTCGGGCCCGTATGTCAGTCAGTATCAGCCAGAATTTGAAGGAATATTCTCGTACGGCAGAGCAGACGACTCGTGATGCCCTAGTCATGAATCATCTTTGGCTCGTTCGCCATCTCACGGGAAAGGTCACCGCGCGCCTACCGATGGGTGTCGACATCGAGAATTTGGAATCGGCTGGCATGCTTGGTCTGGTGGAAGCGGCACGGCGCTATGACGCCTCACGCGGGGTCGACTTCAAGTCCTTTGCCGCGCTACGCATTCGCGGAGCAATCTACGACGAAGCGCGTCGCAATTGCCCATTGCCTCAGGAAGTGATGCAGCGGGTCATGCTGGTCTCGAAGGCTCAGGAGCAACTGACCGCACCAATTTCGGTCGACGACCTGGTGGCGGAAACCGGACTGGCCAAGGACGAAGTCATTGATGCTCTGCTGGCGATGCCTTTGATTCGCGTGCAATCGCTGGATCAGGTTCTCGACGACCCGACTCGAAACTCTGATACCGCGCCTGATGCGTCGGCCGAGTTTGCAGAGCAGAAACGCCTGCTGGCGGATGCCATCGCAGCGCTCCCGGAACGCGAACGGCTGGTGGTGACGCTGTACTACATGGAAGATCTGCGTCTCAAGGAAATTGGTGAAGTGCTGAAGCTTTCTGAATCGCGAGTGTCTCGGCTACTCGCGGCAGCGCAGCTCCAGTTGCGGTCGTATGTCGGAACGAACAGGAAGGATGCGTGACATGAGTGAACGAATCACCCGAGCGTTCGTCCGTGACATCGTGCAATCGGCGGTGGTACCTGGAAATCGTGTTGTCCGATCGACAGAGCTGGCACACGTGGGCGGCCGCCATGCTTCGCATAACGAGACCGCATCGATCGAGCTTGTGAAAGAAAATGACATTGTGCGAGCGATCGATGTGACCTGCGCGTGCGGTCAAAAGATGCGAATCTGGTGTTCCTATGAAAATCCGAGTGAGATTCACTCGACAGCTGAGACCCCGTAAGCGTTGCCGGTCGCAACGAAACTCGGCGTCGGATGTATCACAATCGGTGAGAATGCATCCTACGGAATGCAGATGGAAATGGAGGTCGAATGATGAATTCGCAAGTGATAAGGCGAGGCCTCGTGCCTGTCATCGCCGCTGCGCTCATCATGGCTGACGCGTCGATCTTGCGTGGACAACGTGACGCGGACGAAATGAGTTTTCAGCCGCCAGTCAAAGCTGCGGTCGGAAATTCGATCGGTTCAGAACGCACGAACAATCGCCCTGGCACCTCTCGCGACACGACAGTCGCCGATTTGCCCGCTGCAGGACGAGCGGTTGTCGGCAAACGAACCTATAACCTGCCCGGGCGATCGCTGCCCTTGCAGCCGCAAAACTCGGACTACAAGAAGAACACTTCAAACACGCAAGCGCCCTACTCTGCCAGGTCGTCCGTCGTGACGGCCGGAGTCAAAAATTCTGCGGCGACGGGCTCAGAGATTCGGCAGGCATCGCATCAAGATCCTTACTCGGGGCTGACACCAGATGGCATGGATCGGACGCTGGTACCGCCACGTCCGCGACAAAGCCGTATCCTTCCCCCTCAGGTCGTCGTCACGCATGGAGATCAAACCAGGCCTTCACCTGTTCGTGGTTCCATCGTGGGCTTGAACGGCGAAACGGCAATGGAACGCCTGCTGCAGATGATTGAAGTGGTTCGCGAGTTGGAAGACGAGAACGGCACACTACGTCAACAGAATGCGGCTCTTCAGGCGCGCAACAAGGAGATGCAGGACCAGCTTGCCACCGGCGTGCGCGAGATTCAGGGAGCGCGGAAGGAGCTGACACAGTCGCTCAGCGATCTCAATCGATTGCGAGCCGATATTCAGATGCTGCGGGAAAAGGTTCGCACTACCGAAAATGATCACAAAGCGGTCCTGCAGTCGATGGGACCGCTCTTGCAGCAGTTGCTGGAAGCGGATGACATCACGTCGCTCCCCCCGAATCCGACGGAGTGAGCCATGAAGTCACGTGCGATGATTTTCACCCTGATGTTTTGCCTGATTCTGGGATGCAGTCTGACAAAGCCGAAGTCCAAGCAGGCGCGGCATTCGGGGCTGCGCAAGGGATCAGTTCAGGAAGTGAAAAACTTCGTCGCACCATTTCAGCAGTATATCGCCACGAATTTTGACTGGCCTTCCGTTCGGCGTGTGGTCCTGATGCCGCTGGCCAACCAGACGGCGTACACGCGAATCCACGAACAGATGCACGCGAATCTGGCTGCTGAGCTACAACGTGCAGGTCGGTTCGAAATCGTGGCGGCCACTCGTGAAGACGAAACACTGCGTGCCCTGGACGTCTTCCTGAGCGGTCAATTCAATGAAATCGAATTGCTGCGCATCGCACGCGAATATCAAGCGGATGCGGTCATCTTTGCAAATATCACACAGTATCATCCGTACTCGCCGCCCAGCGTTGGACTTTCGCTATTGATGATCAGTCCTGCCGAGGGAGTTGTCGTTGCGTCCCTGACTGGCCTGTGGGACATGCGCGAAAAGAATACGGCAGAGCAGGCAGAAATCGAATTTGCGCAGCACCAGGAGTTCTCCCGCAGCCTGCGCGGCCCGGAACGAGTGCTGGAATCGCCGGATGTGTTTCAGCGATTTGTCAGTCGACAGATTGCCGTCGCGTTAGATCCGCCCGCGGCCAATGGCACGATTCCTCCCGGTACCCAGACTGTGCCGTTCGAACCAGTTGTACCGATTGACCCGAACTTCTCTGGGGGGATGGCGCCGCCTCCGGTTCCTCCCGCGACAATGGACATGCGCTGAACTTTACAAAATTACGTTGTGCCGTTTCGTACGGCCGGTTCCGATTCACAATCTTGTCAGTACCGATCTGATTCAGACTTCTCACCGCAAGGGCCCTTGAATTCGTTCGACTATCAGACGGGCTACGCCGTGTCGATTCGATTTGAGGCGAAAGAACTGTTATGGACATCGCGTCGATTTTGGGGCTGATTATCGCTTTCGGCATTATCGGCGGCGCCGCGTACCATCAGACCCACGGCAATCTCATGGCGTTTTACAGCACGGAAGGGGTGCTGCTGGTGATTGTCGGTGCCATTTGCGCGACCATGATCAGTCTGCCGATGAGCAATTTCCTGGGCATCTTTGGCGTCATGAAGAAGTGCTTTCTTTACAAGGAAACGCCCCTGGGTGTCGCCATTTTGAAGCTCGTTGAATTCGCCGCAGTAGCTCGTAAGGACGGTCTACTGGCACTCGAAGGCCGCATGGCGGAAGTGGATGAACCGTTCCTGGCGAAGGGACTGCGAATGGTGATCGACGGTCAGGATCACCATGACGTTGAATCGACATTGCGGCTGGAACTGTTCGCGTTGGGTGAACGTCATTCGATCGGCAAAAAGGCCTTCGCGATGATGGGAAACTATGCCCCTGCTTATGGCCTGATGGCGACGATCATCGGTCAGGTCGTGATGTTCCAAAGCATGGGGGGCGACATTTCCGCGATCGGTGCCGGTTTGTCTGTGGCGTTGCTGGGGACGCTGTATGGTTCACTGTTCGCCAACATCGTCTGCTGTCCGTTTGCGGACAAACTGGGGATTCGTGCCGGCCAGGAAATGCAGCTCAAAGAGCTCTATCTGCAAGGGATCATGGGAATCGCTGCCGGGGATTCACCCACGGCATTGAAGCAGCGCCTGCTCAGCTTTCTCGACGGTCGTACAGCCATCAAAGTGGAAGAAACGAAGTAAGACTTTCGCTCGAATTAGGGCGTTCTACGGTTCTCAGTTCTTCGACAAGGTTGGCAAATGTCTGGTCCACATAAGAAAGGCGGGCACGAAGAAGGCGGCGGCCACGCCCCGGCGTGGATCGTTAGCTTCGCGGACATGGTCATTCTGCTAATGAGCTTCTTCGTGCTTTTGTTGTGTCAGGGCTCGCAAAAGACAACGACAGACGAAGAATTGCTCCGAATTCTGGCATCGGTCAAAGTCGGATTCGGTTATCGCCCCAAGCCGAACTCGAAAGATCCGATCGACATGGCCGTGCTGCAGATGCTGTCGCAGCAACAAAAAAAGGCATCGAATCCCGCGGGGCAACGCTGGCGGTCAGCCGCAGTGAAAGGTCAAACCGCAAAAGAGAAGAACAACTGGTCCAAAGCTCAAGCCGGCGTGTGGCGGCCGATTCGGTTTGCTCGAAATTCCGCAATGCTTTCCTCAAGTTCGAATGACAATCTCGAACAAATTGCCGAAGTCGTGCGCGATCACTTTCGCAGTATTGTGATCCAGGGCCACTGTTCGGAGGAAGAAGCGGCCGGTGATCCCGAGGACGGTCATGAACTGTCATTTCGCCGCGCGATCGCCGTCCGAAACGCCTTGCGCGATAAGTTTGGAGTCGCCGCGAAGCGGATGAGGATTGTGTCGTGCAGCTCGCACGAACCCCTCAAAGAACTGAAATCGCCCGATCGGCAGGTGGCACTGGTTACGATCGGTGAATACTTCCTGATGTCGGAGGGAGACGCGATCGACGAGGATCCGATTCCTGGACCGGCGGAAGACAAGAAACCCTCAAGTCACGGTGGACATTAAATGAGAATTCATGGATGGATTTTCGCAGCCCTTTGCGGCGTGACGCACAGTGTCTGGGCGCAGGACAATTTTCCGCCACCATCGGACAATTTTCTTCCTCCGTCGCCCACCCGGGCCGATTCGAAGGATGATGAACCACAGCAATTGCCCGGCGCCGCGGTTTCGAGCGATGCCGCGGTGAATCTGGAAGCCGAGTTTCGGCAGCTCAGGAACCAGCTTCGCGAATTTCAACTGATGCGCGAAGAACTGACTCGCGCGACCAAGTTAACGGAATTGGAAGCGGACAAGGTTTCGTCGAAGCAGCGCCAGGACTTGCTCGACATGTTGACGAAGCTGACCAGAGTGAGCGTTGCCCGCAAGGCCGCCGCGGCGGCTGCGGCGATCGGTTCGTCGCGTAGGGCCGATGTCGAAACTGAATTTGATACGCCTTCACAAGCCGTGATTGCGCCGCACGACAGCGAGCCGAGTCTGCCACCTGAGCCGCCGCCAGTTCCTGGGGAAACGGAAGAATCGTCCAGTCTGGCGACAAGTGTTGATGCGGCTGATGCGTTTTCACTTGGCAAGGTCTTGTTTCGCACCGGGGATTTTATCGGAGCCGAGCGAGCCTTTCGAAAAGCGTCGGTCTCGCCCGAAAATGAGATGACGCTGAAGTATCTCCTCGCAACGTGCCTGCGCCGACAGTCACGCTGGAAACCCGCACTTGAGGCCTATAAGGTCGTGGCGGAATCCAATCAAGACCCGGTGCTGCGCGACTTGGCGAAATGGCAACTGGACAATATTCGGTGGCAGCAGCAAAGCGAGTCGCAACTGGAGCAGATGCGGAAGACTCGCGAGAACCCGACCGCGCCACGCGGAAAGCGATCGAGCGGAAAATCATCCCAATAGCGCCCGGGATTCGAGATTTCGTTTCGTAAATTCGTCTGGACATCAAGGGTGTCGGGCCGTGTGTTGCAACTCACGGCCCGACATGTCTCGTGCATGCACTGCACGTTGCTCGACGAGTTGACCCACTCGCGCCGAGTTCATCGCCGTGCCAATTCAGGCTTGAAGCTTCACTAGTTTGAGACTTGAACGACAACCTTACCGAACACGTTGCCGCGCAGTTTTTCAAACGCATCCGAGGATTTCTCGAGCGGGAAATGTGCGTCGACGATGGGACGGATTTCCGCGGTCGTCATGAGTTCGACGATCTGTGTCCAGGCGGCCTGTGATTTCGCCGGCACATCATCGGTGACGAGCACCCCATGAATCGACGCTCGCTTGAACATGAGTGCGGGAATGGAAATGTTGCTTTCCACGCCGGCCAGAACACCAACCACACTGATCCGTCCGTGAACGCCGAGTAGATGCAATGACGTCGCCAGAATGGGACCTCCGACAGTCTCGACGACAACGTCGACTCCTTTTGCCTTAACCGCGTCGAAGATCTTGTCTTTGAGGTGGTCCGTTTCCGGTGAGAAGACGTGATGCGCACCCGCCGTTCGTAGTCGATTCTGCTTCTCGGTGGACCGGGACAATGCGACCACGGTCGCACCGTAGGCACGGGCCAACTGAACGGAGGCGAGACCGACGCCTCCAGAAGCCCCCGTGACAACGACCGTCTGTCCTGGTTGCAAACCGCCGACATCAACGAGTGCCTTCCAGGCCGTTTGATAAACGAGCGGCGCTGCAGCGGCCTCAAGGTCACTCCATCCCGTGGGCTTGCGGGCCAGATTTTCGGCGGCAATCCACTGCTCCTCGCACAATGTTCCGTGTTCCAAGTCCGTCGTCGTTGATTGGAGTGCGATGACCGCATCGCCTGGCTTCCATTGTCCACCGGCGTCCCCTTTCAGGACCACACCGCAGGCATCGCGGCCGACGATAAAGGGTGGCTTGGGACCACCCGGGTAGCGTCCTTCAATCTGAAAATTGTCGGCAGGATTCAAGCCCACTGCGGTCACTTTGACCAGCACTTGATTGGGTTGTCCGAGTCTCGATTCGACGTTCGAGATGGAAGTATTGGGCCAGCCACCAGGGGCCGTTGTGAGTAGCGCACGCATCGTGACTCCTATCGAGATGGACTCGTTGAACGCAGGGTACGGATCGGACGTATCGGGATTGGACCGTGAATTGTGATGATCACCAAATTACTTGTTGAAGTGCAACAAGGCCCGATCTTGTGACGGATCGAGCCTTGCAATTTCCTGGCGTCATCGACATGCCTTTGATTACAACTCGAATCCCTTGCGGTAGACGCGAGTAATGTATTGGTTGGCTGCTTCATCGTTGGTGATCTTCATGTTGTCACCATCCCACATGATTTTCTTGCCAGCTCGCAACGCGACATTGCCCAACAAGACCGTTTCCGTCAAGCGCCCGGCGTAGTTGAAGTTCGACATGGCCATTTCAGGCTTGTTCTGCTTGATGGCATTCGCGAACTCTGTGAAGTGGCCCGGCGATACGATGTATTCAGGTTTGACTCGGTCGTTAAAGCTGTCCTTCGGAAGGATGACGAATTCCGCGTGGTAGTCATTCTTCGAATAAATTCGGCCTTTGTCACCGATGACCAGTGATCCGCTGGCACCGATGGTTTCCCCCATCAACAATGACTCGTCGGGGCGAATTCCGCCATCATACCAGGTCAGTGTACAGGGGCTGAACTTGCCGCGAGGACCGAATCCAAACTTGATGACCGAGCTTTTCGGATACGATTCGACACGCGCTTCACCGGTCCATTCTGTGTCAGGCGTTGCCTCGACGCTGATGGGGTCGAACAGCTCAAGCGCTTTGACCGCCATATTCATCGTGTGGCAGGCCATTTCACCGAGAGCACCCGTGCCAAAATCGAGCCATCCTCGCCAGGCGAAGGGGGCATAGGCCGGATTGTAAGGGCGCTCTTTTGCAGGGCCGAGGAACAGGTCCCAGTGAATGTGCGGCGGGCAGGGCACTTCTGTCTTGGGGCGTCCAACACCTTGAGCCCAGATGGGACGATTGGTCCAGACGTGGATCTCTTTTACGTCGCCAATTTCGCCACGACGGATGACTTCGACCGCTTCCCGAAGGCCGCTGATTGACGTTCCCTGATTTCCCATCTGGGTACAGAGCTTCTTTTCCGCGGCGAGCAGCCGCATCATTCTTGCTTCTGCGACAGTGTATGTGAGGGGTTCTTGGCAGAAGCAGTGCTTCCCCATCTTCATGGCGCGGATGGCCGCGGGAGCGTGTGTATGATCGGGCGTACTGACCGTGACGGCATCAATCTGGCCACCGATTTCGTCGAGCATCTTGCGATAATCGACGAACGTCTTCGCCTGTGGGAATCGCAACGCCGCCTTCTCGAGTCGCTCTTCGTCGATATCGCAAAGCGCCACGATGTGCCCGTGACGACCTGCTTCGTCGCGATCGCTTGACCCGCGTCCCTCGACGCCAATGCAGGCGAAACGAATTTCTTCATTCGCGGAACGTTCTTGCGACCATACTTGATCTGATGAACCAACCCAGTACGCCGCAGCGAGCACCGATGAATGCTGCAGGAACTTACGACGAGAAGATTTCGTGTTCATCAGTTGTTCGCTCATTGAATCAGGCATCGAGACTTGGGTTGACTGAGCGTGACTCGGTTGGTCCCAGTATCCAACCCATGATAATCTGGCACTATTTGGATCGACAGTCTTCAGGCGGGAAAACGCCGACTCCAATTGGAATTCCATCAACACAAGGTAAGTCCCATATGGATCTGTTTTTGAGCGGACAGAATGCGGTCGTGACTGGTGGGGCGAGCGGGATCGGACTTGCTTGTGCCACGGCGCTGGCCAGCGAGGGATGCCACGTGGCGCTTTGGGATCTGTCGCCGTCGACGGCCGATGTCGCCGCATCGTTGGGGCAGAAGGCGGGCGTCAAAACGGAGGGTCTGATCGTTGATGTCAGTCAACCGGCAACGATCGAGGTGGCCCGCCTTCAAACCGAGGAGCTTCTCGGGCCGGTAACGATCGTTGTACATTCGGCGGCGATTTCTTCGGGACGGTTTGGTTTTCCATTCACAAACGTGCCCGCCAGTCTTTGGGACCGAGTACTCGATGTCAACATTCTGGGAATGGTACACATCGCTCATGCATTCGCCCCGCAGATGGTCGAGCGGCGGAGTGGCTCGTTCGTGTTCGTGGCATCGGTGGCAGGTCAGATTGGTTCTCAAACCGATCCCCCTTATAGCGCCAGCAAGGCGGCGAATATTAATTTTGCACAGTGCATGGCCAAGGACTTGGCCCCACACGGAGTGCGCGTGAATACCGTCTGCCCGGGTATGGTGCAGACACCCTTGAATCAGTCTGTCTGGCGGGCCTGGAATGACCAGCAACCGCCCGAGCTTCGTCGAACCTATGAAGACTGGGCCAACGAAAAAGTGAAGAATGTCATTCCTTTAAAGCGTTGGCAAAAGCCTGAAGACATTGCGAATCTCGTGACATTTCTAGCATCCGAACGAGCCTCGGAAATGACAGGGCAAACAATCAATGTCGATGGTGGTTTCGTGATGCACTGGTAGCCGATCGAACGGCAAGGGTGATGTAAACAGTCATCCTCGCGTGGTTCGCGACAACGTCTTGTCGATCAAGTCGAGCGTGCGCTGGACCGCGCCCTGTTGTGACTGCACAAACGATTGCGCGGCCTGACCGAGTTGATTCGCTTCGACCGGGCGCCCCAACAATTCGCGAATTGTCTCACGAAGTCCATTCGCGTCATGAACGACGCGTGCGGCGTTCCGTGAAACGAGAGCTTCCGTGATGTCCTTGAAGTTCCAGGTGTTGGGACCGAGTACCAGTGCGGCGCCGTACCCGGCTGGCTCGATCATGTTCTGACCGCCTCGGTTTGTCAGTGTCCCTCCGACGAACGCGATCTCTGCCAGCCCCCAACAGGCGGCGAGATCACCCAGGGTATCCAACAAGAGGACGGGGGGGATTCTGCCTGCCGACATACCCTCCGCTGGTTCTGCCGTCTGGGTTTGATCGTTAACGTTGGAGCCGGGCTCGGAGCTAAGGCGACTGCGACGAATCAGCGGATAGCCGCGGTCGAGAACAAGCGCCGCCACTTCGTTGAACCGTTCCTTATGTCGCGGAACGAGGATCAATCTCAGATTCGGAAACTCGGCTCGTAGTGCCGCCCACGCCGCCAATGCGTAAGATTCCTCGGGATCTTGCGTGCTTCCTGCAACCAGGACTTGTTCCGTGTCCGCAAGCTGAAAGCCGCGTCGCAGTTCTGCAGTTTTAGGATTCGACCGATCAGTCTCCACCCGGTCGAACTTGATGTTCCCCGTGACGATGACGCGCTCGGTTGGGGCGCCCAGACGACGGAGTCGATCAGCATACGTTTCATTCTGAACGGCGAGAACGTCGAAGCAGACCAGGATTTGCTGCATCAGCCATTTGATTCGCGAATAGCCACGAAAGCTTTTCTCGCCGATACGGCCGTTAATCAGCACGAGCGGGATGTGTCGTCGATGCGCTGCGAAGACAAAGTTCGGCCACAGCTCCAGTTCTACCAGCACAATCGCATCGGGGCGAATCGCGTTCAACGCGGCACTTACGGCCCAGGTGAAATCGAGAGGAAAATACGAGACCGTGTGATTGGGATACTTCGATTTGGCGACTTCGAAACCCGTATCCGTCGTGACCGTGATGAACAATTCCGCCGACGGAAATCGTTGGCGGGCATCTTCGATTATGCGTTGTAACTGGACGACTTCACCGACGCTGACGGCATGAAACCACAGGCACGGCCGATCGGGATGCTGACGGCGCAATTGCCCCGTCAGCTTTTCCTTCCAGCCGTGACGGTACTTTCCTTGGGCCAGCCGACGATAGACCAGCACCGGTGCGACCGCCGTCAGGATCAGGACGTAAATGCCATTCAATAGCCAACCAAATACAAAGGGCATCCGATTCCCCTGCGCTGGATAAGCATCAACGTTGGGCGCGTGCAGTGAGCGAGCGGCCCACCGACGCACGACGTCTTAGTTGGCGCCACAGCACTTCTTGTACTTCTTGCCGCTTCCACAAGGACATGGGTCGTTTCGCCCCACCCGATGCCCGAAATTGCGAATCGGTTCCACGGCCTGTTCGCGCGGTGTATGGGCTTCCCCACCTTGTTGTCCGAGTGCGGGGTGATCATCGGGAATGTCATCCACAGGTGACTCGTGAACCTGTGAAGTGATCTGCCAGCGGTTGGATGTTGGCTCGGGAATTTCGACCGCGATTCGGAAGATCGTTCCGGTGATCTGCGTCGCAATCCGATCCCACATCTGTTCGAACGCTCGCATCCCTTCACGTCGGTATTCGACTTTAGGATCTTTCTGAGCGTATCCCACCAGGCCAATCCCCGACTTCAATTGATCCATGAAGTACAGGTGATCTTTCCAGGCGGTGTCGAGCGTTTCGAGCGAAACGCTGCGTTCTCCCGAATGGATTTCGTAGCGATACTTTCGTTCGTACAGGCTCCGAATCTGTCGCTCGAGCGTTTCACGGTCGGTGCCGATCAGTGCGTCTGGAACGAGTTCGATTCCAAATTCCTGACGGGCCCAGTCGGCCAGTTCACGCGTAGCGGTGACATTGGAAATTCGTTCGGCTGCTGCCGCACCGTTGCGGGCCTGGCTGTCGTGATGCGAGGTACCGCATGCCGCATCCAGAAGTTCGCTCAATCGCTTCGCGGCTTGATCACCACGAGCGAAGAATTCAGAACTGGTATCTACCAGCAGTTGGGTAATGTCGGCTTTCGATTTTGGTTCGATTTCTTCCAGTGTGAAAGTTGTTCCAAACCGTCGATTGGCCCAATCGACCAGACCTTCACGATTGTATCGTGCGAGACCATTGTGCTCGGTCATGAAGTGCGACAGGCCCACCGACACCGGCAGTTCGATTTCTTTTCGGTGATAGAGCTCTTCGATCTCTTTCTTGATGAGCTTTGCGGCGTCTTCCGGAGAAAGTGCCGCAAACTGTTCGGGCCTCATTTCGATGCCATACTGCTGATGCAGCCACTGGCAGAGCGATTGTCGTCCCCAGCTTTCGTCGAGGAACGCTTCGACGGCGCTGAAGTCGAAGCGATTGATCGTTTCGAGTGCCCTTTGATACAGGTATTCGTGAAGCTTGCCAGAGTCGAGCGAATCCGGATCGCCGTCAACTGTAAAAGCTTCTTTCTTCAATTCGCGTTCATTCGTGTTCAACCCGTAATTCGAGTTGGCCCATTTCGACAACGCTTGCCAGTTCTGCTCGCGTGCATCTGCGTCTGCGGGAATGTTGTCTTCGATCTGCTCTCGAATCGTTTCGTATGCCTGGCGATCCGCGCGGTCTTTGAGGAACGACACAAGTTGATCGGCTTGCATGTCGCGAACTTCGCGGGGCTTCAGTTCCATGCCGCATTGCTGTCGGACCCAGGCGACGACGGTTTCCCAGCGATAGGTCGAACGTGTGAAGTAGTCGCACTTCGACAGCAGTTGCTTGTCGATCATTTCGAGGATCAGATTGCGGCAGTTCGCGCCTTCCAGAATCGATTGCCGGTACGAATAGACGCGTTTGCGTTGTTCGTCCATCACTTCGTCGTATTCGAGCAGGTGCTTGCGCTGTTCAAAGAAGCGTTCTTCGACCTTTTTCTGTGAACTTTCAATCTGACGCGTGACCAGCGGACTTTCGATTCGTTCGCCTTCCTGCATGCCCAACCGTGCGAGCCAATCCTTCACGAATTCGCCACCGAATTTTCGCATCAGGTCGTCTTCGAGCGAAATGAAGAAGCGACTGGACCCGTTGTCCCCTTGGCGACCGGCGCGACCGCGAAGCTGAAGGTCGATGCGGCGTGAATCGTGACGTTCGGTTCCGATCACGTGCAACCCGCCCAGCTCGGCGACACGGCGACCTTCTTCTTCCATTCCCTCGCGTTTGGCGATTTGCTTCGTCAAGTCATTCCAAACCGATTTTGGAACGTCGAGACGGGTTGGATAGAGCGGACGGTCGTCTTCATTCTTCATCTGCTTGAGTTCGTCCCAAGCGAGATACTCCGGATTTCCGCCCAGGATGATGTCGGTACCACGACCGGCCATGTTGGTGGCGATCGTCACGACGTTCTGGCGTCCTGCCTGTGCGATGGTTTCTGCTTCGCGTTCGGCATATTCGGGCTTTGCGTTGAGCAGCTTATGTTTCACGCCATTTTTCGTGAGCTTATGGCTGAGCTTTTCCGAATTCTCGATTGAGACGGTTCCCAAGAGTACGGGGCGTCCGGTCTGGTGAACTTCTTTGATCTCTTCGACGACCGCATCCCACTTTTCGCGTTCCGTCCGATAAACGGCATCGGGATAGTTGACCCGTTTCATCGGTCGGTTGGTGGGAACGGTGATCACGTCCAGGTTGTAAATCTTGACGAACTCGGCCGCTTCCGTCATGGCGGTACCGGTCATCCCGGACAGCTTCTTGTAGAGCTTGAAGAAGTTCTGCAGAGTGATGGTTGCCAGCGTCTGCGTTTCTTCCTTGATCTTGACGCCTTCCTTCGCTTCGACGGCTTGATGCAGTCCGTCGCTCCACTGACGTCCTTCCATCATGCGGCCGGTGTGTTCATCGATGATGATGATTTCGTCGCCGCGGACGATGTAGTTGACGTCGCGCTTGTAGAGATGATGGGCACGCAGTGCGTTGTCGATCAGGTGCGGCCATTCCATGTTGCCAGCGGTATAGAAGCTTTCAACGCCGGCCAGCTCTTCGGCATGGCGGACACCGGCCTCCGTCAAGTGGCAGGTGTGTTCTTTCTCTTTCACTTCAAAGTGGACATCGCGCTGCAGTTGGCGAGCGATTTTTTCCGCTTTGGGATATTTGGAAATATCGTCGTGAGCCCGTCCCGAAATGATCAACGGCGTACGGGCTTCATCGATCAGGATGTTGTCAATTTCGTCAATAATGGCGTAGGTCAGTTTGCCTTGGACCTGTTCCTGCGCATACATCTTCATGTTGTCGCGCAGGTAATCGAAGCCGAACTCGTTGTTCGTGCCGTAGGTGATGTCACACGCGTAGGCGGTGCGGCGTTCGAAGGTGTCCATGTTCGACTGAATGGCACCGATGGTCAGGCCGAGACCCATGTGCAGCGGGCCCATCCATTCCATATCGCGTTGCGCGAGATAGTCGTTGACGGTCACGACATGGACAGAACCTGCGACCGCGTTGAGAAATGCGGGCAGCGATGAAACGAGCGTCTTGCCTTCACCCGTCATCATTTCGGCGATCATCCCTTTGTGCAGGATGTAACCGCCGACCATCTGGACGTCGTAGTGTCGCATCTTCAAGTAGCGTTTGCCTGCTTCGCGAACGGCGGCGAACGCTTCTGGCAACAGCATGTCGAGTGTTTCGCCGTCGGCCAGGCGTCGGCGCATCTTCGATGCGGTTTCTCGCAGTTCGCCGTCGCTCAGCAATTCCAGTGACGGTTCGAGCTGATTGATCCGGTCCAGAACCGAGCCGGGAAGAATCGAGGCATTTCCGTTCTTGTCTCGGGAATATCCGATGTTGCGAACACGACGGTCGTTCGACGATCCAAAAATGTTGGTGATGAACCGTTCGGCTCCCCCCAGAACTACGTTGAATGCATCGCCGACTTTATCCAGGATTTCCATGATTCATCCGTTAATTTTACGAGCCGAGCATCCCTGCAATGTTCACAATCAGCGGTGTTTATTGCTCGCCAGCGGCCACAATCCATGGACGCCTGCGAACAAACGGCGGATTTCCACGCCATCGATTCCAGCGTTTTCCTGCCACCTTGACAGTGACCAGCGGTTTGTGGACGGTGCCAAACGGCATGCTTATTTGCCAAAACCGCTTTTCGCTTGCGGAAGTGACGACGTAAGTTGCCTGAGCAACGTAGTTTATTGGCATGCCAAAAACCGGTCAATGCCGTCCCGCGGGGACAGATTGGCTGGAACGGCGATTTGAGACGCAAGCAGCATGCCATCCCCCTCTGGATTGCAAGCTTTGCCAAGCCGAAAATGGGCATCCTGCGCGGACAGATCCTCTCGACAAAAATGTGGGGGCAAAAGCCCCAACCTGACGAATTCGTCCAGTGAAAGGCCGAGCACTGTCGCACTCGCCCCTCGGGAAGCTAGAATCGCGACTCTTGGTGGCGAACAAATATTGACGCAACTTGATTCGAAGGACGGCTGTTGATGGGCACGCTGGCGACTGATTGTTGGAACGATTTGGCAACTCGAGTTCTAGCGGGCCATGAATTGACCGTCGACGAAGGTCTTCAGATCCTTCAGTCTGACGATGACGAACTGCTGGATTTGCTTGCGGCAACATATCGCGTGCGTCGCCAACACTTTGGAAAGCGCGTTCATCTGTATTTTCTGAAGAATGCCAAAAGCGGGCTGTGTCCTGAAGACTGTGGATACTGTTCGCAATCGATCGTATCTGAAGCCGAGATTCCACGTTATGCCCTGTTGAACGAAGCCAAGTTGATGGAGGGGGCCGAGCGTGCCGTCGCTTCACAAGCGCGAACCTACTGCATTGTGACCTCGGGCCGCGGTCCGACCGATCGTGAAGTCGGACACATCGCCAGCACAGTGACAAAAATCAAAGACAAATACGGACTGCACATCTGCTGCTGTTTGGGGTTACTGAAGCCGGAGCAGGCCGAACAACTGAAGGCGGCTGGCGTCGATCGAATCAACCATAACCTGAATACCAGCCGCGGTTTTCACGACAAAATCTGTTCAACGCACACCTACGAAGATCGGCTGCAAACGCTGAAGGCCGTGCGAAACGCGGGAATGGAGTTGTGCAGTGGTTTGATCGTTGGAATGGGTGAATCGGATCGCGATCTGGTCGATGTGGCGTTTGAACTCAGAACGCTGGGCGTGCATTCAACACCTGTCAATTTCTTGCATTCGATCGACGGAACCCCGCTCGAGCGAAAATGGGACCTGAATCCACGATACTGTCTCAAGACGTTGTGCCTGTTCCGGCTGGCCAACCCAGCTGTGGAGCTTCGCGTGTCGGGTGGACGTGAAGTGAATTTGCGTTCTATGCAGGCAATGAGCCTTTATGCTGCCAATTCGATGTTCGTCAGCGACTATTTGACGACGAAGGGGCAGGCTGCGGAAGACGATTTCAAAATGGTGGCCGATCTGGGTTTCGAAATTGTCATTGGTGACCACGAAGCGTATCAGGCCTGGAAGGCGACCCAACCGAGCACGACGGAATCGGGAAGCTCGGCTGAGCCAGTCCAACCGGTGACTTGCCACGGATAGATAAGATTTCAGTGTGATCGCTGGACTCCAACGCAAGATTGTCGAGGGCCGTCAACCGACGGCCGACCTTGCGAAATGGTGGCGGGGCGGTGACACTGATTCAAACTAAGGAGCGATCGATTTCATTCGTCGTTTTCCGGTCCTAACAATGGCGCCGGGGCGGCGCTGGAGCGTATAGTTGAACATTATGAATGTGTTGCGTCGCAAGCCAAAACCGAAGTGTCCGCTGTATCTCACCGACGAGGAACAAGCGGGTCTGCGTGCCGCTGGGCGCTTCAATGCCCAGCTTATGGATTTTGTTCGACCTCATGTGAAGGCGGGCATCACGACGCTGGAACTGGACAAGCTCGTGTACGACTACACGATGGATCACGGACATATTCCGGCATGTCTGGGTTATAAGTCGTATCCGAATACCATCTGCACCAGTGTGAATGAAGTCGTCTGTCATGGCATCCCCAACAAGATGCCACTCCGTGATGGCGACATCGTGAATGTCGACTTGACCACGATTGTCGACGGCTGGCACGGCGATTCGTCCGAGACTTTCATCATCGGAACCGTCTCTGACGAAACACGACATTTGGTTCAAGCGACGTTCGATTCGCTGTACTTGGGTATTCAGGCGATTCAGCCGTTTGGCAAGATCAGCGACATTGGGCAAGCGATCGAGAAATTCGCCCGGTCCGAGGGGCTGTCTGTTGTCCAGGAATATCAGGGACACGGGCTGGGACGTGAGTTCCATCAGGAACCGGGTGTTCCGCACTATCTTCCGAAGACGGGTGCGTCTCAAATCGTGATCGAACCCGGAATGTCATTCACCGTCGAGCCGATGTTGAACATCGGTACCTGGCGGACGATGCTCGACACGCGCGACAAGTGGACGGTTCGAACCATGGACTTGTCTCTCTCCGCCCAGTTCGAGCATTCGATCCTGGTGACCGAGTCGGGGCCTGAAATCCTGACCCAAACTCAGAATGGCCCGAAGCCCGGCCATAAGTTCTAGTGGCGCATCGCGCTACTCTCTTCTGTTAGGTTCCTGAGCGTCACTTGCAGGCCCGTGGGTCTGCCTGGCATGAGTTCGTCAATCTGTCGGTTTAGGTCTGGAGCTCTAATTCCACGGGAAGGCCATCGTCGGTGGATGGGCGTAGCGTTTCATGGTCAGCTTCAGCCGCGTTCCTGATCCGGGGGCGAGGTTCACGATCAGGTGATTCGTGTTCAACGGTTGTTGCTTGTCGCCCGAGTCCAGCGACAGGAATTGGTGTTCACCATACCCCCCTGCCTGGACAATCAGTTTTCGGCAATCCAGTTGGTTGATGTTGACGAGCGTGACAGTGACGTGATCCTCGGTCATTTCTTCGATCAGTGCCGCAACATCCTCGGGGAAACCGGCGCGTCGGTTGACCGGGTCAAAGTATCGCAGCCGACAATGGAGTGCCGAGCCGCTTCGACCCGGATGCAATCCGCCCAGCGCCAATTGAATCAGTGACGTCACACTTGCGGGATTGTACTTCATCGGATCGTCCGCCAGACGTGTATCGGGTGTGGTCCGATCGTCACGCAGGCCGCGAACCTGTTTTCCAATCAGCGCTAAATCGCCGCGGAGAGCCTGTTCGGGAAACTCGGGGTTCTTTCCGCGAAGGTAAGTCATCCAGGGGTTCGCAGCGATTCGTTCTAGATCGTCAGCCTTCATGGTGAAGTAGGCGATCTCCGTCGCACCGGCGGAGTATTTTTCGGGGACAAAATCGTACCACCCCTGCTCACCGAACATCCGAGGGTACAGCGTCGTTCCATTCTCGATCTTTTTGTTGGCGTTGACCGCATCCATCTGCTTGCGCCACGGGTCAAGATATCGGTCATCGCCCGTCAGAGCATACGCATTGATAAATCCTTGAAGCCCCGCTTCGTGTTGGTTGCGGCTGGCCATTTTTTTTGATGCCGGGTCATAGACCGTGAATCCCCAGCCGTAGACGCCGCCCCACCAGTGTCCGCCCGCATCACTGCCGATCTTTCCGTCCAATCCGACGTTGGTGGGGATGATGTTCGAGTTGGCCCGCATCCTTTCGCGCCAAGCATCGACATATTCAAGTAGCCATTTGCGATACTTGTCGTCATGCGTTAGCGCAAAGGCGTTGAATGCCAAGGTCGTGGACTTCAGATTCTGAGGGTGGTCCCCGACGGTATCGTTGTAGTCTTTGAAGTGCTCGAGCATTTGGGCATACGATGTTTCTCCGTGGCCGGGGCGAAATCGGTTTTCAACTTCGATCGGATCGCCGGCCCAATCGAGCCCTGTGGTCTTACGCAGCAGGGGGCCACGACTGCCATTGAACATGCTGCGAATGATTTTGTGTTGGGGATCATAGTTCGGCGCGCCAGGATCTTCGTTCAAATAGAACCCGGCGTATCGTTTCACACGCTCCGAAAAACGTCGATCATTGGGATCGGACAGGCCCTGCAGGTTAAAGACAACCAGTCCTTCTGCGTTGTGCAGCCAGTCCATCATCACGGGGAATTCTTTGTAGTACATTCCATCGCGAGCGAAGGGGACTTCAACCGTTTTGGCGAGCGTGTACTGTCGAAGGTGTCCTTCCCACGCCAGCTTGTACATTCGCAAGATGTCATCACTGGCCCCCAGCGCGTGCAGGATCGGCCAGTCGAGACAGTTTTCGATGGCGTCATCGGGGCCATCGTCGCCCCCCCAACGTTCGACACACAACAGCCAGCCACGTTCGTCGAAATATTTTTCGAAGTACTCGCGGCAAGCCGCAACATTCTGCCGCAACAACTCGCGTTCCAGGAGCGCCCAATTGGGAGGCGTCATGGAAGTTTCAACCGAAATGACAGTTTCCTCGGCCATCAGAACCGAGGCCAATTGTCCCTGGACGAATCCCATGGCAAGTACGCAAAGCAAAACGCGCCGAACATGGAAGCCAGTCATAGTCGCTCTCGCAGAATGAGGATCGCTGTTGATGAGCACTGTGCGTCCCGCCAGCATAACGCGACCTTGATGGGACAACGAGCGAATCAGATCTGATTCAAAACGCGATGCGTCGGTGCGCTCTCCGATGGCAGCGAGGGGGCGTTTCGTTTTGCAGATTGTCAAAGAACGAGATGACGATGCATCGAGCAGCGATCGGCCGGGAATTTCGGCGACCGCATCGTCCCACGTCATTCCGGCCGGACATCCTTATCCGTTCACAGGCCGGGGACCGGCTCATTTTCCCGCGGTATAAGGGAAGGATTGACCTTGTCGATGCACTCTGGATTTCAATTTAACCGGGACGATGTGCCTGTCCCACTCTCTTTGGGCAGTGAGCGGGTTCCCCGTAATCCCCCCAAGTTCCGCGTGAATTCAAGCCGGCCCCCCAGAATTTTGTGAGCATCTTGATTCACTTGACTGTCTTGTTTCATAAGGTGTTTTGCAATAACCAATTGCGTCGATATCGCGTTTTGATCGTCTTGATCGAATTGAGCAACATGGCCGCTGTTGTTGCTCTAACTGCCTGCGTTTCCATCTCGTTTAAGTGTCGGTCCACCATATGGTCCTCACCTTACTCGCTTTGAGTGCCGAACGAGTTTCGATTGGTCACGAATCGATCACCGTATTTCGACGTGCGCAGTAGCGCCCATTCGGTGCGTGTCTGATGATACGAATTCATTGTGATCTGTCTCGATCAAAACCGCTGTTGTTTCCAAACGTTTGGAAACGACACGATGATAAGCAGCGGATCACTCGGCTGAATCCCGGTCGACAGCATGTTGGCCACGCTGCATCCCTACCAGCCTGTTGAAGTAACGGGGACTGGCTCCGACCAGTTTAAAAAATGCCATGACATCGTGAACGCCGAGGTGCCTGTCCTCGTTACTTCAACAGGCTGCTACGCGGGATCGGCCGTGATCTGATCGCTCTGAAAGTGCACGTCGATCAAGGTCGTTACGCCGTTCCCTGACTTTGGACCGTGACCTTTGCGAAAGTGAACGCGCCAGATGATTTCGCCGGTCAGGTCGTCGAGATGTTCTTCCGAAGGAATGAAGGTCTCGAACGATTGATGGGGTTCAAGCACTTCGTTTGTGTGTTGTCCGACGATGCGCCATTCGCTGTCCTCGGCAATGCGATCGAAGGGGAAATGAGTTGCCGGCTGTTTCCGCTGTGCAACCGGAAAGATGGCGTTATAGGATGCGACACGATCGTTAACGATCCGCCGAAAAAACATCAGCGTCGTATCGAGCGGGGCGATCACCTGGTTGGTCGAGACATTTTCGAATTTGATCCAGAGCTTGAGCACGGGGGCGGACATCGCGCGGACTTGAGTTGGATCACCCGAAAAGTGGGTGAACGCGATTGGGCCGCGTGTGACGCGCAGGGGTGTCGCGATCAGATTTCCGTACCGTCTTGCTTCGCCCAATCGCAAATCGTGTCCCGGTGGCAACAGATTCGCGGGGCGAGGGACCACAGCTCGACCACCCAATTGCTGGACCGTCTTCAGGTCAGGCAGACTTTCCAACTGAGATTGTCGTCCGAAGAGGCTGAGGTAGACCACATAGATCGTGAGCAAACTGGCGTAGCTTCCGATGACGAGCAGAAGCATTGCCATGGACGAACGTGCGGCCTTCGCCTGTTCCGACCCCGGATTTCGGTCATTGGTGTCGTGCGTGTGGAAAGTCTGCGGCCTGGGAACCGCAGGTGTGTGGGGCGACGTGGCCGTGAAATCATTGAATGGTGACGCCGCATCCATCGCGGCAGGAAGGGGACTCTGCGGGCGTTCCGACTCGGAGACGCCTGGATCGGTGGGAGGCACGCTTTGCATCTCGGCCGATGTCAGGCTGAGATTGAGTGCCACACCCGCATTTGACGCGGCGGGTGTGGCCCGCCTGTGATCCGACATCCAGGAAAAGTCGGGTCTACCAACTGGGCCCGGCGTGGAGGCCGATCCCTCCATCAATGGCATGGGTTTCTCTGGTTGCGGATAAATGTCAGGAAGTGCCACACGGGTGTCGGGGATCGCAAACTGGTCCTGTGGGAATCCGCTGTCGCCCTCCAAGTCAACGACATTGTCGGAGTTGACGGCATCCGAATGAATGTCGGAATGGTCGCCATCCTCTTCAAACGGAATATCGGAATTGGCGGAGTTCTGTTCGATGACGGACTCGGTCGCGTCCACGTCTTGCGGTGGATTCACCCTCAAGTCGAGGTTCGAAGGCGTGCTGTGATTCTCGGGATGGCCCGGTTCAAACAGTCGTGACTGAATTGGCGCGGGCTCATCAAACAAGGGCGCAACCGAGCCTTTGGCGACAATCGTTACGGCCGAGAATCGTCTGATCGCTTCGAGTTGTTCGTTCACGAGATTTGATGATCGAGACGCATGCGGAGCCGAGGGTGGGTCGGATGGCTGTGGGGCGGGCAGCGGGGTCATCAGATGCGCTCTGCAATGCGGACAGGCGACGATCTCGCCCGGCGTTTCGACCAGCAATCGGCCGTGACACTGCCCGCAACTCACTTCCATCGGCATGTCGCATTCCTTTGGCGGGTCACGAACTCATCGCGAACGGCTCGGTGCAATCTTGAGTCTGTGTCCTTGAGTCATTGTCGTTTTGAACGGGTGGCCAGCGATTCCCAACGAATTGTGACTGGCTGACCCGCTCGACGCAATTCCGACTCCGACTGATAGGCGACGGTACCGAATACGGGAACACCACTGCGGGCCTCGATTTCATCGGCGTTCGTTTGCACGGAGAGATCGTCTGGATCGGCGACAACGCTGTTCAACACGATCCCTGCAATCGCGAGTCCGCGTGATCGAATCGACTCCACAGTCAGCAGCGTATGATTGATGGTGCCCAGGCCTGATCGGGCTACGATCAAAATCGGCGCGCCGAGTTCCCGAGCCAGATCGGCGACTGTCTGAGTTTCGGTGACGGGAGACAGCCAGCCCCCGGCCCCTTCGATCAACAGTATGTCGGTATTCGGAAACCGTGCGGCCCCCGACACCAGCCGTTCAAAGTCAACCTGCCTGCCTTCGAGTTGTGCGGCAACGGGCGGCGCAACGGGTGCCAAAAAACGTTGCGGGCAAATCGTCTCATCTGTCCAATGACCGCCGATAACTGTTTTCAGGCGTTCAATATCATCCCAGCGGTATTGGCCGTCGATCGGAGGCGATGAAGGATATCCGATCGCACCGGAACAGGCGGGCTTATAGGCGGCGACTTTCAGGCCGCGTTCGATCAACTGCCGTGCAATCAGGCAGGTCACATGCGTTTTTCCAACGTTGGTATCTGTTCCGGTGACGAACAAGGCGTTGTTCAAGTGATGTTCTGTCATTGGGCGACCTCCGTCCAGCGAACCGTAATCCGCTGTCCAAGTGGCGACTGAAATTCTTCTGCGGCACTTCCATCACGAACGGCAATTTCGAGTCGCCCCGCGCTACCCACTAAAGTCATCGGTTCTCCGGGGTCTCCCTCAGCGTAGCAGTGTGTCAGTCCCAGGATTGGAAATGAGCCAATCTCGACTTTGAATGACGCAAACGTTTTTGGCAGGTCGCTGGCATCGATGTTGGTGATCAGGTTGCCGAAGTGGTCGATTTCGACAACCTGGCCAGACACGGAATTGCGGCCCTTTGACTTGCGCGGCAGCGGCAATGTCACAATGGGGGTGGTGAGTGTTGATCCCAATTCACGGATGTCGTGTCCCAGTGACCAGGCCGCGGCGACGGGCGTCAGGATGTCGCGGCCGTGGAATGTGCTTGAAACAATTGATCTCCACCAACGTGGTTGATCGAGTACGACAGCTCGTTGAAGTGTTGATCGTTCCAGGATGACCGAGAGCAGCCCGTTGTCCGGACAGACAAATCGTTGGCCTTCGATTTCGGCGGCGATCAGTCTGCGATCGGAACCGACTCCCGGATCGACGACACCGACATGTACGGTTCCTTTGGGAAAGGCGTCGATACCATCATTCCAGGCGTAAGCACCGCGAAGGACCTGTTGCGGCGGGATTTCGTGCGATAAATCGACCAAATGCAGATTGGGATTGATTCCAATGGCAACTCCCTTCATCTGGCCAACGTACGTGTCGCGCGTGCCAAAGTCGGTGAGAAACGTGATGCAAGGTCGATGGGTAAGGGGCGGCGATGACATAGCGCGATACGTATACCTTGTGCACTCAAACTTGAATCTGTTGGAAAGTTCGCGACGCCAACAATCTCCGGGGCGAACGTTTTGTTCGAGTTGCTTATTACTACGTTTCCTCGTGCACCTCTTTTGACACATCAGAAGCGTTGCCAAGCGGGAGCTTGACAACGAGGAAAACGCTGGCAATGAGGGAATATCTGGGGGGCAGCCTGCGGCTTGAAAATTGTTGGGGCGAATTCCTCGTCAGGGTGACGCCCTGATGCAATGACGTCAATTGAGCCACGCGTTGAGGCGGATAATTTGTTTGAGGGAATCCGCCAACTTGGGGACTATTCACAGTGTGAAGTGAGGGGGTAGGCTCATCTTCCTGGTTCATTGGAATCCACGGTTCATCGATCGGATGCAATCTAACATTTTGCCGCGGGAAGATGAGCCAGTCCCCGGCTTGTGAACGGTTACACAAATTGTCCAACGGAAGTTGGCCAGATCAAGGTGGATAGCTCACGACGCTCAATGCGATCGGATGATTGTCAATTCGAATTGACGCGATGATGCCATCCCGATAGACCGTGATCTTTGTAACACGATTGTGCATCCTCCGTGAGTGATTCCTGTGTCAAAGGACGTTCTCAATGCGAACATCGCCGTTGCTGCTTGCCGTAGGAATGTGTGGTCTTGTGTGTTGCTTTCAACACGTCGAACCCGTGAGGGGTGACGAGATCGGGCCGGCGGTGATTTCGGACGAGGCACAAAGGTTGATCGACGCCATGATCGCTGCCCGTCGCGAACTCAAGTCCGGCATCTTCACGGCCACGGTTCGACACACGACCACCGAAGCAGATGGAGTGTCAGTCAATCAGAAGGCAAGGTTGCGCTATGTTTTCGACCATCCGGAAGCGTGCCTGCGGTATGAGTATCACGGAGAAGCCGCGATGGGAATGGAAGCTGCGAGCGAGGATCCCGCGGAAGTGGAGCGGCAGATCAAAGAGGGCAGGTATATTACAAAACCACGCATGCGTCCAATCATGGTGTACTTCACGCGGAATGGCGACTATAGCGCCGGTTGGTCCAAGATCGGCAATCAATCAGACGAAGATTTTGGGTTCAATCAACTTTCGATCAGGCCACCGGAAGATCACGGTATTCATTGCTTTTCGACCATTCTGAATCCTTCGGTGGTGGGGATGACGGACGAGCGGGATCTCCGCTCCTTAAATAATGAGATTGAGGTGGTGTTGAAACGTCATTCCTCTCGCGTCACGACCGTCTCGCTGAAACATCTGGAAAACGGTTGCGTTCAACTGCACTATGACATTGAATTCAATCTCGGCCGTTGGCGACGGACGCTTGAGATTGATCCTGCGAATGGATTCACCTGCCGTCGCATGACGATTTCACTGTTGAGGCCGTTAAGTGATTCGGAGCCCGTTCCGTTCGAAGTGACCGCCGACTGGGTACAAAGGAACGGAATTTGGGTTCCGATCCGGACGACGCTCAGATCCGTTCACTTGAAGAAGTCGACGACCGAGTACGATTGCGTCCTGGATTGGGCCGAAGTAAACCCGGCGCGAATCAATCCCCTGGAATTTGACTATCACATGTTTGAGCATGTGTCGCCAGGCACGAAGGTCTACGATCGAAGAAATGGCAATTCAGAGCTGATCGAAATTGTTGATTCTTGCGATGAATCCGTGGAGCAGTGACGGATGCCAATCGGATCTTCTTCTGATCCTGGCGCCTGTCAGCTCTTCTGGGACTTGGCAATTTGAGTGCCGGTGAGATGATTGAGAACGTTTGCTGGCAGCGATCCGTCATGTGCCCAATTCTCACGCTTTGGAACGCAATGGGAGCCAAGGTTCAGCTGGTCGTATTGCGACGCTTCAACTCCTACAATCTTGCCGGCAATGTGATTAGCGGGTGACGGTCAGGCAAGGTCAGGCTTCATGAGTGTTCAACAACAGGCATATCGAGGTGGGATTCCCAGAGGGCTGATGCGAGGCGCGCCTCGCCCGCTTCGGCTGGCACGCAAGATTCGTCTGGGGCTGTCGATTGCGATCACGGCGGGCATCGGATGGTTCGTCTTGTGCATGCTGGGAACGTTGCTGCTCGCCAAGTCCGTTGCCAAACCCTGGAAAGAGTTGCGTCAACACGGACAGGTCGTGGAAGGACGGATCACGCAGGCAGGGATGATCAAAGGATTCGGCAGGACGTCGCGAAACTATATCCACTACGAATTCAAGACAACGGAGGGGCAGCTGATCAGCGGTCAGCTGCAATCCGGGGTCGCTCAGCAAGTCAACGAAACTCAGAAGTTCACGTATCTGCCCGACAATCCCGCTCAGCATGTGATTGGTGAAGTCGACGACCAGCGACTGGTGGACGAAGAGCGGGCCAAATACGACTGGGTTCCAATCGTGTTGTTTCTTGCGATCTTTCCAAATGTCATTGGTGGTCTGATTGTGCTTGCGTTCGTTGTGGGCGATCTTCGGCAGGTTCGCTTCGCAAAGTACGCGGATCTGATTGTCGGTCGCGTTGATCAGGTCGATTCACACGGATTCCACTATGTTGCTGAACCGCAAGGGCAGGATGCAATCTCTGGTCGGGTCGATGTCACCGCGTGGAATGGCCAACCGGTCCAAGTGGGTGACAAAGTGCCCTTACTGAAAGCGGGTTCCCGCGTGGAAGTATTTTCGCGGCTGTCATCGGTTGAGTGGTCCGACCCTGAGATGGCGCACTGTGAGCCGTTGTGAAGGTTGTTTCCGACTGTGGTAAAGTTTTCCGACCGCAGTGATGTCGGCATGAAAGTGTGATTCGCGCGCAGAAAAACGGTTGCCGCAAGAATACGGCAACCGTTTTTCGCATTGTGAACGATTCATCACATCACTCGTGATGATCTCACGTCATCTTAATCATCACTCGCGCCACGAATCGTCATGGACGTGCTCAATTCGTGGTTCGAAACATGTTGTTCGTTCACAGTTGTGATCGATCCACATGGGATCGGGGCAATCATCGATAGAAGATGGTGGCGTAGTAGCCGTTCGCACCACGGGCGACACCGATTTCGATAGGTGTCAGTTGACCCCAGTAACAGGCATTGCGGATCGCCTGGTCTGGTGTCGGGCCGAAACCGTTGCCTTCGTGGCTGCCGCCGCCGAAGTGTCCACCGATGTGGGCGACGCTGCCCATGCGAGCGCTTTGTTCTGCTTTCCATTGAGCGCTACCGACGACCGTCACTTTCGGCGCTTCCACGGTTGTGGTTGCAGGAGCCGAGGTTGCAGGAGCCGTTGAAGTGGCTTGCACAACGCCGTTTGTGGTTTCGACGGCGTTGGTTTGCACGATCGTCGAAGCGGGGGCTGCAGGCTGTGCCACAGTGGTCATCGGAGCGGTTACGACTGTCGTTGGCGTCATCGTGTTGTACTGCTGCGTGTACTGCGGTGTGTAGTACTGCTGCTGGTACATCATCCGTCGGCCACGCGCTTCAGCATTGGATCCACCGAATGCCACCACGAGGGCCAAGACGACCAATTGCGTTCTAACCATTGTCAATCCTTTTCAAGAACACGAAAGCTGAACTTCGCATGAAGTTCTCTCGAATGCAGTCATTGATGTGACGTCCATCGCCGACTGAAATCATGTCTGGTGCAAGGTGAATTGCATTCCAGTCATACTCAAAAACCTGACTTAAATTGGCGTACCTTCCTCGACGTCACCACGGACGTTTTGGCGGGCCGCAATTGCAATTCTGCTCTGCGGACGATGATCGTCCGCGGAACAGAAGTCGGAAGTTGTGTTGATTGTTTGGGTACTCGAAAACAAAACGAGTTCATCTATCCGTTTGAGGTTGCTTGAGAGCGCAATTCAGTCCGTTTTGGACCTGATGCCACCCAAGTGGGTTCTCAAATTGATGAGCGTCGCCGAACGATCGGACGTTCTGATCGACACTCATTCGACGTCTTCGTCTTGGCCAGGGGGCTCGAAACGGCAAACCGAGGGATTCCTCGATCGTTACCATCACGTCCCAACCAGAAGCTTGTGCCGGTCACAACATCGGCTTCTGATTCGCGCCGGTGGCACCACCCTTGATGCCAATAAAACGGCAGCACAACTGATGATCGCCGAGCAGCAGGCCCACGGACAACGCGATGCTCTACTGATGACGACCAGATCGACCTGAGTTCAGGTCTTATGGGACGCACCCTTCCGTGTCGCCCACAAAAACACGCTCGCGCTCAACCCTGATCGCGATAACGCTGTACTACAAAACTCACTCGCTCGGCAACAAGCGAGGGACGATTCCCGTGAACCGTCGCTCCATGCAAGAATTGATAGCGTCCGCCTGATCGAAGTGCAAGCGTGCCGAAAACCACGTCGCGCCTGAACGCGGAGAGCCGGATCGCAGTTTCGGATTGTTCACTTGACAAGTGAAGCTGGGATGTAGTTTCCGATCGTAGCGACTTTGCGTGCATGCCGGGGACTGTGAGCCACGATCTGGTGCTGGATACTGCAGCACGTGGTGCTCGTCGCATGCGCACACTTTCTCGATGTCAGTCTCTCGTGGGTTGCCCGTTCGAATCACCCGTGAGTGCTCGCGGCGGGGCTTGGCCGACGAGCCGACATCGTGATGTTGGGAATGAAATGTGAGTATTGTTTGGGGCGGCGTCATTCAAGCCGGGGTTCAATCCAGTGGGTCTGTTGGGGGCCGAAATGCCGTGTGGAATGACGAACCCGCCTTGAGACTTCACCTGTTGAATGCAATGATATTGTTTGATGCGTGGTGAAAAGTCAGCGAGTAATGGGGATGACCGATGCAACTTGGGTTTGACGGAATGGCGCCACTTTCCCGACGGCAGATGGTTCAAGGACTTGGCGGCGGGTTGGGGGCGATCGGTCTGGCGAATCTGCTGAACCCCGCTTCGGCGAAAGAGGTCGCCAGTCACACTCGGCCCCGCGCGAAGCGGGTCATTCAATTGTTCATGAACGGTGGCCCGTTTGGTCCTGACCTCTTTGATCCGAAGCCTGCTGCTGCGAAGTTCGAAGGACAGCGTCCGTCAGAACTCGACGCGTTCCGGACGGAACGGAAGACAGCGGGGCTAATGCCATCGCCATTCAAATTTGAGCCTCGTGGAACCAGCGGTGTCCCCGTCAGCGAACTGTTGCCTCAATTTTCCGAATGCATTGATGACGTTTGCATTTTGAAATCGGTCTACACCGACAACCCCAATCATGGGCCGGCGCTGTTGCTGATGAACAACGGCACGATTGTACCGACACGGCCCAGCATGGGATCGTGGTTCTCGTATGGGCTGGGGACTGAGAACGAAAGCCTTCCGGGCTATGTCGTGCTGTGTCCCGGTCGTCCCGTCCGGTTTTCGATTCTCTGGACGAGCGCGTTCCTGCCGGGTGAGCATCAGGGGACCTATATCAATCATTCCAATCTGGAACCGCAAAAGCTGATTCCCTATCTGCGGAACAAGCGGCTGCCCGTGGAAGAACAGCAGCGACAGTTGGAGCTGATGCGCTCATTGAATGAAAAGCATCTGGAGGAACGCCCTGGCGATCGACAGTTGGAGTCGCGCATTACTGCGATGGAAACGGCGTTTCGTATGCAGTTCACCGCGACGGAAGCCTTCGATTTGAGCCGCGAGCCTACACAGATCCGCGAAGAGTATGGAACCAGTCATTTCGCCAATGGATGCTTGCTGGCGCGTCGTCTGGCCGAACGCGGGGTGCGTTTCACGCAGGTTTACTACGGTGACGGGCAGCCCTGGGATACACACAATGACCACAACAATTTGACTCGAAAGCTGTGTCAGGATATCGATCGGCCGATGGCCGCGCTGTTGCGCGATCTCAAACGCCGCGGAATGCTGGAAGACACACTCGTCGTCTGGGGTGGTGAATTTGGTCGAACACCGACGACCGAAAATGGGAATGGCCGCGATCACAATCACTATGGCTTCACGATGTGGATGGCAGGGGGCGGTGTGCGGGGAGGGATGACATACGGCGAGACGGACGACTTCGGGTTTCAGGCCGTTCAAAACCGAGTCCACATCCACGACTTGCATGCCACGATTCTGGACTTGCTGGGCCTGAACCACGAGCAGTTGACGTATCGTTATGCTGGACGTGACTTCCGTTTGACGGATGTCGCCGGCAAGGTGATCCGCGAAATCCAAAGCTGACGCGGGACAATTCGAGTGTCGAGCGGATTTCGCCTGCCGCAGATGTTTTATCGATCGGAAGGAGTCGGTCCAATGGGGCGGCACACTTCCGTTTTGACTATCGAGGGACGTGCCTGATGCGAATCGATTTTCGAACCTTGTTATACGGGTGGCTGTTGGTTGCGTCGTCCCTGACAGTGGCAAACGATGACGTCGAGTTCTTCGAAAAGAAGATTCGGCCCGCGCTGATCACGTATTGTTACGAGTGTCATTCCACAGATTCGAAAGCACCCGGCGGCGAACTGCTGCTCGATACGCGAGCGGGTGTCTTGTCAGGCGGTGACAGTGGTCCGGCACTTCACGTCGGCCAGCCGGACAACAGTCTGCTGATCAAGGCGATTCGTTACACCGATGACTCGGTTAAGATGCCGCCGAAGGGAAAACTGCCTGAGGCGGTGATCGCCGACCTGGAAGAGTGGGTCAAACGCGGAGCCCCTGATCCCCGAACAGAAAGCTCGAAGAAGAAGTCCGCATTGCCCTGGCATGAGGTGATGCGGGAACGGAGCGACTGGTGGAGTTTGAAACCGATTGCGACGGTCGGTATTCCCTCCACACTTGTCGGTTCGTCTTCCGAACAGCCTGTTGATCGATTTGTGCGATCCAAGCAAACCGAACGAGGATTGACTCCCGCCGAGCCAACCGATCCGACGACACTTGCACGTCGCTTGAGCCTCGTTCTGACGGGCCTGCCGCCAACCGCGGATCAGGTGGAAGCATTTACCACTGATTGCCAGGCGGAGCAATCGCGTGACAGATTGCCGAGCGCTGCCGTCGAACGATACGTCGATTCGCTGTTACAGTCTCCTCATTTTGGTGAGCAATGGGCGCGGCACTGGATGGATGTGGTGCGGTTCTGTGAAACCCACGGGAATGAATGGAACTACGAAGTCCATCATGCGTGGCGGTATCGCGACTATTTAATTCGTGCCTTCAATCAAGACGTTCCGTATGACCAATTTGTTCGCGAGCACATTGCCGGTGACCTGCTGCCCCATCCCCGAATGAACGCGGCGGAACAGTTCAATGAATCTGTCATCGGGACCGGGTTCTATCGATTTGGCGAAGTCAATCACGACGATTGCATATCGCTGCGATCGATTGGCTACGACCTGGCTGACAATCAAATCGATACGCTGACCAAGGCGTTCCAAGCGACGACGGTCGCCTGTGCTCGTTGCCACAATCACAAACTGGATGCCATTTCCGCCGAAGACTATTACGCCATGCTGGCGGTGATGCGAAGTTCGCGGAATGTCAGCCATTGCATTGATGCTCCGCAGGTCAACGCGGAACCCAAGCGACGCTTGCGCGAGTTGAAGTCGGAGCTGAGGCAAGAACTTGTTGGCCTGTGGCGGCGTGATGCGACGCAACTGACGCAATATCTGCACGCGGCGCGAGCGGTTCGTACGAATTCCGCCGACGCAGACGTCTTGAAGGCGGGGCTTGATCCAGCACGGCTTGAGAAATGGATTGCCACGCTGGCGAATGACAAACTCACCGTCGACGATCCATTCGATCTCTGGCGACGACTTTGTGAATCCGAAACACCCGGGGTCGCGACCGCACCCGCTGATGCCTTGGCGGTGTCAAGTTCCTATCCGCAAGTCTGGGAGGCGGCGTTCCAACAGTTCACTCAGGAAGAGTCAGAGCGTGCCGAGTCCAACCGAAGTCGCTTTACAAACTACGCTGATTTTCGCGAGAGCGGCCTGTCGGGATGGCTCAATGGAGGTATGGCATCATTGGATGCGCCCACCGCGAATGGCGAATTCGTGGTGCAACCCGCAGGCGACGAACTGGTTCAAGCGATCTTGCCTGCGGGTCGCTTCACGCATGTGCTGTCGGCGAAGTTGAATGGAACGCTTCGATCGCAGGTCCTTGCGAAAGGGAAAAAGTACATCAGCTTTGAAGTACTGGGGCAGCGTAGTAGCGCGGTCCGATTGGTCTCAAACAATTGCCAATTGAACTACGCGAACTATCGAGCGTTGACCTCCGCCGGATTGCAATGGATCACGTTCACGATTCCAGACGATCGCGAAATTCTGCAAACTTATGCCGAACTGATGACGATGTTCGACAATCCGAAATTCCCCGATCAGTTGTCGCCGCTCGGGGGTGACCGCGAGAACTACAAGTTGCCGTGGGACAAGGCCGCCGAGAATCCACGCTCGTACTTTGGGGTGACTCGAGTCGTCTTGCACGATGAACCCGGAGCGCCGCGGGCCGAGTTGTCTCACCTGCGTTCCATCTATCTTTCGGACTCGACAAACGTCGCCACTACGGACCAGACGGTGCCGTCTGTAAAGGTTTGCCCCACGCCGACGGAGGTCGAAAATCGCTACGTCGCACGAATCACTTCGGCCATCGAGGCCTGGGCGGCAGATCGTGCAAATGAAGGCGACGTGCGCTGGCTGGATGCCATGGTCCGCTATCAATTGCTAAGCAATCGCGTGGAACAGTCACCGCGCTGTGCCGCACTTGTTCAAGAATATCGCGACGTCGACGCGCAATTGTCGCTTCCCCGGGTTGTCGTGGGGCTTGGCGATGGAGGCCCAGGAATCGAACAACCCGTCTTTCTGCGCGGTGACTATGCGCGAGCGGGCGACATGGTGCCGCGTCGGTATCTTGAAGTGATGGCGATGGTGCGTCCCGAAGGAAGTGCCATCGGTTCAACGGTCGATATCGCGAGACGCAGTAAACTGGATGTGTTCACCTCGCACGGAAGCGGTCGGCTCGAGTTGGCCGAGCAGATCATTCGGCCCGATAATCCTCTGACGGCCCGCGTGATGGTGAATCGCATCTGGCATCATCTGTTCGGGACCGGTTTGGTCAGGACCGTCGACGACTTTGGTCATGTGGGAGAGCAGCCGTCGCATCCGGAATTGCTGGATCACATTGCGCGGCAATTCGTGGCCGATGGGTGGTCGGTCAAAAAGATGATTCGGATGCTGGTGCTGACGCGGACGTTCCAGTTGTCCAATCGGCCCTCAGAAGCCTCACGCGAGATCGATCCGCAAAACCGACTCTTGCAGCACTATCCCGCGCGCCGGATGGAGGCCGAATCAGTCCGTGATTCGATCCTTGCCGCGTCGGGGCGATTGGATCGCACCCTGTATGGCCCCAGCATTCAGCCGTACCGCGAGAAAGAGTATGCGGATCGACGATTGTTTCCTGGTCCGCTGGATGGAAATGGGCGGCGCAGCATCTACATTAAAAATAATTTGATGGAAGCACCGAAATTCCTTGCTGCATTCAATTTTCCAGGCGGGAAGGTGACCCAGGGGCGGAGGGACGTCACGAACGTGCCTGCACAGGCATTGGCGCTGCTGAATGATCCGTTTGTCCTTCAACAAGCCGACGTGTGGTCGCAGCGGGTGCTCAGCCATTCACGGGATTCGGTGCCGACTCGATTAACCAGTATGTTCCAATCTGCTGTAAACCGGTCCCCCACCGCCGAAGAGCAGGCACGCTTTGGACAGTCGATTCAGGAACTCGCTACGCTGTATCAGATCCCCCGTGAAAACCTGATGACAAGTTCGGTGCTGTGGAAGGATGTGGCACACGCGCTGATCAATATGAGTGAGCTGATTTATATTCCGTAAGTTGATTCCAGGATGCAGTCTGCCGACTGCAAAGATGTTCCTTCACACGCAGTGACTCGAGTCAAAGTGAACTTCAGATGACCCAATCCGCGCGCAACTCGAATTGTGGATGTCCCGGTCAAATGCCATGGCCGATGTCGCGGCGCGAGATGCTGGCGTCGACGGCGAATGGGTTTGGCCTGTTGGCATTTCAGGGGCTGTTTGGTCGCTCTAATGTTGCCGCCACCGCGACAGCGATTCGTGATTTTCCTGCGCCGCATTTTCCACCCAAGGTGAAGAATGTCATTTTCTGTTTCATGGATGGCGGAGTGTCGCACGTTGACTCGTTCGATCCCAAACCGAAATTGACCGAACTGGATGGGGCGCCGTTCACGGAATCAAAGAATCCGACGGCCAACGGAAATCGAAAATGGCTGGGTAGCCCGTGGGCATTTCGCCAGCATGGTGAAAGTGGCATGCCGGTTAGCAGCCTGTTTCCACATATCGCCCGGTGTGCGGACGATATCGCGGTGATTCGTTCGATGAAGGCCGATTTGCCGATTCACTCGACAGGGGTTTTGTTTTTGCATACCGGCTCGAACAATGCTGGACGGCCAAGCCTGGGATCATGGGTGAACTATGGTCTGGGTTGTGAGAGCGAAAACCTTCCTGGATTTGTCGTGCTCAGTTTTGGCGTCGTTCCGTGTGGAGGTCTGGAAACCTTTTCCAACGGGTTTCTTCCGGCCAGTCATCAAGCCACGTTGCTTCAGGCCGACGGATCACCGATCGACAATATTCAGCCGGCCGATGCCGATGCACGCATCCAGCGCGCCAAGTTGGCGCTACTCAGGGGCCAGAACGAATCGTTTTCTCGCGGCTTGGGTGGTGCCGATTCGGTCGAATCGGCAATCAAAAATCACGAGATGGCGTTTCGCATGCAGACCCTGGTTCCAGATGTGCTCGACCTGGCTCGTGAAACCGAACAGACGCAGGCGCTCTATGGAATCGATTCGAAAGTTCCCTCGCAACGGCTGTATGGCATTCAGTGTCTTCGTGCGCGGCGATTGGTCGAATCGGGCGTGCGTTTTGTCGAGATCACCTGTCCTCCTGGGGCTTCGAATGGGACCTGGGACCAGCATGGGAATTTGAAGGGGGGGCATGAGAAGAACGCGCTGGATACTGATCAGGCGATTGCCGGGCTGATTACCGACCTCAAGCAGCGTGGCTTGTTTGACGAGACGCTGATCGTTTGGGCTGGCGAATTCGGCAGAACTCCGCATTCCGCCGGACGTGATGGACGCGATCATCATCCTGAAGGATTCACGGTCTGGCTGGCGGGGGGCGGTGTGAAGGGGGGATCAATTTATGGTGCGACAGACGAGCTTGGCATGCATGCGGTCGAGAACATTTGCACGATGCACGATCTGCATGCGACCATCTTGCATCTGCTGGGGCTCGACCATGAACGGCTGACGTTTCGCTTCAGCGGGCGTGACTTCCGCTTGACGGATGTTCACGGTCACGCAGTGCACGAGATTTTGAGTTAGCCAGACTGTCGCGCTTCGTCTGCTGGAGCCGAATTCGCCTCAATTGGTTGCGGTTTTAAGGCCCGTTCCGCGGAACGAGCTTTTTCGATGAAGGCGTGCACCAGATCCAGATTCTTGACACCCGGTGCCGATTCGACGCCACTTGCGACGTCGACGCCCCAGGGACGCGAGACCGAGATCGCTTCCGCAATATTGTCTGGCTTCAATCCACCGGCCAGGATGAGCGGCGGCCAGACGGTTGTCTGATAGTCGGTGGCCAGTCGTCCCCAGGGGACCGTTTTTCCTGAACCCCCATACATGCCACCAACGTGAGCATCGATCAGGCATGCCGCCAAACGGCCGTTCCAATTGCGACACTCGTCGAGGTACAGTTTCAGGCTTTTCAGGCGATCCTTGTTCATTCTCCAGGCACGAATGAACCGCAAATGCGGCAGGCGGCGCTGCAGATCTGCCAGATAAGCCGGGGGTTCGTCACCGTGCAACTGGATCAGATCGAGCTGACATCGAGACGCGATGATTTCGACTTCACGGATCGGATGATTGACGAACACGCCCACGCGCGACACATCTCTGGAAATCGATTTTGAAATGGCTTCTGCAATGTCGATGGAAACAACGCGTGGCGAGCTGGCGTAGAAGTTGAGACCGATTGCATCGACCTTCAGTTCTGCAAGCTGTCGTGCCGTTTCGAGATCTCGAACTCCACAAACCTTGATCCACATTACCGCTGTCCTTCGCGACGAGACATCGCACATTTCATCATTCAATATTACGAGGCGTTTCCAGTCGGTATTTCGGCAGGAATCGCCAGGAGCATCACAATTCAGCCCAAATCATCTCGCCTGTTTGCTGTCCGGAATTCTCATGATTTGGCGGACATTGATGCGTTGTGTGCGCGTAACACGCTGTGATGTCGGCCGTATCCGAAGTAAATGGCGAGTCCCAATCCCATCCAGATCACCAATCGCAGCCAGTTCGCCGCGGGAAGCGAAAACATCAGTAACAGGCAGGCAGAGATTCCCAAGATCGGAATCAGGGGAACGAGTGGGCAGCGGAAAGGGCGGGCCGCATCGGGATCTGTGTAACGCATGATTATCACTGCGGCGCAGACGATCACGAAGGCGAAAAGCGTTCCAATGTTCGCCAGATGCAGCAGGGCATCAATTGGCATAAATCCTGCCAGAATTGCGACAAAAATGCCTACGGCAATCGTACTTTTCCAAGGTGTCCTGAATCGTGGATGCACATCCGCAAAAAACGAGCTGGGAACCAGACCATCGCGTGCCATGGCCAGAAACACACGTGGCGCACTGAGCATCAGTACTAGCAGGACGGACGTGATTCCGGCGACGCCTGCTGTCGCGATGATGACTTCAGCCCACGGCAAACCGGCATGATGAAAGGCCGACGAAACACCCGCGTCTTTATCAATGGTGTCGTATTTGACCATTCCCGTGAGGACGGCTGCCACGCCGATGTAGAGCACCGTACAGATCAGCAGCGAAGCAATAATGGCGATGGGTACATCGCGACGCGGGTTTTTCGATTCTTCCGCATGTGTCGAAACCGAGTCGAATCCGATGTAGGCAAAAAAGATGATTGCGGCACCGGCGAGCATGCCGACCGGCTCTCCGGCTTCGTTCGTATTTCCTGCGACGTGCAATCCAAAAATATTGATTCCCGTCCAGCCGTAGGGGGCAAACGGAGTCCAGTTTTCCGGGTGGACGTAGAATGATCCGACAAGGATGACGAACACCACGGCGCCGACCTTGATAAAGACCATCAAGGCATTGATCCAGGCACTTTCCGAGATCCCCTTCACCAGAATCGCCGTGATGATCGCGACGATCAGGACGGCAGGCAGGTTGATCAGCGAGCCAGTGGCGTGATAGTGCTCATTTTCAAAAACATAGATGGACTTGCTGACGATCGCGGGGAAATGGAGACCGAGTTTGGCAATCACCTTCTGGAAGTAGCCCGACCAGCCATTCGCGACCGTCGCAGCACCAACGGCATATTCCAGCACGAGATCCCAGCCGATGATCCAGGCAAACAGCTCACCCATTGTGATGTAGGCATAGGTGTAGGCGCTGCCGGCGACAGGCGCCATTGAGGCAAATTCCGCGTAACACAGTGCCGCGAAGATGCAGGTGATTCCCACGACGAGATACGACACCATCAGTGCGGGGCCCGCGGTTTCGCTGGCCGCCTTGCCAGTGGCAACGAAGATCCCGGCTCCGATGACCGCGCCGATTCCCAGTGCGGTCAGGTTGACGGGTCCGAGCGCTCGTTTCAGTCGGTCGTCACCTTTCATTTCTTCCAAGAGTTCGCCAAGGTTCTTGCGGGCAAACAACTGTTTCCAATCCATCTCGATTCCTTCGGTGGGACGCATCTCGCCAGTGGGTCAAATCTCAGGGGCTCAAGGCGCGAGCACCGACTGGAATCGCGGAGCGTGGCGATGCCGAAATACGGTGCGAACGAGCGTCGCGAGAGGGCGGTCAATACCTCTTTCGCGATTTCCGTTATGGACACGCCACGTTAACCGTTCTGCCGATCGGAATAGAAGCGTACCTGATCAATTTCGTCGTGTTCTTTGGGACGATTATCGAAATTTCGTCGGCCTGACATCGGTTTATTCGGCGGGAATGAGGGCAGGAGTTTCATCCGCGGCGATCGCCGGATATGCTCGCAGTATGGATCATGTCTCTGAGCGTGCTGAGCACGTTGTGCGAAGGGTATCGAGACCGTGTGGGATAAGCTCATTTTCGGCAGTCAGTCATTTCTCGCGTGGGCGGTGACGCTGTTCGTGTGTGGGCTGGTGCTGGTCGTCTGGCGGTACCGACGTTCGCGAACCGATTGGCTGATTGGTTGGTTGGCACCCGCGCTGAAAGTGTGCGGCCTGCTTCTCTTGTCATTTTGCCTGCTCGACCCGCTTTGGAGTGGTCAACGGGCGCGGCCCGGGGCGAATCTATTCTTAATTCTGGCGGATGATAGCCAGAGCATGACCATGAAAGATCCTGGCGCCTCGGCCTCCCGAGGTGAGCTTTACAAGCATGAACTGACGGCAGAAGAAAGCGGTTGGCAGGTTCGGCTGGCTCAAGATTTTGATTTGCGGAAGTACACGTTTGATTCACGTCTGCAGAACGCGGTCGACTATTCGGCACTCCGTTATCAGGGGACTCAATCCAACCTGATCGGCGTGTTGAATGGTCTCAAGGAACGCTTCCGCGACCGGCCGGTTGCTGGTGTGCTGTTGTTCAGCGATGGCAACGCCACCGATGCGAGTCGAACGGAGTTTCAGCCCGACGGGTTGCCACCCGTCTATCCCGTCGTGTTGCATCGAAACCTTGGCGAAAAGCGACCGGCCGATCTGTCGATCTCGCATCTGGCCGTAACGACCACGTCCTTTGAAGATGCTCCAGTCACAATTCAGGCAGATGTGACCCAGTCGGCATTGCCGCAGGCTAGAGTGACCGCGCAGGTGCTGGACGAGTCTGGCAAAGTCGTGAAGGAAGAGACTCAGGCGTTCTCGAACGACCGTGGTCCGATCCCATTCCGCTTTCAGATTCGGCCGACAAAACCGGGCGTTTCGTTCTATGAAGTGCGTGTCCGTACGCAAGACGAAGCGACGAGAGCCGACTCTGCGGGTCAAGACGCAGGGGCTCCGTCAAATGTGCTTGATTCCACGGAAGGGGCAGCCGATCCGTCATCTGTTGAAGCCACACTGGCCAATAATCGCCGGCGGCTGGCCATCGATCGTGGAACGTCAAAGTATCGAATTCTGTATCTGATGGGGCGTCCCAATTGGGAATATAAGTTCCTGCGACGCGCGGTCGAAAGCGACGAGCAGATCCAGTTGACGGCCGTGATCCGAATCGCCAAGAAAGAACCGAAGTTTGATTGGCGTCAAAGCCGAGGCGGAGAAGTGAGCAATCCGCTGTTTCGAGGTTTCGATGGCAAGACGGAAGAGACGGAACGTTACGACCAACCCGTATTAGTGCGATTGAATACGAAGACTCCCGATGAACTGCGTGATGGATTTCCGAAACTTCCGGACGAGCTGTTCGAGTTCCATGCGGTCATTATTGATGACTTGGAGGCGGAGTTCTTCTCGCCGGATCAATTGGCCCTGCTCGAGCGGTTTGTGTCCGAGCGTGGCGGCGGTCTACTGATGCTGGGCGGCACCGAATCGTTTCGGCAGGGGGGATATGAGCGGACTCCAATTGGCCGGATGCTTCCGCTGTATCTTGACGGGGCCATATCTTCGGTGGCGTCGCCAACGTACCGATGGAACTTGACACGGGACGGCTGGCTGCAACCGTGGGCTCGCCTACGTTCCACCGAAACCGAAGAGCAGCAACGACTGGCCGAGATGCCAAATTTTTTGGCCGTAAATCGGCTCGGGCAACTGAAGCCGGGGGCGACCGTCGTGGCCGAAGTTGTGACGCCGACGGACGAGAAACTGCCCGCATTGGCGGTTCAAACTTTTGGTCGCGGTCGCTGTGCGGTCGCTCCTATTGCGGATTTCTGGCGGTGGCAGCTCGATCGAACCGATGCACAGCGGGCAAAAGATGATCTGGGAAAAGCGTGGCGGCAGACGTTGCGCTGGCTGATTGCCGATGTTCCTGGCCGGATCGAGATTCGTACGGAGCCGAAAGACGAGTTCGGTCAACCGCTCATGAGAATCGAAGCGCGTGTCCGATCGAAAGACTATCTGCCGCAAGACAACGCAGCCCTCACGGTCAGCCTGAAACTGCCAGATGGGACGATTGTTTCGCAACCCGCTGAACCCTCGTTGCGTGAAGCGGGGCTGTATGAATCGACATTCGCGGCCCGCCACGCCGGGGGCTATCGTGCGACAGTGGAAGTTGTCGATCGCGATGGCCAGGTGCTGGGACGCGAAGAATCGGGGTGGGTTTCGGACCCGGCGGCGGATGAATTCCGTCAGATTGTTCCCAACTTGAGCTTTCTAGAGCAGGTCGCCAGGCAAACCTCGGGTGATGTGATTGCGCTCAACGATCTGGATGAGTTTGTTAGGACGCTGCCCAATCGGCGAGCTCCGTTGACGGAAGTGTTCACCACACCGATCTGGCACCAGCCCTGGATGTTGATTTTGATTGTCGGCTGCCTTTGCTCGGAATGGGCGCTTCGACGATGGAAAGGGCTGCCATGAGTGTCGTCACGTTTTCCGCCCGTCGCGTCACGTCGGCCGTTTCGCTGTTGATGACGCTCGTGATCGTTTCGTCGTCCGGAGGGGTGTGTCGGGGCGAATCACCGTCAACGGAGGGGAAACTGTCTCTAATCGTCGTCGTCGGTGCATCCGGTATACCGCAATATGAAATCTCGTTCTATCAATGGGCGGAACGCTGGGAGTCGGCCGCCAAAGAGGCCGGTGTCGCGGTGACAGTGATTGGAAAGCATCGCGGCGAGTTTACGATTGAGGGGACGGACTATGATCGGCTGCGGACGGCTCTGAAGGACGCCGAGAGTGAAACGCAACGCGAACTGTGGATCGTGTTGATTGGACATGGAACGTTTGATAAACGCGTTGCCAAGTTCAATCTGCGGGGACCTGATGTCTCGGCGAACGAATTGGCGCAGTGGCTGCAGCCCATTCGGCGTCCGACCGCGATCATCAATTGTGCCTCGGCAAGCGGACCATTTATTTCCCTCTTGTCGGGACCTGGTCGTGTCGTTGTGACGGCAACGAAGGCCGGGTCAGAGATCAATTTCACGCGATTCGGTGATTATCTCTCGCAGGCGATCGGAAATCCGAATGCCGACTTGGACAAAGATCACCAGACATCCCTCTGGGAGGCGTTCCTGACGGCCTCACGCAAGACGGCCGAGTATTACGATACGGATGGGCGCGTCGCGACAGAGCATGCATTGCTGGATGACAATGGCGATCGCCAGGGGGTGCGTGCCGACCAGTTTCGTGGTCTGACGCCGGTTTCGAAACCGGCCGACGGCCACCCGCTGGATGGGCGAAACGCCAATCAATGGCATTTGGTTCCGAATCTCACCGACGCGACAATCCCGTTCGAAGCTCGCAAGAAACGCGATGAACTCGAGCTGGCGATCGAGGATTTAAGCGACCGCAAGGACGCACTTCCACCGGATCGCTACTGGAAGGAACTCGAGCGACTTCTGATTGCGCTCGCCGAGTGGAACGAACAGTTCGAGCGATAACAGTTCCGGACGGGCGTTGGTCCGAACGGGAATGCTTAAGCGAATGGGCTTGAGACAATTCCACGGAATCTCGCGATTCTCTGGCGGGACGCCATTCGAAATCAACGATTTCGCGCACTTCGTCTTTTTGTTCAGTACAAATTCGCTATTTTTTCCGAAAATACTGTAGCTTTTGGCTTCGTGATTGTCTATGAATCTCACAAGAAAGACAATTCGTCAGTAGATGGATTCAGCGCGAGATTGGGCCACGATCCGAATTCTTCTTGCAAAACGAATGTGATTCGCCGGATTCTTCGATCTCATTTTGTGGATTGGGTTGTTTAAAAATTCAGGCATTTTGATCGAATCGTCAGTTAGCAATTCGCATTTTTTAAGTCGTCACTCTTTATTTCCGTGACGCGAATGGAAGACGAACATCTCATCTTCGGTTCTTGTCGAGGTCCTTGTATCAAATGCCCATCAAACTTTTCTTCGCGGGCCGACCGCCCATTGAACTTCGGAATGAGCAAATTACGCTCGGATCCGGTCCAGCCTGTACCGTCAATCTTCCCGCCAGCGATCATGTTCGATCCAACCATGTGGTGATTCGATTGATTGATGGGCGATGGATTATGGAGGTTCGGGAAGCCGAATCGTTCTTCGTGAGCGGAGCGGGCCAGAAGAAAGCGCACTGGTTGAGTTCTGGCAATGTAATCCGTCTTTCGGATGACGGACCTGTGGTCAAAGTTGAACTCGTCGAAGAGTCATTGGTGGTTGTTGACGAGGCGTCCGTTCGACGAAGTCAACGCAAGGCCGTCAAGTCCGACGTGGCGCTGCTGGACGAAGTGAGGCCGCTTGTCAAACCTTCGGATGTCATTTTGCTGCCCGACAGCGACGCCGAGATTCCGTCGGTCGATGTTGCGCCACTACGACTTGCCGATGAGGCGCCTCGGTCATCGTCTTCGCGGATCGACATTCCCAAGCAGGCCGTTCCGCTAACGGATTCGGCCGATGTGTTGCCGCCACCAACGGTCACAATTCGGGCATCAAAAGCGCCGACGTCAACGACGATTCCCATCCTCGACGCACCGTCATCCGGGACGATTCGAACCTCGCGATCGAAGTCTGGGGAAGTTCCGGTGGGTAAAGGGAGCATGAAGTCGAGCAAAACGGATGCGAATCTTCCGGCCCGAGGTGCCAGGCGATCTGGAAGCAGCGCACAGATTCCCGTGACTGATCCCAATGAGCCTGCCGCCGGGGTACCCGTGCTGAAGCGGCTTTCGTCGTGGGAAGCGCCCGTGGCGAAGGGGGATGACGATGATGACATGTTATCCCTTGGCGAACCCATCGGCCGACGTCGCAAAGGTCACGATGCCGATGTCGAATGGATCAAAATGGTCGTCATTCGTTGTGCCGCAGTTGGGCTCGTCGTATTGCTGGCATGGCTCAGCATCCGTGAAATCTGGAAGGCGATGGCCCCTGCCCCCACACCTTTGGTGCCGACCGTTTCGACGCCACTGTCACAGGCGTCCACCCGCGTCTGAAGCTCGTTTGGCTCTGTATGGGCGATCGGGTGCGGCTGACTTGGCTCCATTATCATCGTCCGTTTGCCCGCGTGAGGCAGATCGAGCGTTGTCACGACCCGTGGTTGCTCGCGGACCATTTGTTTGCAGGGTGGTGTGCGTTCGACGCGTAACGAGCACTGGCGTCTGCGCAAGATGATCCGCAATTCGAAAGGCAATTCGCGGATTACTTTGCGGTCGTACGTGTTTCGAGTTCCAGTCGAATCTTTTTCGCGATTTCGATCACAACGATTGGGACATAGATAATCCCACTGTAGTGATCGGCTGGAAGCATCATTTGATGGTCGGCATCCAATCCCGCCGCCTTGCGAAGTGCCTCGGCGTGTTCGGGTGGAACGACCTGATCGCGATCGGCTGTGTAGAGCCATGTTGTTGCGCGATCGTATCGGTGCGCCAGATGCAGCGGTTCGATCGGGGCGAGCAGGTCACGCAATTTCTCGCCCGTGTATCCGCCTTGGGCCAGCATTTCACGCATCTTTCCCGCTTCTCGCTGGCCGTTCGTGATTAATTCGTACAGATTGCCTCCGGAAACCATGATGTGGACTGTTGAAAAGCCACGGTCAAGTCCCGCGGCGGTCGCGGTAACAAAACCGCCCATGCTGGTTCCCTGGATGCTGATCGAGCGACTGTCGACATGGGGCAATACAGCCACGGCATCACGGGCCCGGCGGGCGTCGGCGATTCCTTGTTTCATGACTTCGCTGACGAGTTCAAGTTGTGGGACGAATTCTTTCGGGCGGCGCAATCCGTATGTTGGCATGTGAATCATGAATGCGTGCAGACCCTGCGCGTGGAGTGCTCGGGCAATCAGTCGCCCGACTTCCATTCGCGGGCCTGATTCGTGAACGACGATCACAGCCGGGGCGTCGATGACCTGATCGGATGCGTTCCTGGCGGCATACCACTCCATCGCCACAAGATCATTGATTGCGTGGCCGGTGGAATGGGGTGACGGGAAGCGGACAATCGCTGGATCAAATGGGGTTTGGCTCGGCTCGAACGTGACTTCAAAACTGGCGGGCTTCCACGCCAGTTCTGCGAGACTTTTTGTCGCTGCCTCGTTCACGTCTTTGGCGGGCGCCAGACTATCGCTTGCCTGAAACGACTGCTTCTCGGTCTTTTCAACCGCCCAGACCGCATTCGTGCTAAGAGTCCAGGCCAGGACGGTACACGCCAGACTCATCCAGTTTCGAATCGCCATGCGCGCTTCCCTGTGTGAGATTCGATGTGCTTTCGGAATGCGGAACTCAACTGAAGTGCCAGCATTCGACGTCAGCCCAGCGTGACTTGCAGGTGCCTCGACTCGAACTGCCATTCCGGACTGTTTCAACGAGTCTTACCCGGCGATTGGATCAATTGTTTCACGAATGGAATGACGTTTGTCGCATACGACGCGCCTTCGCTTTGGTCTTCCGCGCCTTCGAATCGTTTTGCCAGCACGCCTTCGCGGTCAAACACATAAACGGCCGGAATGGAATTCAGTTGTATCTCGTCGAACAATTCGTCGGCCGCCTTGGAGCACATTCGATGCAGAATTTTGCTTTCAGGTTGTGAGCCCAAAAAATTCAGGACTCGTTCTCGGTAGTACGAGACCGGTTTATTCTTGATTCCGGCAAAGTCGAGATCAAACGAGATGGCCTGAACGTCGTCTGGAAGCGTCGCCTGAAGTTCCACGAGATGCGGGAATTCCTTCATGCACGGTTCACAGGCAGTGGACCAGAGGTCCACGACCACAATCTTGCCTTTTTGCTCGGCGATCAGTGCTTGAAGTTCGGTCCAATTTGCTTCGAGCAATTCGATGGGTTTCAGTGCGACAGCTTTCGGTTTCTCATCGTCTGTTCCGTCGGTCTTGGCGTCAGATGGAGCGGTCGTGGTGGCACTGATGCTGTCCGAGACGGGGCGTTCAGGGCGTGACGCGACTCGTTCCGCGCAGCCGATCAGCAACACCGACAGCAAACCAAGCTGGCACATGAACAGAACTCGGTACGTGGGCAACATCTTCTCCTCAAAAGCGATGCGAACTCCCGTTGTGAACGTCAGCCATACGAACGCTACGTTGAGAGCCAAGTGAATTCAAGGTGTCTGACAGAAATGCGGGCGCGATGGCTGGCAGGTTCGAAAGGACCGTTTACACTTCTCCAAACTGAAACTCACGCAAGCAACCAATCGTTAACACACTGCCTTCACTGACGTAAGGACAATGGTCATGGTCGACTCCAGTTCGCTCAAAGACAATCCTCTCTTGGCCACCAGCGGTTTGCCGGACTTCGCCGCCATTCGTCCAGAGCACGTCGTGCCGGCGGTGCAGCATCTGGTTCACGATGCGACAGAGAAGCTGACTGAGATCGAGCAGCATTTGCAGCCCACCTGGGAAGGTTCGCTGGGGAAACTTGAGACGCTTGACCCACCGTTCGAATATGGTTGGAAGCCCGTCGGACATCTGTTCGGAGTGCTTAACTCCGATGAATTGAGAGCGGCCTATGAAACCGTACTGCCTGAAGTCGTTCAGTTTGGTCTTCGTGCCAGTCAAAGCGAACCAATTTACCAGACGCTGAAGCAACTGCGTCAGGGGGCCGAATGGTCAAAGCTCAGTGAAGCACAACAGCGGATTGTGACCGATCGGATCAAGGGCGCAGAGCTCTCGGGGATTGCGCTAACGGGCGAAAAACGTGAGCGGTTCAATGCCATCGAGCAAGAATTGTCGCAACTGTCGACGGAATTCTCGAACCATGTGCTCGATGCAACGAAGGCCTTTTCCTTGGACATCACCGATTCGGCTGATGCCGAGGGGTGGCCGAGCACGCTGAGAAATCTGGCGGCGAAATCCTGGAATGGCGCGCACCCCGACGCCGTCGAGAAGGCCACGCCTGCACAGGGACCCTGGCGGATCACGCTCGAGCCGCCGCTGTTCACTCCGTTTATGGAGCATTGTCGCAACGGGGCTCTTCGCGAAACGCTTTATCGCGCGTTTGTGACGCGAGCGTCGTCGGGGGAACTGAATAATGATCTGCTGATCGTTCGGTTCTTGGCGCTTCGTCGCGAAAAGGCATTGCTGCTGGGGTATCACAACTTTGCGGAAGTGAGCCTGGCGCGAAAGATGGCCCCCAGCGTTGAAGCGATTCGCAAGATGTTCACCGACCTGCGAAGTGCCGCGTGGGATGCGGCGGCGCGCGACCTCGACGATATTCGCGCCCTGCGCGCCGAACATGGTGTGACGGAACCGTTGAATGTCTGGGATGTGGCGTTCTGGGCCGAGCGATTGCGAGAAGAGCGATACGCCTATACCGACGATGAACTTCGTCCCTATTTTCCGTTTGAACGGGTGCTCGCAGGGCTATTCCAACTGCTCGAACGCCTGTTCGATGTGAAAATCCACCAGCAGACCGACGTCAGCGTGTGGCATCCGGATGTTCGGTTCTATCGAGTGCACGACGCATCGGGGACGCATATCGCCTCGTTCTATCTCGACCCATATTCTCGCCCCGAAAATAAGCGGGGCGGGGCCTGGATGGATGACTGCCTGGGCCGCCGCACGACGGGAGGGCATCTTCAATTGCCTGTGGCACATCTCGTATGCAATCAAACTCCGCCTCACGGCGACACACCAAGCCTGATGTCGTTTCGTGAGGTCGAGACCCTGTTCCATGAAATGGGCCATGGTCTACAACATATGTTGACGAAAGTCGATTTTGCGGATTGCGCAGGGATCAATGGAGTCGAGTGGGACGCCGTCGAGTTGCCCAGTCAATTCATGGAAAACTGGTGTTATCACCGGCCGACGTTGTTGAGCCTGACGGGGCATTATCAGACGGGTGAGCCACTGCCTGAATCGCTATTTGAGAAAATTCGTGCGGCAAAGAATTTCCGCGCGGGTTCGATGACGCTGCGGCAACTGTTGTTTGGAATGACCGATATCACGCTGCATTCGGATTATGATCCGAGCAGTTCGGAAACGCCGCATCAGGTTAATCAGCGATTAAGCAAGCAAACCAGCGTCCTGCCGCTGCTTCCTGAAGATCGATCGCTTTGCTCGTTTCAGCACATTTTCAGCGGCGGGTATGCCGCTGGCTACTACAGTTACAAGTGGGCGGAAATTCTGAGTGCCGATGCCTTCAGTGCTTTTGAAGAGGCTGGACTCGACAATCCACAGGCGATTCACGAGACCGGACGGCGGTTCCGCGATACCGTCTTGGCGTTGGGGGGCAGCCGGCATCCGATGGAGGTCTTCCGCGAGTTTCGTGGTCGCGAACCCAAAGTCGACGCACTCTTGCGTCATTCCGGGTTGGGCAATTAACACCTCGTTTACACTTGATTGTCGTTGCGATCCGCTCATCTTTTTGAGCGGGTTGCTGAACGCATTGAGCAGGCATCTGCGACGATTGTTGACGACTCGTTTTCTTTTGGAAACTCACGAGCCAATTCGTTTGTGAGCTTGGATAGCTATGCCGGTGATTCCGATCGATTCGCTGGACGACCCGCGTGTCGAGTCGTACCGAAATCTCAAGCTGAAGAATCTGCAGCGAGGCGGCCCTTACTTCATTGCGGAAGGGAAAAAAGTCGTCGAACGTCTCCTGGAAAGCGACTTTGAAACGCATTCGGTTTTCATCAGCCGCAAACGGCTCGAAGAGTGGGAGGGCAAGGTTCCGGCGGACGTTCCGTTGTATGTCGCAGATCAAAGCGTGATGAGCGCGCTGGTTGGATTTGATTTCCATGTTGGAGTCGTCGGTTGTGGGGTTCGCCGTCCCAGCGCGCCGCTGGAGGAACTCTTGCCGCGCGATGCCCAACGGTTGACGGTCGTCGCCTGCCCCAATTGCGATAATCCAGAGAATATGGGCGCTATCGTGAGAATTGGAGCTGCGTTCGGGATCGACGCATTGCTGCTCGGTAAAGGTTGCTGCGACCCGTTTGGGCGCCGCGTGATTCGCGTGTCCATGGGGGCCACGTTTTCCCTTCCAATTTTCGAGACGGATTATTTACTGGAGGATCTTCGTCGACTCAAGCAGGATTGGAACTTCCAAATCGCGGCGACCGTACTGGACACCGATTCCGAATTGCTGGAAACGGCGCGTCGGCCAGCCCGTTTCGGTGTCGTTATGGGGAATGAAGACGCGGGCCTCGATCAGGCCTGGACCGAATTCTGTGATCGAAAATTGACGATTCCCATGTGCCGGGGCACCGACTCGCTTAATGTTGCGGTCGCCTCGGGAATTATCCTGCATCACTTTACCCGTGCATCGGCAGATCTGTAGCGGCACAGCCGCAGTTCGTTCGGCGCCAAATGCGTCCACTTGCTGGGTTGAGGATGAGTTCGGTTCTCCGATGATAAAACGTGGCTCGACGAGCCATCGCTAACCGTTCGGAGAAAATCAACCCGAATTGACCACGGCGAGTTCCTCCACATTCTTGCCGACGACTTGGATTGATGGCTAGAATACGGCGTCCGACGGCGAAGCGTTGAACCTACGATTTTTCGTCAATCGCGATTCGCTGCAGTGAACTTGTGACGCGCCCGACTTGTCCAGTGCGGAGGAGCACAGGCGAGATGATTGCAGCACACAGTCCGGCGATTCAGTCCAGCGTATTGGCGCTGAATCGCCATTATGTTCCGGTTCACGTCTTGTCCGTGTCGCGGGCATTTTGTCTGCTCTATAAAGGGGCCGCCGAAGTGATCTCGGTCGACGATGGAACATTCTATTCGTACGACTTCGACAATTGGCGCGAAGTCGGGCTGCTGAAGCAGGCGCTCGACGATATTCAGGACACCGATTGGATTCGAGCCGTCAACTTCGAGATTCAAGTCCCGCGAATTGTTCGGCTGTTGCGTTACGACCGGCTGCCACGAAACGGCGTCAAATTCAATCGGCGGAATATCTTTCTTCGCGACGAAAATCGTTGCCAATATTGTGGCAAGCGATTCGGCGCACATAGCCTCAGCCTCGATCACGTGATGCCGAGAAGCCGTGGCGGTCCGACGACGTGGGAAAACATCGTGTGCTGCTGCCTTGACTGCAATGTCCGAAAAGGTGGCCGTACGCCGTACGAAGCGGGCATGAAGTTGATGAAGGCCCCGCATAAGCCGGCTCGGAATCCACTGCTATTCCATCATCTGAATAGCCGTAAGTACGAATGCTGGCGAACATTTCTGCACGACTAGTCCCTTGAGTGATCCCTCAAGATGCGGGGCGGGTGGCGGCAGCTGGACGAACGAAACGCTGGAAGTTCCAGGGCATCGGCAGTGCCTCCTCCAAATCTTGGCCGTCCTCAGGCTTCGGAGTGACACGTTTCTCGACTGACGGGCTGCCGTGTTGAAGTGGTGACACGATCACTCAGCCCCGGTAGTTTTTCCAGACAGCTCCAAGATTTGTCGGCCCACTTCGTATGCGTTCATCGACGTTTGATGACGGGATTACTGTTTCGCTGGCAGAATTGCTGCGACGACGGTTCTTGTCGTGTCGATTGGCAGGCGAGGGACACTGCGGCGGAAACTGGATTGACGGAATTGGAGAGCGCAAGGATGATTCGCTCGGTCAATGTCACGTCGAGTGATTCCTGTTGTGATTCGACATGCCGCATTGATCAAAGAATGCACTGGTCAATGACACGTTGGCGGGGACGCCCGCTCGAACGAGCCAAGGATGGCAAGCTCATGAAACTGGCGATCTTTCTGCCGAACTGGATTGGTGACGCCGCGATGGCGACCCCTGCGTTGCGCGCTGTGCGCAATCAGTTTCCAGACGCAGAAATTGTGGGAGTGATGCGGCCCTACGTTTCCGATGTCCTGGCTGGAACGGATTTGCTCGATCGAACACTGTTCTATCATCCTCGTGGCCGCGATCGTTCGCAACGCGGACTTTCATTCATTCGCGCCTTACGGGCCGAACGATTTGATGTGGCCCTGCTGTTGCCCAATTCGCTTCGGACCGGCTGGCTGGCGTGGTTGTCGGGTGCCCGCCGCCGGATTGGATTCGCACGCGACCTCAGAAGTTTGTTGTTGACGGATGGTGTCGTTCCGAAATCCAAGTCGATCCCCAATCCCGTTCTCGATGAGTATTTGCGACTTGCCTCGGTGTTGGGGTGTTCCAATGATTCCCGGCAGATTGAGCTTGCCGTACGGCCACAGGACCAGGACCAGTTTGACGGAATCTGGTCACGCCTCAATCAAAGTCGCTCGGATCACGATGAACGCCCGCAACACAGACACCGGTCCTTCGTCTGTCTGAATACGGGCGGAGCGTTCGGTGCGGCGAAGAATTGGCCGCGAGAGTACTTCGCCGAGCTGGCGCGTCGCATCGTGACGCAACTCGATCAACGTGTTCTGGTCGCTTGCGGACCATCCGAACGGGACGACGCCCGCTGGATTGCGGAAACAGCGGATCATCCTGCGGTGTTCAGTTTGGCTGATGAGGTGCTAAGTATCGGCCTGACGAAGGCGGCGGTGAGTTCGGCCGATCTGCTTGTCACGACCGATTCCGGGCCACGGCATTTTGCCGCCGCGTTCGGGACACCCGTCGTGACGCTGTTCGGGCCGACTCACATCGAGTGGAGTGAGACGAACTATGAATTCGGCGAGCATCTGCAGTTGAAACTGGATTGTGGGCCCTGCCAGCAGCGCGAGTGCCCACTGAAACATCATCGTTGTTTGCGAGACCTGTCTGTCGATCATGTGTTTGCCGCGGTCAGGCGACAACTGGGCCGACAGAGATCCACTCGTGATGCTGCCTAGCAGCCTGTTGAAACCAGGGGGACAGGCTCCGCACCGAATCAAGAAAAACACCATGACACAGTGAACACCAAGTGCCCGTCTCTCTGATTTCAACAGGCTGCCAATGCTGTGCACGAAACCGTTGGTAAATCGAAGGTCGACTGGCCGAACTGAGTAAGTTTTCATGCATATCGGACTTGTTCGTCGTCAATGTTCGTTGAAGAAGGCCGGGGCCGAGCGGTACTGCGTCAATTTGTTTCGCGGTTTGCAGGCATTGGGACACCGCGTCACGGTTATCGGTGAATCAATCGATGACGAACTGCGTGCTGAAGTGGAATTTCTACCGGTGGCGGTCAACAAGCTGACGTCATGGACCAAGAACCGGTCGTTTGCCGAAAATTGCGAAAAGTTGATTCGGTCGCAGTCGTTCGATATCGTGCACGGCCTATCACGGGTCGCGGGGCTTGATACCTACCGGCTGACCGATCCGATGCAGACCCATTGGGTGAAGGTCTGGTATCGCAACCCCGTGTCGCGTTGGCTGCAGCAACTGAATCCACGACATCGGGCGATTTTTGAATTGGAACGTCGGTTGTACCGGCCGACGGGAGTACGACGCGTCATTGTGCAATCGAAGCTCGATGCGCGCCTGCTGACAGAATACTTCGGCGTTGACGAGTCCCGCATTCGCCGCATCGTGAATGGTGTCGATACGCGGACATTTCATCCCGGTGTTCGAAACGATCGAGCAGAAGTTCGCGCCGAAATTTTTCGTCAGTTGGGATCAGGGACGCACGCCTCTTCGATGGCAGTTGGCCGGGCCGATGACGAAACACCGCTGCTGATCTTCGCGTCAATGGATTTTCGTCGGAAAGGATTGGACTCACTGCTTCTCGCGATGAGCCGGATGAAGAATCGCGAGGTTTGTCTGCTGGTTCTCGGTGCCGGGGATATCTCGGGCTATCAGCGCCGGGCGAACGCGGTGGGACTTGCCGGGCGGATTCATTTCGCCGGCCGCCAGTCTGCCATTCAACGGTATTACGGCGCGGGCGATCTGTTCGTGCTGCCGACGATTTACGAGCCGTTTCCGAATGTCAATCTTGAGGCGATGGCGTGCGGGACGCCGGTGATCACCACTGCGACGGCGGGTGGTGCCGACATCATCGAATCGGGCTGCAATGGATATGTGATTCCCGACGCTTGGGCCGTCGATCAACTTGCCGATCAGATCGATCGCCACTTCTCACTCAGTCGTCCCGACCGACAGGTCATGAGCGACCATTGCTGGCAGACGGCGTCGAAGCTGCGTGTCGAAGACAACGCTCGACAGGTCGCAGAAGTCTTTGAAGAAGTTCTTCGCGAAAAGAACGCCGCGTAACGGATAGCAGGCCGGGGACCGGCTCATTTTCCTGCAGCAACGGGAAGGGTTTCTCTGGCCAACCTTTTGTGGATTTCCATGACCCGGGGAAATGTGCCTGTTCCGCTCGGCCCGGCCTGCGCACAGATAACCCCCCCGCCCTGTTTCTGCAGTGTATTTCTCGTATTGAACTCAAAATGAGTATTCCACGATCAGCCTGATTGCCGTCGATGACGACGGAATGCGATTTCTTGAAGTCGCACCGACTGTCGTGTACGTGGTGTTGCTGACTTTTCTTGCGAAAGTCGGCCAATTCTTGTGCAAACAAACGAATTTCGAAATCGACTGACTTCCCTTCCTGCGGCAGGCCGATATACTCCCTCTGTCGACAGCGACACACTGACGCGGGGTGGAGCAGCCCGGTAGCTCGCGAGGCTCATAACCTCGAGGTCGTAGGTTCAAATCCTGCCCCCGCCACTTGAGAAATTGCAATTTGCAGTCTCTCCAAAAAACCCCAGCTTGCTGGGGTTTTTTCATTGGCACTCACGATTCTCCGTTCAATGCCGGGTCGCCGAACCTATTGAAATCAGTGAGATTGGCTCTGCGCAGATTCAAAAGAGCCAGAACGACGTGAAGGCCATGATGCCTGTTCTCCTGCTTTCAACGGGCACTTAAAGGCCGGTTGAAGTCGTGGAGAGAGTTCTCTACTCTTCCAGAGAAGAGGCGAAATGTCTTTTCCCTGGGGTTCTTGAGTACCTCCAATGCCATCACAATTTCGGTGGGCACCTTGGAAGCCGTGGAACTGGTCGACGCGTACCTGGTTGCTCGCCATCTCCGTGTCCGTGCTGCTGTCTCCATTTGTGATGCGATGGATCTGTCTTTGGCAGATCGCGGACGTGACGCTTCCGTTTGACCCGGATCAGGTGATTGCTGAGGACGTTCCCACGAACGAGGATGCGCTTGTTCGATACGCACTGGCTTTGACGTTTTTTGATCAGATTCATAACGTCGCGGATCAGCAAGGTGAATCGTTTAACAATTTCGGCGATGTGGAACGCGCATTGCGCGATGCGACGCGGCAAGCCGACCCGACATGGAATTCACGATTGGATCACTGGCTTCGCGGCAGGCGCATGGCGCTTGACGAATATCGAAGTGCGAGTGAGATGGTGCGTTCAAGCGGTCCTTCGTTGAAGACCGCTGGCGAAACCACCACTGTGAATATCCACCAGAATCTGCGACGACTTGTCGTTCTGAGCGAGGCCGAGGCGGTTCGCCTTGAGAGAATGGGGGATCTTGATGCGGCCTGGGATTGGCATCTCGCCAACTTACGGTGCGCGCGTCATTCAATGATGTCCCGATATGTCATTTGCTATTTGATCGGGATGGGAATTCGATCGTATACGTATGTGGGAATTGCCCGGTGGGCTGAACACGAGCTGCTGACACCTGAGCAATTGCAGGCAGCGCGGCAGGCGCTTCTGATCGACCTTTCCGACGCGGTTCCACCCTCGGACATCCTGAAAGCGAACTATCTGTGTTTCAGGAACATGATGAATCGTGCCGATGGGCCGAACATCCTTGTCCCGAACTGGGAAATGGCCAAGCCGGAAGAGCCGCTGATTCTGGCGGGGAAAAAGGTGGCTCTCTGGACGATCGGCCAACCTGACCTCGTGCTGCGACTTGCCCGTCAGGAACTTCTGAATAACTGCGAACAGATCGATCGACCGGTCTATCAACGGCAAAAGGGATCGTATTTGAAAAACGAGATCGTATTCGAAATGGACACGAAACATCGCCGTCGTTCGGGACAACTTGATCCGGCACGACTCAGCCTGCGACTCGACGCTTGTTTGAAGCAGATGCCGAGTCTTGACGGATATCTTCTGGGGGGTGGCAGTCTCGACAGAACTCATCGACAAGCTCTTTCACGCCGGTCCTGCCTCGATGTCGCGCTCGCGGCACAACAGTATCAACGACGAAATGGACAATTCCCTGCGTCGATTGAGCAGCTTGTGCCCGACTTTCTGGACGCCGTCCCGACTGATCCCATGGATTCGACCGGCGCCCCGCTCAAGTATCGCCGCGATGACAACGGCGAAGCGGTAGTCTGGAGCATCGGCTACAACGAAATTGATGACCGTGGAAATGTCGAGAGTGACACCTCACTTGATACAGGCTATCGAATTCGTGCCAGGGGGGGCTGCCGAGGCCCACTCGGAATCGAAGGATGCGTCGAGAATCGAACAGGGTTCAGAAACGGTCCAGTAGACAAATCGATATCGGATCAGACCGAGTGCCTTTGGTTGACACCGGGCTTGTTCGTTTCGGGGACTGATCGGCCGTTCGTCGATGCGCGAATGGTCGGAATGGTTCTTCGCCTGGCTACGAACGCGCCGTTAATCTTCGAGGGGCCTAACGAGATTTGCCAATGACTGTTTAAGGACGAATTCAAGTCGTTCATCGGGAGGCAACGCCACCAGGGTGAAGGTGCTCTCAATTCCAAATGGTGCGGGAGCTTTCCACGAAATCAGTCCGATGTGAGTTGCGCTCGATCGGCACGACGTAGTGGCGTGTAAATCTCGCTACCGTTTCAGTCACCGAAGATGCGGTAGAAGAACGTCTTCATGAGCTGGGTCAGGACCAGGTATCCCGCAAGGATGATTGCCAGCATGGCCCAATAGAGAGAGGGAAGTGGCACGAAACCGAGCACATCCGCTAACGGTGAAACGGTGAGCCAGGCACCCACCATCACAATGATGAGTGATGTGACGATCAACGGCCAACTGGCCCTGCTTTGAAGGAAGGGAATCTTCCGGGTGCGAATGATGTGAATGATCAGCGTCTGTGTGAAGAGTGATTCGACAAACCAACCGGTGTGGAACAGCACGGGATTGTCCCAGCAGTGGAAGACGTTCAGCATCAGGAAAAACGTGATGTAGTCGAAAATCGAGCTGATCGGCCCGATTAACAGGATAAAACGCAAGATTCGGCTGATTTCCCACTTACGCGGTCTGGTCAACCATTCGGCGTCCACGCCATCCGTTGGAATCGTCGTTTGCGAGAAGTCATACAGCAGATTGTTCGTCAGGACTTGAATTGGCAGCATCGGAAGGAAGGGCAGGAAGGCACTGGCGCCGACGACGCTGAACATGTTGCCGAAGTTCGAGCTTGCCGCCATCTGGATGTATTTGATGATATTTCCGAAGACTTTGCGGCCCTCCAATACTCCCTGTTCCAGAATCATCAGACTGTTTTCCAGCAGGATGATGTCAGAGGATTCTTTGGCGATGTCGACCGCACTATCGACCGAGATGCCCACGTCGGCGGCTTTCAGGGCCGGGGCGTCGTTGATGCCGTCGCCCATGAAGCCGACAACATGCCCCTTGCTTTGAAGTGCGCGAATGATGCGTGCCTTGTGCGCTGGGGCCAGTCGGGCAAACACGCTTGTCAGCGTGACGGCGTCGGCCAATTGCGAATCGTTCATTGATTCAATTTGAGTGCCAAGCAACAGATGTTCGACAGGAATCCCCACTTCCTGACAGATGTAAGATGTGATGATCTCATTGTCGCCGGTCAGAATCTTGACATTCACATTCAGGCTGTTGAGCTTGTGCAGGGCCTCGCCAGCCGTCTCTTTGGGCGGATCGAGAAAAGCGAGGAAGCCCAGCAGGACCATATCGGATTCGTCTTTGACGGCGTAGGTGGGTTCGTCCTTCGCGCCGGGCATGTTTTTGTAGGCCAAGGCGATCACGCGAAATCCCTGAGCGTTTAGATCGTCGGCGATCTTGCGTCGTCGAGCGTCATGATCGGGCAAGACCTCAATGAGTTCGCCCTGAACTTCGACTTGCGTGCACAGATTGAGCACTTCATCGACGGCACCTTTGCAAATCAAAATATTCATGCCCGTCAGGTCTTCGACGACGACGGACATGCGACGGCGTACGAAATCGAAAGGGATTTCATCAATCTTGTGATACTTTTCTTTGGCACTCAGGCTGTCCTCCAGTTCGTCGTGCGCAAGAATTGCCTCGTCGAGTAAATTCCTCAGTCCAGTGTGGTAGTAACTGTTCAGGTATCCATAGTGAAGCGTCTTGTCACTCGGCTCTCCCTGAGCGTCCAAGTGTTTTTCGAGGACGATCTTTCCCTCGGTAATTGTGCCGGTTTTATCGGTGCAAAGAATGTCCATCGCTCCGAAGTTCTGGATTGAATTTAGTCGCTTGACGATCACTTTCTTGCGAGCCATCGTCAGCGCGCCTTTGGAGAGATTCACGGTCACAATCATGGGCAGCATCTCTGGCGTCATTCCGACCGCCACGGCCATTGCAAAAAGAAACGCTTCCAGCCAGTCATGCTTCATCAGGCCGTTAATCAGGAATACGGCGGGAACCATCACGGCCATGAAGCCGATCATAAGCCAGGTGAATTGATTGACCCCCTTGTCGAAGCTGGTCAGCTGGCGCTGGCCGACGATGCTCGTCGCGAGGGCCCCGAAGTAGGTCTTGTCTCCCGTGTGAACCACGACAGCGGTGGCCGAACCGCTTTCGACATTCGAGCCGAGAAAGCAAATATTCAGCAGTTCGAGCGGATTCGATGTTGTTGCAGAAACGATGTCCGCTTTTCGCTCAACCGGCATCGATTCGCCGGTCAGGGCGGACTGGTTCAAGAACAGATCCTTGGCCGACAGCACCCGCACATCGGCGGGGACCATGTCGCCGGCGGCAAGTTGGATGATGTCACCAGGAACGAGCTGTTTCAGTGGGACTTCCGTTTCCTTGCCTTGTCGCACAACGGTCGCCGTGTTGCTGACCATTGCCTTGAGCTTTTCAGCGGCGTTGTCGGCACGCATCTCTTGAAAGAACCGCAGGACGACACCCAGGATGACCATCACGAAAATGATCATCGCGGCACGCACGTCTCCTGTCAGGACCGACAGAATCCCGAGCCCGATCAGCAACAGGACCAGAGGATTAGCGACATTGGAGAGCAGTCGCGCCAATGCGGATTGATGCTTCTCGCGTGCGATCTCATTCAGTCCATATTGTTTCGCTCTGGAATCGACTTCAGACTCCTGCAGGCCTTCTAAACGCGAATCCAGTTGGTGCAGCACTGTCGTGATATCGGCTGCCGCAGTGGTCTTGAGCTGTTCAGAAATACGGGCGGCTTTTCCGCTGATAATATGTTCTTGGTGGTGAACAGGACTGATCATGGTTGCTGGAGAAACCATTCACGCCTCACGAATTATTGTTCGGATGGATCATCGTCCAACACGTGATTCGAGCCGCGGGGTGGGATGCTGATGGCTCTTTTCAGATCCATCGTCAACTGCGGGTCCATGGCCGGGAATCACCTGGATATTGCGAGGGTACCTGAAAGTGATGGAGCCGCGATATCCAGGTGCGTTTCTACCGTTTGCGCATTTGCGAGGTCATGGCGTTTTGCATGGGATGCGTCTGTTGGGGGTGGGCGCTCCTCTGTAAGATCAATTTGAAGATATGGACATTCGGCCTTGTCCGATGCTAAGGCCGCTTGGTTTTCGTCTTGTCATAGGACAGGCGGATACACTCGCCGCTGCTGAGATAAGGACGATCATGCTCCACGAAGTCTCTGGTGACATTCTGCTGACGAAGACCCAGGCCATTGCTCATGGCATCGCACCTAATGATCACTTTGACCGAGGGCTGGCACTCGCCTTACGAGAAAAATGGCCCATGATGGCAACGGATTTTCGGCACTATGCAAATCAGTGCCATCCCAAGCCGGGTGAGATTTGGGCCTGGGGAGGGTTCAATGCGCGCGTGTTCTGCTTGATCACTCAGGAAGGTGAGCACGCACATGGGGCGAAGCCCGGCAAGGCAACGATCGCTAACGTCAATCACTGCTTGCGTCGACTGCGTCACGAATTGGAAAAGGGTGAAATTCAAAGCATCGCACTTCCAAAGCTGGCGACGGGCGTGGGAGGTCTCGATTGGACGGACGTTCGTCCGTTGATTCAAAGCCATTTGGACGGATTGTCGATTCCCGTTTTTGTCTATTCGGAATACGCACCCAGTGTCCAGGCGACTCAAACCGGACTGTGACGTCACGCTCGTTGGGAATTCGTGAAGGATCAGCGCAACGATTTCGCCTGCTCGGTCGGTAGCGTGAATGCCAAAGGTTGTGAACGTGTTCGGCGTTGCGATTGCGTTGACGGACAGTGAACGTTTTGGCGTCCGCTTCGAGGATTTCTCACAAGTTTTTAAGTGAGTTTCAGGCGAAATCGTGCCGCGTCCTAACATGAGACGCTGACAAGAAAGTGGTTATCGGCTATTAAGCTCGCATTAAGGTGCTGTCGGATTCGTTCGCGTGCCTTGATTCGGGCCTTTTTACCAGCCTTCGGGACGCGGAAATGATTGCGTTGCAGGTTCACGACAAGCAGACCATCAAATCCGTAGGCCGCGTGCGGAAATCACGGGCCACGCATTTACCAAAACATTCTGTTCGTTCGCAGCCTGCCCTCGCTCGGGAAGGGGATTGGCGGGCTCTGACCTTCTTCTTCGTTCTTGGCTGCGTTTTTTCCATCTTGCCGATCGTGAACGCGGTGCTTTATGCACGCGAAAACAAGGACTACACATTCTGGCAGATGGTTGGTCAGTGGGTGGTTGCAGGCGAGCCACTTTACGCTGATGTGCGAAACGGCGAGCCAGAATATATGTATCCTCCCACGGCAGCCGTGCTGCTGTACGCACCTTTGTCGCATCTCAGTCCCGTCTTGTTTGTCGCGGTGCTCTGCCTTCTGAACGCCGCATCATGGGCCGTCGCTGTCTGGGCGGCGTCGGTATTGGTGACGGGGCAGTGGGCTCGACGGTCTTTGTTCCTGTCGGTCGGTCCCGGATTGATGGTCGCTCCTTACATCTGGGATGTTCAACTTCTGGGGCAGACGAACCTGCTCCTGTTGGCGCTCACGTTGGGATCGTTCTTGGCAATGCGGGGACGACGATCGCATCTGGCGAGCTGGCTGTTCGGAACCGCCGTCGCGCTCAAGGCCTTTCCGCTTTCAGCCCTTGCCTATTTTGTCGCACGGCGACAATGGTTGGCTGTAGGGTCTTCGATCGTCAGCATCTGCGCGCTGGTCTGGTTCTTTCCAGGGCTGGTGCGTGGATTTGAACGCAATACCCAGGAATTGAAACAATGGGCGTCGCTCATGATTCTTGACCAATCGGGAAACTCGATGTCGGGACGCTCGTCGATTGGATTTACGCGTCGCAATCAATCGCTTGTTGCCTGCAGCCATCGACTCTTACGACACATTGATGCAGGGGATCGTCCCGAGGAACCGTTGTACGTCAATGTCGTCGATCTGACACCCAAGGCGGCGCAAATGATCGGGCACAGTATTTGTTTGCTGCTGGGGTTGGTCTTACTGCTGGCGTGTCGCTTTCAATTCGCTCCGAATCTGGCGTGCGAGGGGCTTGAGGTAGCCATGGTTTGTACGCTGGTGCCGCTTTGCTCACCTCTCGCATGGACCTACTTTTTTTGCTGGCTGCTTCCCGCGTGGATCGCCATCGGTCACTGGTACAATCACTCCGATCTGACCGCACATGCACGACGGGTTGTAAGCCTTGGCGCAGCGATTGCGACTCTGTTGCTGGTGAGCGCCGTCAGTGAACAGATTGATCCGACTCTGCAGGCCTGCGGCGTGACCGCAATGGGTTCGGTCGCGCTTTTTCTGACCTTGGCGTATATTCGGTTCAGCCTGCCGAACACGAAATTCGGCCCGCCGATTGCAATTCCCGGCAATCAGTCGGGAAACGCCCTGCGATAAAGATAGATTGCACCAAAGACACACAGGACGAGCAGGTTGCCGATCAGCATCCACGGGCGAACGGGAACGGGTGCTTTCTTGGGGACCTCAAGATGCACGTCCGCTTCCACCGGCGAACTCGCCGCTTCAATGTCCTGGTCAGTGCCGTTCCATGTGATGATCAGTGGAGTTCCAATTGCGTCTTGGAATCGTTTGAGGCCAGAAGCGGTAACGGGAGCCTCAACCAGGCCGATCTCTTTGAGGTTTCGCAATCGTGTCAGATTTCTGAGACCGAAGTCAGAGATGGGGTTCTTTCCGAGATCCAACGTCGTCAGATTCGCGATTTGACCGAGTGCGGACAGACATTCGTCGGTGATTTGCGTGGCGTAAAAGTCCAGTGCAATCAGCGTGGGGATTTCGACGAGAGCATTGACTCCGTTGTCCTTCACTTGATTGCGTCCAAGCTTGAGTTCATTCAGATTGTTGAGGCCTCGCAGGTGCTTCAACCCCGCATCAGTTATCTGAGTGGCCGTCAGGTCCAGTATTTTCAAGTGGCTCAGGCCGCCGATTGCTTCTAGCCCTGTGTCAGTGATGACATTTCCAGACAAACGCAGCTCCGTGAGATTCTCCAGGCGTTTTAGAGCCGTCATTCCCTCGTCGGAAACGCGCGTCTGGGTGAGATCAAGGATCGCAAGCTGTCCGAACTTGGACAAGTCGTTCAGGCCAGCATTTGTGATGCGATTGCCGCTCAGGACCAGCGTCGTCAGATTCGGATGGGCAATCGATCCTTGCAGGGCCGCGTCGGAGACCTGCGTGTCGGCGACGTCGAGCGTCGTTAGCGAATCCAGCTCAATCAGCTTCTTGAACTGCGCATTCTTGACCGGAAGATTTGCCAGATGGAGCACGGTCAATGAGCGGAGAACTGAAAGCTCGGCGATGCCTTTTCCGGAAATTTGGGTTCCGCTCAGGTCCAGCGATTCCAGTTCAGGAAACGTTTTCAGGAGTGTGACGTCTGCGTCGGTGAATTCTTGTGCATCCCGGCAATCGATCTGGACGACAGGACTCGAAGGACGTTCTTGATTTCTAACAACCTTGCCACCGAGCGCCTCAATCCTCTGGATCGCCGTATCCTGCGTGACATCGTCATTTCCAAGACCGGCCGTTTGCCAGAGTATGAGCGCGCCGATCAGCGTCCCGAACAAAACTCGCATGCGGCTGGTTCCAGCGAAATGACAATGGACCATGAGAGCTTCCAAGGACCTTGGTCGTGTGATTGGTACAACGTTGGGCGGATGATGGTTCGTGTTCATCGCGATTTTTTAGGTAGCTCAATGACTTGCGGCCCGTGGGGCTTCGCTTCCCTTGCGGTGCTCAACTGTTTTCGAAGAGCATTTCATAGATGGCGAGCACCTGGTTCGGCCTGAGGAGTTAGCTGCGTTCGAAGCGAAAAATTGTCGATCGCGGGTGCGATCGGGAATTGAAAAAGATGTTACTCGGCGAAAATTGTCCGCGACAAGGCGTCGCAGGTTGTAGGGAGTCTGTTCGTCGATTGCGATGCCTCGCGCCGCGATGAAGAACAGTAGAAGCAATGGTCGTTGCCATCAGGCACCTGGTCATTTATGTTTTCGGCCCGATGTTGACACTTCAATTTCCGCAACACTTTTGGAGGCTACGCCAAGATGACCTCACCGAACGTTCCTGCCGGTGTTGACTCGGATTCTGGGGCCATCACGATTGAATCTCGCGCAGTCTGGAATTCCAATGCGGATTACTGGGACTCGCACGTTGGGGAAGGGCATTCGTGGGTGGAAGAACTGATTTGGCCCGCAACGAAACGGCTGTTAGAACTGTCACCGCAGGTCAATATTCTTGATATCGGTTGTGGGAATGGATTGTATGCCCGTCGGCTCGCCGAGTGCGGCGCAAGTGTTGTTGCATTCGATTTCTCGGAGGGCATGATTCACAATGCGCGACGTCGAACCACTCGACATCTGGACCGCATCGAGTATCGCGTGCTGGATGCCACAGATGAACCGCAGCTCAGGCAACTCGGCGAGAACGCCTTCGATTCGGCGATTTCCATGATGGTTCTGTTCGATATTCCGGTCATCGATCCGTTGCTTCGTGCCTTGGCTGCGCTCTTGCGGCCGGGAGGCACCTTCGTCTTTTCCGTCGTTCATCCCTGCTTTAATAGTGCCCGATTTGCACAGATGGTCGAGGCAGAAGATCGGGACGGGCGTCTCGTGAGAACGTTTGCCTTAAAGCAGTATGAGTACATGACATCGCGCACCTATCGCGGGGAGGGGATCGCAGGGCAGCCTGAGATTCAGTCGACCTTCCATCGACCACTTCACGTGCTACTCGGATCCTGTTTTTCGGCCGGATTCGTGCTTGATGGACTTGAGGAACCGTGCTTTCAGACCGAGAAGCCGCCAGGCGAACGGCGCCTCTCATGGAACGAGGGTCTCTCCGAGTTCCCACCGGTGCTGGTCGCTCGTTTGCGTCGACGAAAATGACCCGTTGATCGCACGCCCGATCCGCTTGGCGCGAGACCGCGATTTTGGCCCTTACGTTGATGTTGACTCGCCATTAAGACATAATGACTTGTCGGCCTCGTCCAGATCGCGGATTTGATTCGTCAGAGGTTCAGTATGTCCAGCCGTAAGCCGGGATATTTGTTTGGCGTCATCGTTCTTGCGATCGTTTTATCGTTTCCACAAATCGCATTATCGTTTGCGTTTGTCTGGAATTCCTATTCGACGCGACAATCAATGACTCCGTTCCTGCCCGGACTTCGAGAAACGTACTACTTTCACATTCTGCAAAACTTGAGCATCTTGGACGGCCGCCTGATCCACATGCATCATATTCAACAGAATTCTGCGGGGAAATTTGAGCAGAAAATCACGAAAGTCGATCCAGAGACTGGCGAATTCGAGTTCCTACCAGCCACTCTGAAATTTCCCGGTGGATTGAATCACTATCGAACCTGGGCCTGTGGAGATCGGCGTTGGTTCTATTCAGCGGCCAACTCGTTTTACGAACTCATTGATGGACAACTGCAGCCATCCAATCTGGCAAAGCATCCCAACATGGACATGGGAATCCATGGGTTTATGCTCAACGGAAAACCATCCCTCGTGACGACCGCTGTTTGGGGAATCGTTGTCGAGACCTACGAAAATGGGAAATGGAGGACGCAGGGCACTGTCGATGGCTCGGAACAGATCGGCGATTTGTCCAGGAGCCAAGGGGCTCCAAATATGATGACTGGCAGTCATCCTGACGTCATCGAATGTCATGGCCAGCATCATTTGTTCTGGCATTGGGAAGGGATGTTATTCCATCGCGTGGGAATCGACGTGGTGCCGTCGTCGATTGAGAGCCTTTTGGCGGAAAGCAAGTCGATGGGCGGAAACGAAGACGATGTGGCTTCCGCACTCGCCGTCGCCAATCGTGACCCGTTCTCCGAGGGCTGGACTAGGGTTCGAAGCACTCCCGCGATGCCATTTCCCTTTGGCGCGGCGACACACGCCCTCATGATCGGCGGCCAACCTGCGGCATTTATCATTGATGGTGTTCATTCTTCAACGCCGATTGGCCACCTCTATCGCTTGGTGAACGGGATCTGGGAGGAACACTCCTCCATCGCGATTCCATTTGGGACGACATCCACGGCCGCAATTGCGACTGAGAACGGGCACCTGTCGTATCTGGGACTTTGCACTTCCCAGGGCGGATGCTTTTTCTACCGGATTGATGAGCAGGGGATTCACGAAACCGCGGGATCGGCCACCGCGAAATGCCTTGGACCGACGTATGCGAGTATGGGCGTCCCTGCTTTCAGGCCAGTGTGGAGTATGCTTTCCGTCATCGCATTCACGCTGGGGCTGGGAATTGTATCCGGCGTGGGAACTTGGATCCTCATGTGGTGGTATACAAGACCTGACTATGGATTTGGTCTTTCCGAAGTTCGGCTTGGATCACTTCTTTGGCGGGGGATCGCGCGGTTGCTCGATATTCTGCTCGTGTTTGGATCCGCGTCAGGCGTCGGTTGGTTTTTGACTCGCGGAATCAACTGGCTTGCGTTTTACGACGCGCTGAACGTGCGATTGGAACACCCTTCCGTCCCCGTCGTGGCAATGGCGGCAAAAGTTGTGGCCATCTCGATCGCGGTCGTAACGATCTTGATCTTTACAATGCAGGCCCAATGGGGCATCACGCCCGGCAAATGGATCTGCGGATTGAAGACCGTACGAACCAGTCTACGCCCCTGCGGTTTCGTGTCAGTACTCGCTCGCGAAATCGTGTTCTTCGTCGACGCCGGAAACCTCCTGTGCTGGTCACCCGGAATCTTGAGCATCGCCCTGTCCGATTGTCGCCAACGTCTGGGAGACATCGTCGGCGATACGATCGTGATCGAAACGAAATCACTCAACCAACCCCCGCTAACAAGTGAAGGTTCCACCATCGCTGACGCAACCAATGTTGGCAAAGATCATTAACTCGCTGACTCGACCAGGAGTCCGCTTGAGGGGGCAGCCAATACGTTCAGTCATCGGTCGAGTTGTGGAACCCCTGGGCGGACGCTGGTGTTGTCGTTGGCGACGGCTTCGTTACACGATTTGAAGAGCAGCAGGTAGGCAGATACGGCGGTCAGTGGGATAACGATCGACCAGTACGGGATCTCCCATGAATCGAATTCGAGAGTCCACGATGAGCCGCCTGGTACATTTTCGTCTCTGGAAAAGGTACAAAAGTTAAATCCCAATGTCGCAACCCTCCAGTGAATGTCACATCCTTCCCACTGATCCTCAAAGCTGGGGACTACCCCGTTGTGTCGGTAGAGCCATCTTGATGGCCGAGGCGTCCGAACGGGCCAGATTCTCTCCCAACAGATGCGCCCGTTGAACGAGATCAGGACGTGCGTATCCATCTGATTCAACCGAAATAGCGAGTCCAGATTGGTTTGGCTTCTGATCCACCCCGCCATGAACGCACACGCTAGAATCAGCGTCACAATGCCCAACTTCCTTCGCAGCGGTTTGAAATCACTCATTGCAATTGGCCTCTTGCGTTCGTGAGCGTTGATGGCTTCCGCGTGCGAGGCCGCGAGAGCAGGAGGTGTGCGGAGAGGGCGGTCAGCGGTAGGGCGATTGACCAGTAGGGAATTCGATAAACGCTGAAGGATGAGTTGTAGACAATTCCTCCGATATTCCGAGAGTCGCCTCCATAGGTCTTCAGGCCGAATCCGAGGACCTTCTGATTCCAATGTGCGGATCGTGTCGAAAAGCGATATTGATCGGGTGCATGTTCTGCTGAGACCGTGGAAAGTGACAGCTTTCGTATGAATTCATGGAGGTTGCGTGTGTATTCCCCGCACACACCACCATCAAGCGAAACGATTTTAATGCTGGAGCGTTCAATCCAATCGGCGAAAATAAAACTCCTCACCCACCCGGTCATTGCCACACACGCCAGCAGCAGTGTCAGCACACCGAACTTGCGACGCCACAGCTTAAAGTCGGTCATTATGGTTGGTGGCTCCCTGCGTTTGTGGGAGGTGACGGCATCCGCGCGCCAGGTTTTGACAGCAGGAGCCAGGTTGCCAAAGCGGTAAGAGGAAGAACGATCGGCCAGTAGGGGATTTTGCTGCGCGTATGGTGAATGTCGTTCCTCTGCGAATCGCGAAAATCAAACCCTCCCCATCGCCATCGCCACTTAATATCACCGATGACCTTGTTTTCCATTTCGTCGGTTGGCATGGTTGGATCAGTACCCCAGCCGGGTTGCCAACCGAATTTTGTCCCGTGAAGCCCTTCGAATTTCTCCCATGTCATCCCGTGAGCCGACGATTTGAAGACATACTGAATTGTGTCTTCATGCAAATTGCCCAATTGAACTCCGGTCGGCGGCTGCCAAACATCTTCGACAAAAAATCCCCTGATCCAACCCGCACAAAATAGGCACGCCAGCAATAATGTCGCCAAGCCGGTCTTCCGCTTCCAACCCCTCAAGATTTCTCGCATGACGGGCCTCGTAGAACATGTAGGCAATTACTGACGGTATGTCTTTATTCTGGCGGTACGAGCGGCGCGAAGCAAGGGTTGCAGGGAGGAAGGATTGCCGAGAGCACGGCCCTGAGCTCAATGGGGCTCACGATCCGGGCGCTATGCTTGATGAGATTGTCGCGCCCCTTGAGCTCACGGTGTCGGCGATCTGGTGCCAAGACGTCGACCGGTGGAAGGGGACGGAACCGCGATCGAACCGGACCAAGAGTCTGCTGGGACGGGTGTGTCGGAATTGAGGCAGAGACGACGATTTTCATCGTTCTATAAAAACGACAGAAGGCGTTGTAAGTGAATCACTCACAACGCCTTCTGAAGAGGCTCCGGTCGGAGTCGAACCGACGATGACGGATTTGCAATCCGTTGCCTTAGCCACTTGGCCACGGAGCCAGCGAACGTTTTAATCGGCAGGACAGTCGCTGAGGTTGAGTCTTCTGTCGGAAAACTTGGAAGATCTCGCACACGTCTCAAATGTCATACCTGACGCAGGCCAAATGTAGCGTTGGCCTCCCATGCCGTCAATCTTCATGTGAGTTCGAGCGGCATGGGAAGACATTGCCGATAAATTACCGTAACGTATGATTTGTCATCTACTTCTGTGAGACGCCTGCCGCTGCGGCGAATGGCCTTGGTTGGGATTTTTCCCATTCGGCCTTCGAGACGGTTCTTGTTTCGTGAATGTGAACAAAAGCACCCTTCTTGTTTCCAACGACGATATCGGGACGTCCATCACCATTCACATCCGTCGCCAGAACTTGCGTTCCGACGCCTGAATCATCGTCGACGAACTGAGGGACCCAATCAATTGACTTGTCCGTCTGACGCACCAGCTTGAACCAATAGACGACGGCTGGGGCTTCTGGTTCGGCATCGCCTTTTGGACCGTGCGCCCAGAATCGCTTTCCGGTTACGATATCCTTCAAGCCGTCGCCGTCCATGTCGACCAGATCCAGTGCATGAAGTTGCGAGAACTTCAGCCCATACCGATTCTCCTTCGGCTCGCTTCCCATGATCAGATGCTGGCGAAATTTGATCGCGCCGTCCTCACGGTGTTGTTCAAACCAGGCCAGGCCATATTCGTGTGCCTTCAGACTGGTAATCACATCGTTCAGTCCGTCGCCGTTCACGTCGTAGACATACATCTGAGCCCCGCCGCCGCCGAATGACGTGGGGTGAAACTTCCATTCTGAATCGGTTGCAATCGATGCCGGTTGTTCCCACCAGCCTTCCAGGGCGAGCAGATCGATCCGCCCATCCCCATTGACGTCGCCTGCGCCCAGGCCGTGGGTAAAACGCTGCCAACTTCCGGGCGGCGTGACTTTGTGGAACGTCCAAGCCTTGTCGGCAGCCGACCAATCGACCGTGGCGTAGCCCAGGAATCCTTTGTTCTCGCCATTGACCGACCGCGTGGCCCCGCTGACCATCTCGGGCTTGCCATCGCCTGTGATGTCGAGCCAGGTCGGAGATTCATTGTCGACGGTGTCGAAGACCACATGTGCCGCCCAGGGTTTCTTTTCGTTCTTGGGATTTTCGTACCAGTTCGCCGCCGCGCCGGGGAACCCATACACCAGAACATCGGTCCAGCCATCGCCGTTCAGGTCATGTGTGAACGTGAGAAAATTGTCGGAGTACGCGTTATTGACGCCCAATCCACCTTCAAAGCCGGGGATGACGACTTCAGTGCCATCTTCCTTTTTCAGTTTGAAGGTCGCCTTTGCGGGATAGACTTCGGCACGTTCTTTGAAATCGGGACCTGCGTACCAGTAGGGACCGCAGACTACGTCCATTTTGCCATCGCGGTTGAAGTCGCCGACATTCGCACCTTCGCTCCAGAACTGGTCGTTCAAGCGAAGCTTTTTGAACGTATGTAACGTGTAGTCTTCGGCTGAGACAGCGGGGGCAAGCACACACAGCAGGGCGGCGGCTTTCGCGATCGTCCAATGATTCATGGTCGGTTGGATTCCCAGTTGGAAATTGTCTGTTAGAGCGAACTCGCACGCCGTCAGGATATCTTCCCTGCGCGATCATGGAAACCGAGCGCGTGAGTCACTGATGGAACCTGGGCACGGTGCGACGTATTTGTGAGCCGTTCAAATGCCGTCCGAAATCGTGCGTCATGGGTTTGCGATCATTTGCGACGTCATTGTTCGGCAGAGCTCAATTCGAGTGCGGCGGGACGGGCGGCTCCGACCTGAACGAACGTCACCATCGCGAGAATTCCGACGAGCGCGGCGACCTGCATCGTGCTGATTCTCTCACCGTCGGAATGGCCCCACATAAAGGCACCGACGGGAACCAGGTTCGTCGTCATCGCGGCAAACAGAGGGCCTTGTTGTTGGACCATTCGATTGAACAGGAAGGTTGCGATCCCGGTTCCGACAACACCAAGGATTGCGACAGATGCCAGGGCAAGTGCGAATTGGTTGGGGTCGGCTTCGCGATGATTTCCGACGACCAGCGAGAGGGGGAGCATGACCGCACCCGCGGACGCCAGGCAAAGGAGGGTCAATTCCAATGGGGGAAGGTGCTTCAGTGATCGGCGAATGATTCCATTCGCAACGGAATACGTCAAAGGCACGCTGAACGTCAGAAGAATATCCGTCAGTGGAATCGACTGCTTTCCCAGGTCCATTAGCAGCAGAAGCATGCAGGCGAGTGCACCAATCACACCGATCGTTTGCCGTTTTGTCGGCCAGAGTCCCAGGATGGGGATTGAGACCAGAATCGTGAGGAGCGGAGTGAAGCCGACTGTCATTCCGACGAAGGCTCCGCCATGCCGCGCGACCATCTCTGGCTGCAGGGAGTGGGGCCAGACGAATCCGAGGATCACGACCGCAACAAGCGGCAGGAAGTCTTCGCGCCGGATTGTCCTTTTCTGTTTCATGAACAGAAAAATCAGCGCCAGCACGAGAGTGCCGCCGATGGCACGGCCGGCGCCGACTCCAATCGGCGACAAGCACAGTGTCGCCCGCTTCATCAATACGAAACTACTGCCCCAGATCAGGCAAATCACCACAAACCAAAAATACGGCATGACTCACCAGAGGGGTTTCAATTCGATTGGGACCAGCTTTTTCCGTCCCACGCGCCCACGTCGTCGATCAGCTTCACCACGCCGCTGGAGAACGCCGCAAACAGAGCTTCACCCTTATCGGCCGAAGCAAATTTGGGTTCGCCGATGTGGCCGGGCACGGTCCGATCTTTAGTGGTCCAGCCTCGATAGGCGGGATCAAAGTCATAGCCGGCATCCACTGTTTTCAGCGATTTCGTGTCTTTCACAAGGTGAGGGGCCAGCCTCAGAATCATCGAGGTTTCCCATTCGCAGGCATGCCCCATTTGCTGTTGGACAAGATCAGGACGTGTCTGGTTCGGTTGACCATGTTCCCAGTAGGTGGCAAACAACAGCAGCAAGTCGAATCGCTCGCGATGTCGTTGACGCACTTCAAAGACAGCTTGCTTACCCGGAGTCGAATTGCCCCCGTGGCCGTTCAGCAACACCAGCCGCTTGAATCCATGCGTCAGCAGATTTTCCATCAGGTCATTCAACAAATCGAGGTAGACCCGCGGAGACGCCGACATGGTTCCAGGGAAGTCCATGTGATGGTGTGAATTTCCCAGCCACATGAGAGGTGTGAAAAGTGCGCGCTCTTTTGTCGCCTCACTGGCGCGGCGAACCACTTCCCCCAAGAGCATGCTGTCGGTAAAGACCGGCAAGTGATGGCCATGTTGTTCGAGTGCGGCCACGGGAATCACCACTGGCAGGTCTCGAGAAAGGGCATCCACTTCGGGCCAGGTGAGTTCCGCGAGATTCATGAGAGTCTTCCTCTGTGATGAGTGCCATTCCTCGCCAACCGGGCTTTGACATTACGCCACGGGGGCCAAGAATTCCCAATTCCAAACAGGATGGATTCAGGATGCCTGTTCACATGACTCTAATGGCTGACGATCGCGCTGGCGAGCGATGCCGAAATCAATCTGTGCCGGGTGCGGCGGTCGGGGTCAGATCGTCGACTTGCGACAGTTTGGGGAACCGTTCGGAGTACAACCAGCGTTCCCACCAGCGGGCATGTCGCAGCCGCCAGTCGCCTCGTGAAATCGTCCGGCGCTTGCCGCGACGAGTGATCAGCATGACCGAATCGTCAAGGACTTCGCGGACAGTCCAGAATTTGTCGACTTCGTACGAATAGGTTTCGCCACTTTGGGCAGGGTGCACGTCAACAGCGCGCGGTCCAGGGATGGAACTTTGTTTCGTGACGCGAAAGATAACCGGATCGCCCGGCTTGAAATCGTTCTTCATCTCGTTACGCCCGTACCAGATCTCCACTCGCAATAGATCACACCCAACTGACACACCATAGGCGCAGACGCCGGTTGGGACAAGATGGCTATCGAGAAACAGGTCCGGAATCTGAAAATCTTGACGGCCAGGTCTCCCAATTTTTCTTTTTATGCGCGTTATTCTTCGTCCATCAATTTGGGGTTTCGGCTTTACGAAACGCAGCCCGCTTCAGTCGATCATTCAGTGCACGCCCCAGCCCACGGTCTGGAAACGCGATGGCAAAGATCCCATCAAGCCCCGCCGCGTCGAGACGATGTAGCGCTTGGAAAAACTGGGCCGCGGCCGTCACCAGATCTCCTTTGGGTGACAGGACCTCGACCATCGCGTAGCCATGAGAATCGTGCGGTGCCTCAAATGTCAGGAGACCCGAACGCGGCCAGGGCGCGGCAGGCGGGATCTGATTGCCGACGGTCAGAGGTGTGCGCGGGGCGTAGTGGCTGTCGAGCATGCCTGGCGCTGCTGGCTTGTCTCCGGTTGTCAGTTCGTGATGTACGGGAGCTCCGACGGCGATTTCGATCTCTTCAACCGGAATTCCCCCTGGGCGAAGGAGTGTCACGCGATCCCCCTCAACGCGGAGAATCGACGATTCGACGCCGACGCGGCAGGGGCCGCCATCGAGCAGTGCATCGATCCGATCGCCCAGTTGTTCGCGGACATGTTCGGCGGTTGTCGGACTGAGTCGCCCGAAGAGGTTCGCGCTCGGCGCTGCCACAGGAACATTCGCGAGTCTCAGTACTTGGCGTGTCAGCTCATGATCGGGAATGCGAATTCCAACCGTGGGCATGCCGGATGTGACCAAATCAGGAACGACCTCGGATTTGGGTAGAACCAGGGTCATTGGTCCCGGCCAGAACCGTTCCGCCAGCGTCTTTGCGATGGGGGGGAAGCTTTTGACAACGCGGGGAAGCCAGTCAAGGTCTGCCAGATGGACAATCAGCGGGTCGAAGAAGGGGCGTTCCTTCGCCGCAAAGATCCGGGCGACGGCGACGGGATCAAGCGCGTTCGCACCAAGACCGTAAACGGTCTCTGTTGGCAGCGCCGCCAGGCCGCCTTTTCTAAGAATGTCTGCGATCATTTCGATCGAAGCAGGTGGGCTCACGAACAAGGGAATTTTTCTCACCTACCTTCGGGCCCACAGCGGCTTCAGCATGTTGCCGAGGAAGGCAATCGCGACACCGGCCAACAGTCCGCCTCCATGTGCCCAGTTTGCAACATTGGGAATCACGCCAACGGAACACAGAACGTGCCAAAGCAGCATGAAGGTGATCGTCTGTTGTGGCAGGAAAAGGCCGCTTTCTGGTTCCAGCTTTCCCCTGACCCAGATATACCCGAACAGCCCGTAGACAACGCCTGACATTCCGCCAAACAAGTTTCGAGGGTGAAACCAAAACTGCGCCGCATTGGACAACGCGGCGATCACAATCACCATCAGCAGGAACTTGAAGGAGCCGATCTTGGGTTCGATTTGCGTTCCCAGTTGATAGGTCCAAATCATGTTAAAGATCAGATGCATTGGCCCGAAGTGGAGAAAGATGGGGGTGATCAGTCTCCACACTTCGCCATGATTGATGCTTGTCCATTTGCCGTCTGTCGAGAACAGCAGTTTCGCCGCATTGATGTCGCCAAAGTCTGGATTGAGGCCAAACTTGAAGACCACGAGCAGCGACACCACGATCAGCAGGATCGTCAGCGGACAGTTTGCATTGGTCGAGCGACGCCATCCATCCGAGACATTGACGGTTTTCGCCTGTGCCTGCCGCATTCGATTGACATCATCGCGAATCCGAGACATGGCGCGGTTGGACGCATCGCGATATCGCTGGTGTTCGGGATCATTCAGATACGCGAGGAATTCTTGCTTGGCCGCTTCCACATGGTCGTCGTGATGAACCCAGATTCGGTAACCACCTGTCCCTTCGTCGATCGAGCAGGCAATCCCTTCACCTCGCAGATGGTCTGCAAATCGATTGACGGCGTTGAGATCTGAGATGGAGCCAATTTGCCGCATGTGTAGTTCAATCGAATGAGAGTCGGTTCGGTGTCGACCTGTGTCGCAAACATTCAAATGTAGGGTTCAGGCGGTCTTTTCTAAAGTGTCGCCCGAGAAGTTTTGTCGACTTTGCGACCAACTTTCACGTTCTGCAAAGGCATCGTATTTCGATTCGTGACGACACCTTTTTCTGAATTCCATCTTACGCGGAAATCATCGTCCGCACGGCAGCAATCCCATGGTTTCAGGGAAACCCGCCATGAGGTTCAGATTCTGAACTGCGACACCTGACGCTCCCTTAATCAGATTGTCGAGGCAGGCGACGATCAAAACACGTCCCTTGACCACTCGAACTGTCATGTCGCAGAAGTTCGTGTAGGCACTGTCTTTTGTCGTTGGCAGGTGGTCAACGACCCTGATAAACGGCTTTCCAATATAGAACCGTCGATACTCCGCCAGTAATTCTTCCTGCGTGACAGCTCGGGTTGGCTTGGCGTAGATCGTGGCCAGAATTCCCCGGTCCATAGGAACGAGGTGCGGTGTGAACAGGACTTCGACCGATTTGCCAGACGCTTGCGTCAAAACTTGTTCGATCTCGGGCATGTGTCGGTGTGTTCCCACACTGTATGCGGAAAAGCTTTCGTTGCATTCGGCGTAGAGGGTACCGAGTTTGGGTGTCCGTCCGGCTCCACTGACGCCGCTTTTGGCATCAATAATGATCCCCTGCGGCTCGACAAGACCTGCGCAGAGGGCGGGGGCCAGCGCCAGGATCGATGTGCTGGTATAGCAGCCAGGGTTGGCAACCAGGTCGGCCGATCGGATTCGGTCCGCAAAAAGCTCTGGTAGACCGTATGGGGTCGATCCCAACCGCGTTGGATCGGTGTGGACATGCCCGTACCACTGGGCGTAGACCGCAGGATCGTTCAGTCGGTAGTCGGCGCTCAGGTCGATGACCTTGCAGCCTGCGGCGATGTATTCCGGGACAACGGCCATGCTCGCCGCGTGGGGAAGGGCACAAAATACGTATTGAGCCCGCTCGGCAACTTCGCGCGGTTTGAGATCTTCACAACGAATATCGATCCGCCCAGTCAAGCTGGGGTGCACTGCGGAGACATGTGGAGACCCTTCTTGACGCGAGGTCAAGGCCGTCAATTCCACTTCAGGATGATTGACGATGATCCGCATCAGTTCGAGCGCCGTGTAACCCGTCGCTCCGAGAATCCCAACGTTAACCATTATTGAAATCTACTTTCGAGAGATTGACTTCCGTGCATGATGCCAGAATTCTGACGGACATCGGACCTTGAAACAAGGTTCGGTTCATTGGGCGCCCGCTGAGAGTTCATCGACGCATCACTTCAGGTTTGACACTCCTCCTGACCTGTTGATCCGCATCGGCTCTTGCAATCGAACCGTACCACGCTGGAACTGCAGGGAATCGTCCGATTGCCCTTTTTTCGATTCCGTGTCACGGCCGTAGCGGTAGCAACGATTCACGCGGACAGACGTCGAGATTGCTCTTTTCAAAGTTCTTATCTTCCTGTAATCAAATGACTTCTGGATTTCGAGGTCGAGATTCAGGTTCGTGCTTGGGCATTGGAAAGATGTCGATCTTCAACATGACTCACCCATTTCGACTGCAAGCGATTTTGAATCTCCGCCAGCAAGAACGAGACCAACTGGCAGTGGCGGTGACGGTGGCCCGCGCGGAGCTCGCGGTCTGTCTCGAAACGCAGGGGCAAATCGGTTCGGCTCGAAACGAACTCATGGACGAGCTGCGACGGCTCAACGAAAGCTCTGGCTGGTCTGTAGGCCACGTTGCTGATCGCCAGTCACATCTCGAGCAGTTGCGGCATGAATTCGAGGCAGCCTCTCGGACGGTCATCGAGGCCGAGACGCAGGTGAATTTGCGGATGGTTCAACTTCTGAAAGCCGATCAGGCGTTTCGTGGACTCGAACGTCTCGCGGAAAAGCATGCTCAAGCAGAGCTGACGCATTCCGCGAACCGAATGATTTCAGAAATGGATGACGCGGCGATGTCGCGCTGGCGTCGGGCGGATGTCTGAATCGCCGAATCGAATCAGATCTTCACGCCGAAAACGCCGGGTGAACTCAAATCGCGGTCCCGCATCCGGCACGACTTGCCATCCGCTTGCCAAAAGCCGAGTGTGCGCCGACAATGCGCTACAATGTCATGACGACAATCGGATCGTTTGGAAGACTCGAGCGTTGGCGTTGAGTCGCAATTACGGAGACAGCAGTGGAACTTCGGCGGAACCCGACTCGCGCAGTGAAAATTGGGACCACGTACATCGGCGGTGGTCATCCGATCGCGGTACAGAGCATGACTGCGACGCATACACAGGATATTGATGCGACAGTGAAGCAGATCGAGGATCTGCTGGCGGCAGGTGCTGGCGTGGTGCGTATCGCCGTCGACAGCAACAAGGATGCGGCGGCGCTCGCGGAGATCCGAAAGCAGACGAAGGCCAATCTGGCGGTCGATTTGCAAGAGAACTATCGCCTTGCCGAAGTCGTGGCACCATATGTGGACAAGATTCGGTACAACCCTGGCCATCTTTACCATCATGAACGTGAAAAGCCCTGGCAAGACAAAGTTCGCTTCCTGGCTGGTGTCGCGCGTGAATACGATTGCGCGCTACGCGTCGGAGTGAACTGTGGATCTGTCGATCCTGCGAAGAAAGAGAAATACGCAGCTGACGATTCGCTGACGCCGATGCTCGAGAGTGCTTGGGAACATTGCGAGTTTCTGGATTCGCTCGATTTTTCCCGTTTCTGCGTCTCGCTGAAAGATTCTGATCCGAAGAATGTGATCGAAGGGAATCGTCGCTTCGCCGAACGGCGTCCAGATATTCCCCTGCACCTGGGGGTTACGGAAGCAGGAATGCCGCCGGATGGAATCATCAAAACCCGAATTGCCTTCGAGCAACTGATCAGCCAGGGAATTGGCGATACGATTCGAGTGTCGTTGACCGTGCCGAATTCGCGGAAGGCTGAAGAAATCGTCGCCGGAAAAAAAATTCTCGACGATATCGCCGCCGGCCGTGTTCGGTCGTTCGTGGACTACGGGCTGAAGACGCTCAATATCATCAGTTGCCCCAGTTGTTCACGCGTCGAGAACGAGGCCTTCATCGATCTGGCGCAGCAGGTCAAAGAAATGACCGCCTATGCTGAAGATCATGCGGTCACGATTGCGGTGATGGGGTGCCGTGTCAACGGCCCAGGAGAGACCGACGATGCCGATTTGGGGCTGTGGTGTGGTCCGAACTTCGTCAATTTGAAGAAGGGCCCCGTCGAACTGGGGGCCTTTCCCTATGACGCAATTCTGCCGCGACTTCGCGAAGAACTGGATAAGGTGATCGCCGAAAAGCAGCGTGCCTGATTCGTCCGCTTGTGTTGCCTCGGCCCTTTTCAGACCACGTGCGTTGATGATTGAAAAGGGCCGTTGTTTGATCGAGTCCGCCAATGGCTCATTGGGCGATCGTGTATGTGAAAACATCTGTGATCGAAGAAAAAATGGGCGAGGCATTGATCCTCACGTAGCGGCGGTCGCCAGACACTGTGGCCATGGCTCCCATGCGAATCCCTTCGTTGATCAAAGACACAACGGGGGTGAAGCCGACCGCGCTGGGGCCAATCCCGACTTGGGCTGTCCCACCCGAATTCGCAAGTTGCGCCAGGGCCGCGTGGTGACCGCGTGGAATCAAGCCTTCCTTCGGATCGAAGTTCTTCGGCTCCGCGTTTGCTTTCGTTCGTCGTCCGTGACTCATCGAAATTCGGACCGTTTGATCCTTCGGTCCTAGCATCACCGTTTCGGTGATGACATCTTCCTGTTTGCTGCCGCGGTCGCGAACGATCGTCAGGCGTGCTCGCTTACCGACGACCGTCCCCGAGACGTGCTTGATGATCACTCGGTACTCACCGGGCATGGCCAGAGGGCAGAGGTATTCTTCATAGCAGTTATCTTGATTCGGTCCGAAGCCATCATGGACGAAGATGCCACCGCTCATCGTCATCGGTTGAAGGAGCGAGCAGGTCGATCCTCCGGGTTCGGCCACTTGCAGATCAAGGTCACCCTGTCCACTCCATTCGAGTCGAACCACAAGGTCGAGGTGTCGCGCCTGCTGCATGGCGGTGCGAAGATCCGTCGCTCGCTTCAGATCGCCCGCCTTGATGAACGCCTCTTCCGCCTCTGCTGCCGATTGTTCGGCGAGCTGATTCATTCGCTCGCGCCCCTTACTCCAGGAATACGACAGGACTTCGGGAGCGGCCCAGGCCACGGCGGAATAGTTTTTCGTGCGCGTCGCTAACTCCAAAGCGAGCACATACGGTTCTGGGCGAGAGGGGTTGAGTGCCGCCGCTTGGCGATACAGTTCAATGGCGCGATCGTGGCGATCGAATCGTACGAGATAGGCCGCGAGAATCATCATCGCGTTGGGATCGTTCGAGATCAGATCCTGGCTGGAGAGCATCACTCGCTCAACCTGAGCATTGGGCCGCCCCACCGCCTGCATGGAGAGGGCGAGTACCTGATACATCCAGGGTTGAATCTGTCCGCTGCGGATCGCCTGTTCAAGGCAAGCGATCACATCTTCGAACTTGCGATGCTCAACAAGATCAAGCACGAAATCGGAGACGATCTCGGGCTTGATCTTGTTTTTGAAGAAGCGATTCCAGTGTGCTGACCGTTCGGCGGGCGTCGCATCCGGGCTCAGCAGATCGATCTTCGGTTTGGGCTCGTCGGTCACCTTTTGAGAGGGGGCCGACGTCGTGGCTGCGTCGCTTTGATCTGGTGTGCTCGCCGCCGGCTTTGTGCCAACGGCGGGCGATGATTCAATTACAGGGCTCGTTTTTTTTTGAGCTTTTGAATCGTCTTATTGTCGAACTTTCCTGGGTTCGCGGGCTCGGCGACATCGCCCTTGGGTTGTTCAGGTGGCACGCTAAACATACCACCACCACCACCCATCATACCGCCGCCCATACCACCACCCATGCCGCCGCCCATACCACCACCCATTCCCCCGCCCATTCCCCCGCCCATGCCGCCACCACCCCCCATCCCAACCGAGACGATGGGGATGACGAGGTCGGCCACGGGATAAACGCGGGTTGTGAAATCGGCGTCTGCAGCGGTTTGGGTTGTGATCATCAGAACTTCATCTTTGATCACATAAGTCAATTGCAGAGGGGTCAGCATCCATCGCAGTAAGCTACGAAGGGTCACGCCTGAAAGCGTCAAAGACACTGGAGCGTCGGTGCTAATTCCGTCTTCGCTGAGGGCCTTCGCGTCGAATTGAATTTCGATGTTGTGATTGGCTTTTAGTACATCAATCGCTTCCTTGAGCGGCACATCGACGAAGTTGGCTTCTGAAAGGTTTTTCAGTTCCGACTGAATGCGGCGTTCGCGAGGGCTCTCACTACGCAGGTCGATGTTCTTCCACTTCTCACGACGTTCCGTCAGAGCGCTCCAGACTTCTGCAGGCGGGAAGCGGACGGGTGGTTCATCAGGAAACGGGATGTGCGACAACTCGACCATGTGCAGAGTTTCCAGCACTTGGTCTGCACGACGGGCACGCAAACGGAAGGCCCGGGTCAATTGGTGGGCTGATTCTGCGTTAAATCGTGCGGCAGATGCAGTACCAGAACCGGGACGCAGATCGATTGCCACGTCGGCCACATTCTGTGCTTCGGCATAGGCTTCGTCGCGGCCATGCTTTCCTTCATACATCAGGCCACGAACGCGTTCGATCAGCCCTTCGAGTATCTCTTCGTCCAACTCCATTTGCTCCGTCAGGCGGCGCTGCGCTTCCAGTTGAGAAAGGTGCTCGGCAAGCTGAACGCGTTCCTGAGCCACCTTTTCAGAGCGATTACGCAGTTGACTGATTTCGGCTTCGAGTCGCTTTTGGAGTTGCAGCCGATCATCGGGAGCCACGTCAATCGACGAGCGAACGTAGTTGTCGATTTGTTTCAAGCGGGCCAATCCCGATTCGGGTTCGAGCCGTTTTGAATCTTGAATGGCGCTGCTGACCTGGCTGCGAAGTTTTTCCGTCTTCACGCGAATCATCTGTTGTTGTTCAAGCGTGAGGCTCGCATTCGGGTTCGGTTGCGCCCCATCGTCCTTGCTCACACCTGGGTCCTGCGGGGCGGGCTGCGAGACCTGGCGGACCTGAAATTGTTGGGCGGCCAGCGAAAGTTCTTTCGCCACTGGATTTGAAGGATCGATCGCGGTGACCTGCTGAGCGACCTGCTCGGCCTTGCCGGCCTGTCCCCGTTGAAGTTGCTTCGCGCCAAATTGCAGGGCGTCGTCGATGGAATTGGCGAAGCCGTTCTGGAATACCAGCATCAAATCGCGGCCAGCCAGTCCGTTGCTCAGTCCTTGGTCCTGGCTAAATTGCTCAGACATGGCTCCCAGGAATCCCGATCCGCGCTGCTCGACGGCTGCCGCCAGCGTCCACTCAACGGACTCTTGGAGATCGTTCGAGTTGACGATCAGTTTTGCATTCGCAGCTAGCGGGCCGCGAATCACTTGAATCGTTTCGCGATCTGTTCGGAGCGGCAACAGAGGGAGTGATTGGGGTATTGCGGATGAAATCACAACAGACGTTGGGAACACCACGGGTTGCTGCACGGCCTTGCCGAGTTTTGCTCCTCGATCGGCGGGGGCGAATGTCTGCGTTCCGCCGTCTGTTCCAATCACGCCGCGATTGTCAAAATCGATCGAGCCGCCTGTCTGGTGCGCGAGGACACCCAGCAATTGGAGGTTGATCTGGGGGCCAATTCCAAAGCTGTGAAACGGAATCTTTTGCTCTCGAAGTTTCGAGACGAGAGTCTGCAGTTCGGCCGTTTCGAGCAGATCGGCGGTACTCATCCCATCGCCGATGTATGTGATCGAGCAAGCACGATCAGAGGAGTGTGCTTCCAGGGCCGCCTGAACGACACCTTGGATATTTGTCGCACCGAGTGGAATGCGGTCGTTCAGGGCGGTCAGAGCGGCCGCGACAACATCGCTTTGCGGATGATCAAAGTCCGTCATGAACGATTCGGCTTGGACATCAATCGCATACAGCCGTACGCGGTCTGTTTTTGGCAGTGCTTTGAGCATCGACTCAAGCACGGCGAAAGACTGCTCGCGATACATTCCCACCTGGCTGGCCGACGTATCCATGAACACGAAATGGTCACGAGCGACGACACCGGCCGAATCCTGCTGAAGTTTTAACAACAAGGCCTGGACGATCTGACCATTGCCCTGGGTATGCTTCAACACGCTGGCTGGCGTCGGGACTTCCACGGCACCCACGTTGGTCGAAGTGAAACCCGCGGTGAGCACGGGAACCAACAACAATCGCCGGAAGAAGGATCGTTTCATTGTCGTAGTCTCGCTTCTGATGAAGGACGAGTCGTCGAGTCGAAATTGACTGTCACGAATCGTACCGCGCGAAAGGGCGTTCCTAGTTTATCGGATGAAAGTATGCGATGGAAACAAATTCGAACGAGGTCGTCGGATTTCCATTCGTCCTGCTGGCGGGATCAAAATCGCTTGACCAGACTCACTTCTGGATTCGTTCAAGCGTTTTTGCGGCCACTGTTTCTTGCGTCCACCGTTACATCAATTCTCGTACATCAATTCTCGAAGGGTGTGCCAAGGGCGACGCTCGACTTTGCCAAGAGTGTCGCATTTGAGCGATCGTTATTGTTTTGGCGTCTTGGCGTCTTTGGCTTCGCCAAGCACAACCATTCGTTGTGCGTTCAATTTGCGCAAACGCGAAATTGAATAAATCCGCAGCACTTTATTCCGATACATGAGATGACCGCTTGCGTCATACGAGAACAAGTTTGGATCGATCCAGTCCGCCAGCGAATCGTCTTTGACGTTGTTCTTCTTGAGTTCGTACATCGCGACGTTCAGGGCCGCAAACGTCTCGGGGTCGACCCCATGGCCGTCTTCCAGATCTTCTTTGACGTCGATCCCGCCCACCAGCACCGCATAAGAATTCACGGATTTGGTGGCCGATGAATACCGCGACTCAGATGTCAACTGCAGGGCTGCGGATCGGAGGGAGACATTGGCATCGCCAATCTTCTTGATCGCGTCCTCAGAGGGCGTCGCGGCATCGGGTTGTGCCTGAGCCACGCGAAATATCGCGGTGCTTCCCATCACGTAGCCAAACGCCACCAATCCGCCCGCCAGCATGAATCGCATCGAAATTCGCATGACATCATCTCCCGCCGCAAACCGAATGTTCGATGAAAAATATCGCGTCAACCGACGACTTGCCATCGGATTTTGGCGAGTCATACGTACAAATCGTCAATTCGTTCCGTCGAATCCGGAATGAGCCCGAACATCGGTTCTCCGGTGGCCGCCGCGACGCGAAGTCGGCCTTGGCCACCCGGATGATTGTCTTGAAGCTCAAGCGGCGCGTTCTTGCGACACGCCGCGATCCAATTCAGGGGCGTTCGGGTAACCGATTGCCGATTGAGCTCGCTGGCGATTTTTTAGTCGCTGTCCGGCTGGACCCAGGTGAAAACTAGCAAAAACCAACGCCGCCGCACCGATGATGGTCGCCGCACACGCAAAAATTGCTGTTTGGTCATCATTGGCTGTTTGCAACAGGTTGAACATCGGTTCCTCCTCAAGACGATGCCTTGATCTACTTCGTCAGTTCTTGATTCGGATTCGGGGGCCGCGGCCTTCAACCTCGAATGAGTCACGCCGGTGTTTCGTACAGTCTCTGCTCGAACGCTCGGGCTGAATCGATTGGGCCTTCTTTTCGGGCGGTGTAAGGTCTGGTCCGTCTGACGGTATATACCAGTGTGACGACTGCGAAGCGGTCGTTTCGCGATGGCGGGCCAGCAGGAATGGCAGCGGCAATTTCCTCCGGACTTGCCCTTACGTGGTGTTCAAGTGATCGGTTCTTGCCGCAAAATAAAGACGGAGCGTCTTTGTGTGTAACGGATTGCAGAAATTTCCAAGGTTGTGAACTTTTATTTTGATCTCAGTGTCCGGTTTTTGCGTATGGATAGGTTGTGACGTCTTGACGAACACAATCCATAGGGTGACTCAAACGGCACTCGCTTTGCATCGTAGAACAGGTCGGGAATTGAGCTGTCAGTGTGACACGGTCGATTCTCGACGAAAGTGATTGACCAAAACCTGTCTCTTCATGGCGGGAGGCGTGACATGCGTTATCGAAATCCAGCGATTAAGCAGCTTCGTGATCAGCAAATCAAATATGCGCCGCGTGACGTCCAATTGACTCAGATTTCACGCGCCGAGCGGCTGTTGGATGAATTGAACCCAGTCGGTATGTATCGATATCCCGAACTGTGTGAAAAAATTACGACTTATCGGGGTGAAATGTATCCCGATCTGGTCGTCAGTGGGGCCGAGGCGGTGCATGACCTGCGGTGCTTCGTGGAGGATCTTTCCGACAGCGCGGATATTCCGGTCGAAAATGCCGGGGAAGAAGTGTGGACGGTCGAAGACGTCAGCAAACGCTTTAACGTGTCGTCGAAAACCGTTTCGCGTTGGAGAGATCGTGGGCTTGTCAGTCGCCGATTTCGTTTCGGTGGACGGAAGCGCGTCGGGTTCTTGCGATCATCGGTCGAACGATTTGTGACCAAACATGCGGACGATGTCGATCGCGGAACGCAATTCAGCCAATTGACGGTCGAGGAACGTGAACAATTGATCCAGCGTGCTCGCCGACTGGCCAAGGCTGGCGGCTGTCCGACGGAAATTAGCCATCGTCTGGCAAGGAAATTTCACCGATCGCCTGAAACCGTTCGTTACACCCTTAAGAATTATGACCGTGATCATCCGGAGTTGGCCGTGTTTCCCGATGCGTTGGTTACGATCACCGACGAACACAAACGCGAAATTCATCGCAGTTTCCTGAAAGGGATTACTGCGGATGAATTATCGGAAAAGTATGGTCGAACTCGGACGAGCATTTATCGGCTCGTCGCAGAAGTCCGGGCTGAATTGCTTGTGGAAAAGCCAATCGACTACATGTATTCATCGCAGTTTGATGAAGACGGGGCGGCAAAGACCATTCTGCAGCCCGCGCCGGAAGTCGATCGGAAGTCGGGCGTCGTGAAAACGCCACCCGGGTTGCCACCGTACTTAAACAGCTTGTACTCGGTTCCGCTACTCACCAAAGAAGAGGAAGTTTACTACTTCCGTAAGATGAATTTCCTGCTGCATCAGGCGGCTCAGTTGCAGAAGCAGATTGATGTTTCGCAACCGAAGAACAAGGATATGGACCGGCTTGAATCGCTCATCGAACAAGCCAACGAAGTGAAGAATTTCCTGATTCGCAGCAATCTGCGTCTCGTGGTGTCGATTGCGAAAAAGCATATGAAGCCGAACGCGAATTTCTTCGAAATGGTTAGCGATGGAAACATTTCGTTGATTCGCGCCATCGAGAAGTTCGACTTCACACGCGGATTCAAATTTTCCACGTATGCAAGTTGGGCGATCATGAAGAACTACGCCCGTTCGATTCCGGCCGAGTACACACAACTTGATCGGTTCCGCACAGGCAACGAAGAAGTGTTTGATCAAGCCTCTGATCCAAGAAGCGAACGGTTGAACGAAGAGTTCATCAACAAGCGACAGCACGAAGCGCTGATGGAACTGTTGTCGCAACTTGACCCTCGTGAGCGTGACATCATCGTGTCGAGGTACGGGCTGAAAGATGGGAATCCCCCTCTGACACTCGAGCAGGTCGGTCACAAGATGGGCGTGACGAAAGAGCGAATTCGTCAACTGGAATCGCGTGCGCTGCAAAAGCTGCGAAAGATCGCCGAGGAAGAGCATCTCGACGTTCCTGGCATCTAAATCGTCGTGGCATGTCTGATTGATCGGGTAAAGACCTTCGTCACGCCGACGCGTCTTGAATGGCGCGAAGGCGTGGCGAACCCGGATTGCAATCCTGGTGGCACGCTTCACCGGTGGCCGAAAAAACAGCCCGGATCGAATGTTTTCCTAGGGAACGCATTCGATCCGGGCTGTTACTTTTGTATGAACGGGATCTGTGGCCACAGGGGCGGATACCATCGTTGCAAGCTATAGGTCGATACGCATCGCTCGTTCCCAGCGGTGAAATCCGAGCTTTTCGTAGAATGGAATGACGCCTTCCGCGCAGTCGAGGATCACCTTGTAGCAGTGGAAATTTCGGCATTCATTCAAGAGATGAACGACCAAAGCTCGCCCCACACCGTGCTTTTGAAAGGCCGGATGCACGGCGACATCTTCGATATGACCGACGATCCCCCCGGAATGGATGAATTTTGGCTCGATGAACACCGCCGCCGTGCCTGCGATGCGGTTGTCGATGATTGCCACATAGGTCCGAACGCGCGATCGCAATCGATGGCGGTAGATGCTAATCGCTTGATCTCGCGTCAATTCGGCGGGCCTAAGGGCGCCGATTGCTTCCAAAAACCCGCGATCAAGGTCTGTCGCGTCCATCAAACGGATCGTCAATTCAGGACGTTCGTCGGGCATATAATCCAATCTCAGATGACATCATCCATGGGGAGGCCAGGTCGCGCAGCCGCGTTGTCCTGACAGGTGGGAGAGCCTCGTCCGCAGGTTCGTGGGTCTGCTCGTAACGCGTTCGTCAACGTGCCAATTCCGGTTTGACGCTTCACTCGCACGCCGCCAAGTTGGCATGGACTGACAACTCACGATGACATCCTGACCGAACTCGGTCTGTGATTCAACCAAGCTGCCCGCGGCGAACGACACGGTGGAAGTGTAGTTCGACTTCCCGGTCGACCACCCGCCGAATGCCTTCGACCAGGCAACTGGGCTCGTGATCCGTTTCACCCTGTCGCTTGATCAATTCCAGTGATGTCCCTGGGAAAACGGTAAACGTGCTTTGGTGGATGATCTGATTTCCCGCATCCAGTTCGGGGACGATGAAGTGGACGGTCGCGCCATAGGTCAGCATGCGGTGCTGGTACGCGTCTTCGTAGGGGCGGAAACCAGGGAAGGGAGGCAACAGGCCATGGTGTAGATTGATAATTCGGCCAGCAAATCGCCAGCAGGTGCTCGCGGGAAGCACACGCATATACCGCGCGAGCACGATGTAGTCGACTTCGTACTGGTCGAACAGTTCGATCATCCGCGCGTTGTCGGGCTCGCCTCGTGCATCGCCGATGTTGTGCCAGTCGACACCGAACTGTTCTGCAACTCCGCGGCAACTGTTTCGATTGCCGAGCATCACGGCCGCGGTCGCATTCAATCGTTTGTCACGAATCGATCGCAACAGGGCCAGGGCCGGTTCGGGGCGAAATGTCGTGCAAATGGCCAGTCGCGGCGGCTCGGTCCGCTCATCGCGCGACCAGGTGCGGATGGACAGCCCTTTCTCGTGGCCAATTTCGTGCATTTGCTGACGCAAGGCGGCGATCTCGGACGCCGGAGATGGCCAGTCACACCGCAGCAGCATCGCGAACAGCCGCTCGGAATCGTGATCGTACATCTGGATTTCGAAGATGTTGGCGCCGGCAGCGGTCACATGGTGGACGATCGGGTCGGCAAGACCACGATTGTCAGGTCCGACGGCAGTGATCACAACTTGCATAGTGCGGGCAGTCTTTCAGACGCCAATTTGGCCCGGCGTCATTTGGCACCTGAGCGGTACGCTCAAATTCTGGCGCAAACCTCGGTGATTCAACGAAATTCGGGCCGCTTGCACGGCCCGATGATCCACATGACAAAGACATGCGGACGAAATCAAGGTTCGGATATTGGGCGGGCATTTGTTGACAGATTGCCCGCTCGAGACCCTGCTTTACTTCGTCGAGTCCCACCACCAGCGTCCGACGGGCAACTTGGCGGCTTTGGCGTCGCGTCCCACATCATCCAGCCGCGGTTCAGTGGTGTTCAGCGAGACGTCCTTCGCGGCGGCCATCACATCCGCCCTGACGCCGCCGGCCACTTGCACCACAATGTTACGGCGAGAATATACGCGATGATTGACGACAGAATCGACTTCTTTCGGGACCGCATAGCTGGCTGGGGTGTAGGCCCCGTGAGGTGCGAACACACCCATGTTCCAGCTCGCCTTGTCGGCCAAGCCTTCGTGTTTGATCAAGGCGGCACACAGGGCCAGGTCGAAGATGTTCTGGGTATCGGCGAACACCGTATCACGCTTGGCCAGTTTGTCGTAATTGGCTGTAAAGTTCTCGGCAAACAGGCGGTTGGTGGCTTCCGATTGTCCGGTCGGAACGTGCTTGCCATCGGCTGTGAGCAACTGATTTTCCGACTGACAGAGCACGGATGAACCGTGCATTTCGAAGGCGGTCTTGTCGTTGCTGTGCGTCACGCCATCGAACTTCAGTGCCAACCACCATCGCAGTGCATCCAGGTTCTGGCTCTTCTGCTGGGCAACGGGCAGCAAATCGAAGTAGCTTGGGATTTCCTTGCCCGCGTCCAGCTTGTCGATTCCAATCAATTTCATGCGATAATCGGCTTCGACGATGACTCGCGCGACGCGGCTGTCCTGAGGCACCCCCCAGACAACGACGTCTTGACGCCCCAGGGCACTTTGCAGGTCGTTAACCCACTTACGCGTTGCGGATGGATCAAGCCCCCCTGATTTCGTCGAGGACTTGGCGAATTCCTGCAGCGCCTTGACTCCCTCGTCGCGGGTGTTGATCGAGCAGCCAAAATCCGCTTTACCCGAGGCAAATGTCCGCAGCACCGTGACGAGGTCATCGAGTTGCAGCGTCGGTCGGCCATCGTTAAGCGAAATCGGTTGTCCCTGCGGATTGTATTCCCAGCCGTTTGCGGGGCCGGCGACGACAATTTCGTTTGTTTCTGGATAGACGAAGACAAACTTGACCTGCGACAGTCCGGCCAGTTGTGACATGGTTTCCGGAATGGGCAGCCCTTCTTCCATTCGTCGAGCCACTTCGCGTTCGAGCCGCGTGAGCGACACCATTCGAAGTTCGCTCTTATGAGAGACATCGCTATTCAGGTCTGCCTGCCGGGCGCGAACACCCATCGCCTGCAACTGGCCGGAGTTTTCTTGTTCCGTCACACGATGCAGAAGTCCTGCGGGGGAAACACGGACCCCCGTCTGAAAAGGGGTGATCGCCGATTCACCTTCGACGTCGTCCCATTTTCCGCTGGTATTTCGCTGAATCAGGTTGATGAGCATCCCGAAGTTGGCCTGCCCTCCTGCCAGCCGGGCCGTGTCGGGGCGTGCTGCCAACAGATTGCTTTTGGTGGCAGCAGCCCGCGGCATGCGTCGGCTCGTGCCCTGTGCCGCATCGTGATCACCAGCCTCTTGCTGTGCGGTGGCAATTTGTTTCAAGAGCGATGCTTGTTCATCGGTATTCGCGGTTTCTGTTGCGATCGCCAAGGCGGGGCCGAATTCTCCGGCGGCAAGATGATCGGCGACGCGTTGATCGCGATCACTGAGTGAATCCGCAGCCAGACCGGAGCAGGCCAGAACCGCGACACAGCTTGAGTGCGTCAGCAGTTGTCCGACGATGCGGCGAAAACCGAAACAGACGCGGCCTTGGTGGACCATACGAGGTTCCTCGTGGCAGACGGGGAGGGACGCAGAGCAATGCCGAAAAATTCAGTTGCAACAATTCACCGACAATTCCGGCACTCTAAGTATCAGATTAGAATCGTCCGTGTGTCGGGCAACGTCAAGCAGATTCTGCGAATTCCGGCTTGTGCCGTTTGGTCCGGTCGCGCTGATCGCCAGAATGCGATGGACGGCTAGAATAATCGGTACATTCGGGACGACTGGCCCCAACCGACTGGCGTTCGAACGAGATGCATCGAGTGTCAAACCCGAATTGACAGTTCGATGGACGCATAGCACGCAGGTCAGCGAGACTTCGGGCCATGTTCGCCGACCTGTCAGGGACTTCTGGCCGCGTCACTTGCCCCGTTCCCTTGAATCTCACGCTCAATTTTTAACTGATAATCAATTCTTAACAGGAGTGCGGATTTTGCCGGAGCTTCCCGAAGTGGAAACGATGGTCCGCGGGATCCGTCCCCACGTCGTTGGTCGGACGATTCGCGCCGTGACGGCGTGCCCCAATACGTGCAGGCCGATCTCAGTATGGCCCAAGCTACCCAAACTGCAAAAGCGGTTGATTGGCAATCAGTTCTCGGCCGTTCGCCGGTTGGGCAAGCGTGTGGTCCTTGACGTGGCTGATGGATCGTCGCTGGTTCTGGAGCCCCGAATGACCGGGCTGGTCGTGTTGACTGATCCACCTGACACGGAGCATCTGCGACTGCAATGGACGTTCGATGACGGTCAGCCCTACGAATCGCTTTGGTTTTGGGATCGGCGTGGCCTGGGGACCGTGCAACTTTTCGATTCGGGGCAACTCGAGGCTCACTATTGTTCAAGTGTGCTGGGGCCTGATGCCCTTGAAATGACACTTTCACAATGGACCGAAAGTTGTTCGAGAACCCAGCGGGCAATCAAGGTTGTCCTACTCGATCAGAAGGTGGTCGCGGGAATTGGGAATCTGTATGCGAGTGAGATACTGCATCGAGCAGGCATTCATCCTGCGACGGAATCAAACACAATCGGTCCGCGTGAACTCAAACGGATGGTGCAGGCGGTGCAGGAGATCTTGCTGACCGCCATCGAATATGAAGGTTCGACCTTGGGTGACGGGACATATCGCAATGCGCTGAATCAGAATGGCCGGTATCAGAACAAGCATCAGGTCTACAAGCGCGACGGCCAGCCATGCCTGGTCTGTCGTCTGGGTCAGATCGTCCGCGTCGTTCAGGCACAGCGGGCCACGTTTTTCTGTCCACTCTGCCAGAAAGCCGAGTAGAGATTGAGGCCCGCACAATTGCGGGATGTCTCTTGTTTTTTTAGCGTTCCATTGATTTTGCTCGAATTATTTAAAGTGCCAGCGAACTTTCCAAGGATTGAGGAGTCCAAAGCCATGACCGGAGTCCCGCGAAAACCCGCATCGAAGTTCCCACAGCTACGCAAGCAGCAACTGAAAAATCAGATTGCAAAAGGAGTTATGAAAACGAAACGCTCGAAAACGAAACCGTTGGGCCGGCCCTGATCAATAGTTGCTGAAAACTCACGTGCCAAAAATGCACGAAATGTGAAGCTTGACACCTCTCGTGTAGAGTCTACAATGCGACGGCAGATTCATAGTGGGTAGCATTGCGCGATCTTGTTTGAGATGCCAATTGCACGGATGGAGAAAGGGCAAAGCCCTCGGAGTTGTGGGACATGTTAGTTCTGTCGCGGAAGAAAAACGAAAGCATTGTGGTGGACGATTCAATCGTCATCACCGTTGTCGAGATCCGCGGTGACAAAGTTCGACTTGGTATCGAGGCTCCTCGTGAAGTTCCCATTCACAGAAGTGAGGTCCGTGATGCCATGGCGGCTCAAGCAGAGCCCGTCGTCACCGTTGATCCGCCAGTTGAAGAGAATGCGTCCGCCGACTAACTGTACATTTGGGCGTGAAAAGGTTCTTCCCCGATGTTGAATCTTGGCCCCGCAAAGTTTTTTTAAAAACTTTGTTGAAGAGTGGCCTCGTTGACTCCGATCTTGTATCCACCTTCGCTATAACATGTGCCTGACGGCCCCATCGTCTAGAGGCCTAGGACATCGGATTTTCAGTCCGAGAACTGGGGTTCGAATCCCCATGGGGTCAGTAGCGTCCGAGTCCTTCCAGGATTCGGACGCTCTTTTTTTTAACAGCGTCAGCGCGGCCCGCCGTCTCGCTGGATTACCGTTTGGTTTGTATGCTTGAACACGTCAATGCGGGCTTGTCGTGCTGCATTTCTTGGAACAGGCGATGTGCGACGGAGGCGGCGAGCGGTATTGAGTCGGAATCCTTCTCCCGACGATGGACGTGTGAGCAGCAAGAATCGAGTGCCGCTGATGTGTCGAAGTTGCCTGCCTGACATTGATCCGACGGGCCGTCGGTGTCTCGTTTGATTACGAACAATGAGTAATCAAACGAGGTTGTCGCCATCACCCTATGGGATCGATTGAACGTGCCCAAAAAATCCTCGAAGAAAATTCGAATCGATTTCCGGAAGAACCGCCAAAATACGCGGCGGCAGAATGATTTCACCCGGATGGCGCATTCGGATGAATCTGGGATCGAACATCTCGAACGCGGGCAGCGAGTCTCTGGGAAAGGGGATTTGTCACGGCGACGTACCGTTCTGGGTGAAACCGGAGACGATAATTCGATTATTCTGCATGTCGACGAAGCGGCATGTCTGAGGGGGCGGGTTCTGGCTGCGATTGGATCAACGCAGTGCACGGTTCAAGTGGACCCGGGGCAAGCTCACGCAGGGCTCCATTTCGAATGTACCGTGCGCCGTGTTGTGCGCACGGTTGCACGTGATGCGCGAAACGCTGTAGTCACCGGCGACTGTGTGCTCTTCTTGCCAGATGAGAATTGCAAGGGGGTCATCGAGCGAGTTGAGCCGCGCGATGGTGTCCTGGCCCGCGGGCACCAATACAAGCAGCACATTCTGGTGGCGAATGTGACACAAGTTGCGATCGTGGCGTCAGCCGCGGAACCGGCCCTCAAACCCGCGCTGATTGATCGGTTTCTGGTGAGCTCTGCCAAGGGAAACGTTCGCGCGCTCATCATTCTGAACAAAGTCGACCTGGCGGATCTGGCCGACCTGCAACCCGTCATTGGTCTTTATGCGCGGTTGGGTTACACAATTGTGCCAACCAGTGTTCAAACAGGGCTCGGGATCGCGACCTTGAAACGTCTCTTGCAGGGCGAGCAGACGGTTTTTACTGGTCAAAGCGGCGTCGGCAAATCCTCGTTGTTGAATGCCATTCAGCCGGGGCTGGCCATGAAGACAGGGGACGTGAGCCGGATCACGCAGAAAGGGCGTCACACAACGCGGTTCGCCCAATTGCGAGAGCTCGATTTTGGCGGCTGGGTCGTCGACACGCCTGGAATCCGACAGCTTGAGTTGTGGGATGTTCAGCCCGAAGAGATGGAAGGCTATTTTCTGGAGTTCCGGCCGTTCGTCGCGCACTGCAAATTCCCGGACTGCCTGCATCTTGTGGAAGAAGGTTGTGCGGTGCGAGTGGCCGTGCAGAATGATTTGATTTCGCAGATCCGCTACGAAAGTTATTTGCGACTGGTCATCGGCGACGACTAGTACCGCCGCCGCCGCCGTGGTTCTGGGCCGTCTCTCGGTTCAGGTCTATGAATTAAACCGCATTGCTCATTAATGGCGTTCGCTCAAGCACGAATTTGACCACAGTCGTCTTGTCAGGCCATACGCTCAGTCTTTTAATCGGCGGCGTTACCGAGTTGGACACCTGGCCGGGACGCGCGATGCAGAGTGAAGTTCCACTCGTACCTCACGGGAAGCGGGGTCATCAGGTAACCATGTATGTGACTGGCTGAATTCGATCGGTTCCCCGGGAGCCGCCCCGACGACGCGAAACCAGCGTCGACTGTTGTGAATGGGGACCGATTGCAATCAACTATCGGCCTGAACGAGAAAATCAGGTTCTGTGGATTGACGACCCTCGAGCAGCACATGGCAGTCGGAGGGTAGTTCGTTTCAGGCGCGAGTGAGAATGTTCACTGTCGTGGTCGTTCTCACTCGGTGTTGTTGATGCTCAGGGGACCTATCCCCCTCTCGCCGAGCTGTGAACAGTTACATGTTCAGGATCAAACCGTCATCAAGTTCATCAGTTCGATCATCCGCGCCTCACAACGTACGATTCCTTTTTGACAGCGATTCGTACATCATGTTTCGCTTCTGTCCGATTAAAGATGTCTCTAGTAATAGAAATCGATCAATATCAAACGTCTGACAACTCAATGTTTTCTGAGCGGCCACCATTAGGGGAGGGACGCGGCGCATGTGGGTTTTGATTGCAGGGCTGGCGACAAGTGTCGTTGGCACACTATTGACGATCTTGATCCGACATCGAATCCGTCGAAATCGAACTCTTTCGACGCTAGCCGCGCAACGTCAGCAACATGGACAGGATCGTCCCGCCCACTTCGCCGCATTGGCAGATCGGCGGGCACTTGCAGAACGCTTTCACTATGAGCGTCTGGTTCGCATCGACAATTTTCTGATGTTAGATGACTTGCGACGATTGCGAGCCGAAGCTGAGCAGGCAATTCCACAGATGGTGCCCAGTTACATCCCGTTGCATAAACAAGGTCAGACACTGTCGTACGAAGACATTCATCGGTTCGCACAAAACTGTCTCGAGCTCTACCACTCGTCCGAGCTCAAGGCGTGGATTTCCTCGATCACTTCCGAGCAGGTCCAGCCCACTCCCGATCGCGATCAAAGTTCGCTTTCGCTGCTGTGCTACAAGAATCCCGGTGATCACATCAATTGGCACTATGATCACAATTTCTACCGTGGCCGCCATTTCACGGTTTTGCTTTCGCTGGCGAACGAATCGTCATCAGGCGGGGTGTCGCAGAGTCAGTTGATGCGGCGCACTTCAGATCGCGACGAAGTGATCGAGACTTCGGCGAACTCACTTGTCGTATTCGAAGGAGCTCGCGTCTTGCATCGCGCCAGCCCAACGCGCGAGGGTGACCTGCGGATCATGCTGAGCATGACATTCTGTACTGATCCGCGCATTCGTCTCTGGAAAGAAATGGCACGTCGTGTGAAAGACACCGCCTTCTTTGGGATTCGCGCACTTTGGGATTGATGTTGGGAACGAATCTGGCCATCGTAATCGAGGTATTTGAGCGGACGCGTTAATTGCGTGTGCCGGAGATCAAACATGTCTGCATCCTCAGGTCGGGGTTGTGAGCATGGCGCATGGTTTGCATCGACGAATCGTCAACTGATGTGAAAACATAAGGGGCGAAGGATCACCTGCGAGGGCCGGTTGCGATGCCACAGATCTTCCATCGCAGTCTAAACACGGTTTCCAAAGTCACAATCTTCGGCGGGCTGATCTTCTGCGCGCTGTTGGCCTTTGGGTGGGACCAGTTCAATCGTTCGTCCTATGTGACGGAGGCGGACGTTGTCCGAGAGCAGCCGATACCATTCAGCCACGAACATCATGTCAGTGGTCTTGGAATCGATTGTCGTTACTGCCACACGAGTGTTGAAACCTCGTCGTTTGCCGGGATGCCCGCGACCGAAACGTGTATGAGTTGTCATTCACAGGTCTGGAAAGACAGTCCGATGCTTGAGCCTGTTCGAGCGAGTCTGAGGACAGGCAAGCCGCTGGCGTGGACGCGGGTGCATGACGTTCCCGATTTTGTTTATTTCGACCATAGCATTCACGTCGCTAAGGGTGTTGGATGCGAGAGCTGTCATGGGCGCGTTGACCAGATGCCCCTAATGCGACGGGCACATACTTTGCAGATGGGCTGGTGTCTCGACTGCCACGCTCATCCTGAACGCTCCATCCGACCGCTCGACGAAATCTACTCGTTTGGCATCAAGCACACGTCTCGTGAGCAAGAGGACTTGAGTCGCGAGTTGCGCATCGATTCCAAACCCCTTCTCGATTGTGGGACATGCCATCGATGAGTGACCCAGTGTTCGATACCACGGAGCAGAGCCGCAAGATCGCCGGCCGCGTCAATGACGCAGAAGAACTGCGACAGTTGTTTGACGTGGATCGTACCGGGCAACCGTTTTCATCTGTACCAAAGGTTGATCCCAATCGTCCATGGCGAAGTCTGGCGGAACTCAGTGAGACGGAGGAGTTTATCGACTTTCTGCACCGTGAATTCCCGCGACAAGCCAGTGAATGGCCCGATTCTGCCAGTCGTCGCAGCTTCTTGAAGCTCATGGCCGGTTCATTGGGATTGGCAGGTGTCGGTATCAGTGGGTGTATGCGGCAACCCGAGGAAAAGATTGTTCCCTATGTGCGTCAGCCGGAAGATTTTGTTCCAGGCAAACCACTTTTCTATGCGACGTCTCATCTACGGTCGGGGTATGCGACGGGCTTGCTTGTGAAAAGCCATTTGGGACGTCCCATCAAGATTGAGGGCCATCCCGAGCATCCGGCCAGTCTTGGAGCAACAGATACCTTCGCACAGGCGTCAATTCTGTCCTTGTATGACCCTGATCGCTCACAGAATACGTTGCATGCCGGACGGATCAGCACCTGGGGCGAGTTTTTGACGGATCTCACCGCGCGCATGGGTGCCATTCGCACCGAACGCGGTCGTGGCTTTGCGATTCTCACAGAAACGGTCACATCGCCATCGTTGGGACAGCAACTCACGTCGTTGCGATCGAACTATCCAGAAGCCACTTGGCATCAGTACGAACCTGTGACACGCGACAATGCCCGTAAGGGGGCGCAAATTGCCTTTGGTGAATTCGTCGAGACGATTTATCACATTGATCAGGCCGACGTGATTCTGACACTCGACGCGGATTTTCTCGCAGATATGCCGGGCAGTGTGCGGTACGTTCGGGATTTCATTAACCGGCGAAAGCAATCCCTCGCCGAGAATGACGGGCCGCAGACATCGCGGTCAATGAATCGCCTGTTCGCCGTCGAGAGCACTCCCGGATTGACTGGTGCACAGGCCGATCACCGACTTCCCTTGCCTGCTCGTGCCGTTGAGGGACTCGCACGAATCATCGCGCGACAACTTGGGGTTTCTGTGGCGGACTCGCGTTTCGAGCTCTCTGCACACATTCCTGACAACTGGCTGAAGACAGTCACGGAAGAACTCAAATCACACGAAGGCCGCTCGCTGGTGATTCCGGGCGAAGGGCAACCCGCCGTCGTTCACGCCCTGTGTCATGCGATGAATCGTCAACTGAACAACGTTGGGAGTACGGTCGAGTATCTCAAAACCGTTGAGCCCGAGCCGACCGATCAATTGGAATCTCTTCGTCAATTAGTTTCGCGGATGACGCAGGGGGAAACTCAACTGCTGATCGTTGTTGGCGGGAATCCGGTCTACAACGCTCCGGCCGAATTGGGGTTTGCTCAAGCGTTTGACCGTGTCGCCTGCCGAGTCCACTTGGCGCTCGAATATGACGAGACCTCATTTGCGTCGCATTGGCACCTGCCGCAAGCGCATCCCCTGGAATCGTGGGGAGACGCCCGGGCCTTCGATGGGACGGTCACACTTCAACAGCCATTGATCGCACCCCTATTTGGAGGGCGAACCGCTTACGAGCTACTTGCTGCCGTCGATGGCCATCCCGAACGAAGCGCCTATGACACTATTCAACAATTCTGGCGGCAGGAGTTCACCGATCAGTTCGAGACACGGTGGCCTCGCGCGGTTCATGATGGTGTGATTCCAGGCAGTCGACTTGCCTCGTACGAACCAGAGTGGAAGTTCATCGACCAGGAGACGGAGGCGATTTCGTCGGGAGTCGCAACGAGATCCGATGATATGACACTCTTTGAAGTCACGTTTCCGCCTGATCCCAGCGTTTTCGATGGACGCTATGCGAACAATGGCTGGCTACAGGAACTTCCCAAGCCACTGACAAAGCTGACATGGGGCAATGCCGCGTTACTCAGTGTGAGTACCGCACGGCATCTCGAGGTGGCGAATGAGGACCTCATTGAATTGTCGCTCGACGGGCGTACTGTCACAGCGGCGGTGTTGATCGTTCCTGGCCAGCCCGATGATTCGATTTCGCTCTCACTAGGGTATGGTCGTCGACACTGTGGCCGAATTGGTCAGGGGGTTGGTGCGGATGCTTACCGTATTCGCCCGGCACGGAGTGAATGGTTCGCGGCAGGTGTCACCGTCAGGCGGACTGGCGAACAGCATGCATTGGCAGTCACTCAAAACCACCACAGTATGGAAGGTCGCGATCTTATTCCTGTGTTGTCACTGGCTCAGTTTCGTCAGAATCCCGAGTCCCTTTCCGAGGAGCGACGGCATCCTCACGAACAGCCGACGCTGTATCCGAAACCCGAACCGTCTGAGAATGCCTGGGGAATGGTCATCGATCAAACGGCATGTATCGGGTGCAATGCCTGCGTCGTTGCCTGCCAATCCGAGAACAACATTCCGATCGTCGGAAAAGAACAAGTGCGGATTGGTCGCGAAATGCACTGGTTGCGGATCGACCGGTACTATCGTGGTGGAATCGAGGCCCCTGAAACCGTCTTTCAACCTGTGATGTGCGTGCACTGCGAGAATGCGCCCTGCGAGCTCGTCTGCCCCGTCGCAGCTACGGTTCATAGCCATGAAGGCCTGAATCAGATGATCTATAACCGCTGTGTCGGGACTCGATACTGTTCCAATAACTGTCCCTACAAAGTTCGCCGGTTCAACTTCTTGGACTACGACCGTCATTTTGAGTACGACAGCGAGCATGCGCCCTCGTTGTCACTGCTCCGAAATCCCGATGTGACCGTTCGCAGTCGCGGCGTCATGGAAAAATGTACGTACTGCGTCCAGCGTATCAATCACGCCAAGATCGAAGCCCAGAAAGAACGTCGTCCGGTTCGTGATGGGGAAGTCGTTACGGCATGCCAGCAGGTCTGTCCTGCACAGGCCATTGCGTTTGGGAACGTGGCGGATCGAGAGAGTGCCGTCTCGAAGATCAAGGAGTCTACCCTCAATTATTCGTTGCTTGCTGAGCTGAATACGCTGCCGCGGACAACGCATCTGGCACGGGTTCGTAACCCTCATCCAGACCTGGAGGAAGCGCCTGCGAACGATGAGCGGCTCTTTCAACTGATCATCAGCAAGCCGGAGGCATCATGAGCCACCGTAAGCGACGACGGCAAAGCAGGGCCAGTCACTCCGATGTGACCCCTGCGGACGATGTGAAGTTACTGCCCGTTTCGGTGGAAACACATGCCGTGATTGAGCCCGGTCATACTTATGGATCGGTCACAGATAAAATCAGCGCGATCGTCCTGACACGGAAAACATCACGCGGCTGGATCTTCGGATTTGCGGTTTCGTTTGCGTTGATGATGGCTTTCATGTATGCGACGGCATATTTGCTCGCCAAAGGAATCGGCATCTGGGGGACGACGATTCCCGTCGGTTGGGCCTTTCCGATTGTCAATTTTGTCTGGTGGATCGGAATCGGACATGCTGGAACCCTGATTTCTGCCGTGTTGTTACTCCTTCATCAGGACTGGCGCACCAGCATCAATCGATTTGCCGAAGCGATGACCCTGTTCGCGGTTTCCTGTGCGGGATTGTTTCCGCTACTGCACATGGGGCGTCCGTGGGTGTTTTATTGGATGCTGCCCTATCCCAACACGATGGACTTGTGGCCGAATTTCCGCAGCCCCCTGGTTTGGGATGTGTTTGCCGTCATGACCTATTTCACAGTTTCGAGTCTGTTCTGGTACATGGGGTTGATTCCCGATCTGGCGACGCTGCGTGACCGATCAAAAAACTGGCTCAGCCGTATCATTTATGGAATGCTGGCCATGGGCTGGCGAGGTTCTGCGGCACACTGGCAGAGGTATCAGACGGCCTACCTATTGATGGCGGGCATCGCGACGCCACTGGTTGTCTCGGTGCACAGTATTGTCGGCATGGACTTCGCGGCGTCGATCGTGCCCGGCTGGCACACCACGTTCTCGCCGCCGTTCTTTGTCACTGGAGCGATCTTCTCTGGCTTCGCGATGGTGATGACTCTCATGATCCCGTTGCGATCGATCTATGGGTTGCAGGATTTTGTCACGATGCGCCACCTCGACAACATGGGGAAAGTGATCCTGGCGACCGGATCGATCATGTTCTACGGGTATGCATCGGAATTGTTCTTCGCCTATTACAGTGGCAATGAGTACGAGCGATTCGTCACGATCAATCGTGTACTTGGGCCGTATGGTTGGAGCTACTGGGCGCTGATCGCGTGCAATGTGATTACGCCGCAATTGCTCTGGTGTGATTCGTTGCGAAACAATCTGGTTGTGCTGTTTGTCGTGTCATTGATTGTCAACGTCGGGATGTGGCTCGAACGATTTATCATTGTTGTCGTCAGCCTGCATCGCGACTTTCTGCCGTCGTCGTGGCGAATCTATCAACCCACGATCTGGGACTATACGCACCTGATCGGGTCTGTCGGTTTGTTCCTGACGTTACTGTTTCTCTTCGTACGTTTCCTGCCGGTCATTTCGATCTTTGAGTTGCGAGAACTCGTTCGGGAAACGGATGCCGAGGCGTGAAGATGGATGTCATTCCCCCTGCTGAACGATTGTATGGGCTGCTGGCCGAATTCGACGTGGCCGAAGCCGTCGTCGACGCGGCGCATCAGGCGCATGCCGCCGGATACCGTCAGATGAATGCTTACACGCCATTCCCTGTTGAAGGACTTTCCGCGGCGCTCGGCCAGCGGCCAACTCGACTGCCGTGGGTTGTCTTGATCGGCGGCGTGCTTGGCGGGGTCACGGCATACGCCACAATGTCGTACGCGAGCATTGTGAGCTATCCACTGAATGTCGGTGGACGGCCGCTGAATAGCTGGCCGTCGTTTATTCCAATTACGTTCGAATTGACGATTCTCGGCGCGGCGTTTGGCGCGTTCTTTGGAATGCTTGCCTTGAATGGCCTACCACATCCGCATCATCCCTTATTCAACGTTCCTGCCTTCAGTCTTGCGACTCGAGACCGCTTCTTCTTGTGTATCCAGTCGCGTGATCCTCGTTTCGAGCTTGAGCAGACACGGGCCTTCCTGCAAGGAATGTCACTGCACGTCCATGAGGTGCAGCCATGACGCGACGCTGCAACGTTCGCGATTGGTGCTTTCGTGTTGTCGGGGCTTTGAGGTGGCATAGCGGACGACCGATGCTGGCCATTGGTGCCATCACGGTGGCGCTCATCTCCGGGTGCGATCGATTGGATATGTACGATCAGCCGCGCTATGAGCCGTACGAAGCCAGCACCTTCTTCGGCGATGGATTGTCTGCTCGGCCGCCTGTTGTCGGAACGATTCCGCGCGGCGGTCTGCGTGACAATATCGCGTATTATACAGGGCGCGGGGATAGCACCTTTGTCTCCGCGATTCCGGAAGAAGCCTATCGCGAACTTCACAGCCGATTTCCCTTGCGATTCCCTCGATCGTACGACAACACCTCTGTCGAAGATCGACGTCTGGGACTGCTGGAACGCGGGCAAAATCGCTTCAACATTCATTGTGCGGTCTGTCACGGGCGAACGGGAGTGGGTGATGGAATGATCGTCCAGCGCGGGTTTCGCCGGCCACCCTCATACCATGACGAGCGTTTGCGGAATGCGGCGGCAGGTCACTTCTTTGATGTCATGACATCCGGATTTGGGGCCATGTCCAGTTATTCGAGTCGTGTCGATGTCGTCGATCGCTGGGCAATCGTGGCCTACATCCGCGCGCTGCAGTTCAGCCAGTTGGTCGAACTCGAAGAGCTTCCTCTGAAGTTCAAAGAATCATTTGACAACTTGACGTCAGACGATGCCGTTCCGATTCCCAGGCAGGAGGGCGCGCCATGACACGACCACCTCCGCCCGCCAAGGAATTGTCGCGATGGCCGAGTCGGGGGCTTGGTGTCGCCGCCATCGGAGTGATCCTGTGCTTACTCGCAGGCCGTCTGGATCGCGAATCATTTCTGTCCGCGTATTTGGTGGCGTTTTGTTACTGGCTTAGTGTTTCCCTCGGATGCCTGGCGCTCGCCATGATCCATGGAATGACGGGTGGTGGTTGGGGCAACATGGTTCGACGGATCATGGACGCGGGATACGAAACAATTCCGTTGATGGCCTTGCTGTTCTTGCCGATCGGCGCCGCGACCGCTCTGATTTATCCCTGGACCGACATGGACTATGTCGCCATCCACGAAGCACTGGTTCGAAAGTCGGGCTACTTGAATCAAACAGGTTTCTGGGGGCGTGCCGTTGTCTACTTCTTGATCTGGATCGTTCTGGCCGCCGTCATTGCTCAGTTTTCGCGTCCGGCTCCGAAAATAGATGAACTGACTCGGGCGCGCCGCCTACAACGCGTTAGTGGCTTGGGCTTCATGGCGTATGGCTTTTCTTTTTCACTGGCATCGGTGGATTGGATGATGTCGCTCGAGCCGCTGTGGTATTCGACGATGTATCCGCTGATCCAAATTGCTGGCCACGGTGCCGCCGGCTTTTCATTCCTGATCATCGTGTCGTACTGGCTGCAGCAGGCGAATCCGCGATTGTCAGTGGTCACCATGGATCGCCTGAATGACTACGGCAACTTGATGCTCGCATCGGTCATGTTCTGGGCCTATTGCTCATTTTTTCAATTTCTGATTGTTTGGTCGGGCAATTTGCCGGAAGAAACGGTCTGGTATTTAGGGCGGCTGCAACACGGCTGGGGTGCTCTGGCATTGGGGTTGGTGGTATTTCATTTCGTCATTCCATTTTCGCTGCTGCTGTCGAAAGCGATCAAGCGAGATCATGGTCGACTGTGTTTGATCGCGGGACTGCTGCTTTTGATGCACTATGTCGATTTGTATTGGACCATCATGCCCGCGATCGGACCGACAGCTCGAACGGCTTCGCTTATGAATGTTGTCGTATTCCCGTTGCTGACGTTGCTGACCGTGGGGGCGGCGTGGCTGTCGGTTTTTGCCTGGCGTCTATCCAGCGCCGCACCAGACGCCGCGATGATTCTTAGCGAGGGAAGGCTTTGATATGGACAATATCGGTCACACACCACAGGCAAAATCTTCCGCGCCGGACCAACATGAGCGGACGGATATCAAGCTGCGTCCGATTGGGCTCTTTGCGATCGTTCTGACGATGATGATTGCCGGAGTGCTGCTACTTCTAGATCGGGCATTCTGGACGTTTGAAACAGCGCCGGAACGAATTGAATTGCCGCAAAGTCAGATTGCGGCCGATCACGTGCTGCGCGGTCCCGCTCTGCAAGCTCAGCCACGGCGTGATCTAGTATCCTTCCGACGTACCGAAGAACAGCGTTTGTCGAGTTACGGCTGGGTCGATTCCAAGCGAAATCTGGGGCGGATCCCGATCGATGCGGCGATGAAAATCCTGGCCGAACGAGGCTTTCCTGAACCGACTGACTCGCCGAAGTCCGCGGTGGAGCGGCCGAGCGAACTGCGGTCACCTGTCGACAAGCAACCGGATGAGAAACCAACGGATGAACAACAGGAGGTCCCGCGATGACGACTGTTGATCGCCCCACTTTGACCGCATGTGCGATAGTCAGCCTCAGGCTCGTGTTGGCAATGATCATGTCATTGCTGATCGATTCAACAGCGTTCGCGCAACGCTTCACGACGGGAAGCCCGTACCGAACGCCTGCCGGACAAAGTCCCACGGCTGAGTTGCTGCGGGACATTGGAATTGAGCAGCAGCTGGATTCGCAATTGCCGTTGGATGCCGTGTTTCATGATGAAATGGGCCGTCGCGTGCCTCTCGGCGAGTTTTTTGATCACCGTCCTGTGGTGATTGCACTCGTCCAGTACCGCTGCCCGATGCTGTGCTCACAGGTGCTGAATGGCTTTCTGAAGACCAGCCAGGCGGTGCCACTTGAGATTGGCCGCGACTACCAATTCATCGCGATCAGCTTCGATGCCCGAGAATCTAGCGATCTGGCCGCTGAAAAGAAAAAGCAATACTCTCGCGCGTATCGTCGGTCGGGGGCGGCGAACGGAATGCATTTTCTGACCGGGGACCAGGACGCGATTGATCGGATCACGCGCGTTATTGGATTTCGTTACCGTTACGTTGAACGAACGGATCAGTTCGCGCACGCCAGCGGTCTAATGATCGCCACTCCAAAAGGTCGTTTGTCTCGGTACATGTATGGAATTGATTTTGCGCCACAGGATCTTCGCTGGGGACTGGAAGAGAGTGCCATTCAGCGCATCGGATCGCGCGTCGATCAGATCCTGCTGCTTTGCTACCACTACGATCCATTGACCGGAAAATATGGTCTTGCGATTTCCAATCTGCTTCGGATCGCCGGCGGACTGACGATCTTCGGCCTCGGGACCTATCTCGCTTTCATGTTTCGGAACGAGCGACGCCGATCGAAACTGTTTCCAGCAGAGAATCGAGCGATCCTGCCGATGGGAGCGTCTGATTCCACACTCAAAGAACTGTCACAGTCATGATCGATGATGGATTTCGACTGATGCCGGAACAAGCCTCGACGTTGGCACCTCACGTCGACCGGCTCTATTTGTCTTTGATTGGCATGTCGCTCTTTTTTACGTTGCTGATTACCGGATTCATCCTCTATTTCGCAATCAAGTATCGCCGAGGCAATCTTGGTGTCGATCGTTCGAGCCGTACCCATCGCGGGGTCTCGATGGAAGTTTCGGTGATGGCCGTGCTGTTCACGCTGTCGATGGGAATCTTCGCTTGGGGAGCCACGCTCTACCTTTCCAGCTCGCGAATTCCATCGGACGGAATGGACGTCCGCGTCGTGGCAAAACAGTGGATGTGGAAGTTTCAGCATTCGAATGGTCGGCGCGAAATCAATGAACTGCATGTTCCGCTCGGACAACCTGTAAAACTGACAATGATCTCTGAGGACGTCATTCACAGTCTGTATGTCCCCGCGTTTCGGATCAAACGCGATGTGCTTCCCGGAAGCTACGCGAGTTGCTGGTTTGAGGCGACGCGGACGGGCGAATTCCATCTCTTCTGTGCGGAGTACTGCGGCACCAATCATTCTCGCATGGTAGGACGCATCGTGGTGATGGAACCCGCGGAGTATGGGGACTGGCTTGGCGGGACGAGTCCGACCGAATCTCCCGCGGTGGCTGGCGAACGGGTGTTCGAGAATCTTCGCTGTCACACCTGCCACCGATCAAATGGAGTAGCGACGCGAGGCCCACCACTGGCGGGACTGTTCGGGCACGAAGTGAAGTTGGCAGACGGTCGAACGATCGTCGCGGACGACACGTATCTACGTGAATCCATTTTGCGCCCCTCATCGAAGGTTGTGGCCGGCTACCAACCGATCATGCCGACATTCGACGGGCAAGTCGACGAAGAGCAATTGATTCAATTGATCGCTTACATCAAATCGCTGGCGCAACCATGAGTATCATCGAACGATCACCACCGATTCAGCCTGTGCAGCCGCCGCGCGCGCGACGCCACTATCTCAATTCGGGATATAGTGTCGCATCATGGTTGTTGACGGTGGATCACAAGCGAATTGCGCTGTTGTATCTTGTCTCGATCACCTTTTTCTTTGTGATCGGAGGGATTGCCGCGACCGTGGTCCGCCTGGACCTGATGACGCCTCAAGGGGATCTGGTTCGTACGGAAACTTACAACAAGCTGTTTACCGCACACGGCGTGATCATGGTGTTCTTTTTCCTGATCCCCTCCATTCCTGCCGTTCTGGGGAATTTTCTGGTTCCTCTGATGATCGGCGCGCGTGATCTGGCGTTTCCTCGGCTGAATTTGCTGAGTTGGTATATTTACATGCTTGGCGGTGCATTCACTCTGTATGCACTGCTGGCGGGCGGAGTCGATACCGGCTGGACGTTTTATGCTCCTTACAGCAGTACGTACAGCAATACCTATGTGATGGCGACCGCTGTAGGAATTTTCATCACAGGCTTTTCGTCGATTCTGACAGGGCTGAATTTTGTTGTCTCGATCCACAAGATGCGTGCCCCCGGATTGACCTGGTTTCGTCTGCCCTTGTTCATCTGGTCGATCTATGCGACCAGCATCATCATGGTTCTGGGAACACCTGTTTTGGCAATCAGCATTCTGCTGGTGGCGATGGAACGTCTGTTTGGATTTGGGATCTTCGATCCTCGACTGGGCGGCGATCCAATCCTGTTTCAACATCTGTTCTGGTTCTATTCGCATCCGGCGGTCTACATCATGATTTTGCCGAGCATGGGGGTTGTCAGCGAAATCATTCCCTGCTTTTGTCGTCGGCGTCCATTTGGCTACGCATTCATTGGATTTTCGAGCGTCGCCATCGCCGTCTTTGGGTTTCTCGTCTGGGGACACCACCTCTTCGTCAGTGGACAATCGGTGTATGCAGGATTGGTCTTTTCGATGCTCAGTTATCTTGTCGCGATTCCTTCCGCGATCAAAGTATTCAACTGGACCGCTTCAATGCATAAAGGCTCGATCAGTTTCGAGACTCCGATGCTGTACGCACTTGGTTTTATTGGTCTGTTTACGATGGGGGGATTGACCGGCCTGTTTGTTGCGGCACTGGCGGTTGATGTCCATGTGCATGATACCTATTTCGTCGTCGCCCATTTCCATTACATCATGGTGGGTGGCGCGGTGATGGGGTATCTCGGCGGAATCCATTTCTGGTGGCCCAAGATGACGGGGCGGATGTATCCCGAGAACTGGGCGCGATTGTCTGCGATTCTCATTTTCTTCGGTTTCAACCTGACATTCTTTCCGCAGTACATTCTCGGATATCTTGGAATGCCGCGGCGCTATCATGTGTACCCGCCTGAGTTTCAGGTCCTCAATGTGATGTCATCTGCGGGCGCGTCCATCCTGGCTGTGGGCTATTTCTTCCCGCTCACCTATTTGCTTTGGTCGCTCTGGTACGGCAAGCCGACAACTTCAAATCCGTGGAATGCAACGGGGCTTGAATGGCAAACTCCTTCGCCGCCGCCGACCGAGAATTTCACGGAAACACCCATCGTTGTGGACGAGGCGTACGATTACGAGCGTTTTGATCAACAGGTCGGGACGGGAGGTGCTCGATGAGTATCCTGCGATCCGCATCTGATGCACCTGCTCTAGGCCAACATGCTATCGCACATCAGTTTGATGATCTGTCCCAGCAGAACGAAGCGTCTGATTTTGGAATGTGGATCTTCCTGGCGACCGAAGCGATGTTCTTTGGCGGACTCTTTCTGACGTACACGATTTACCGCGTTCACGACGAGACCGCGTTTGCTAGTGCCAGTCGCCATCTCGATCTGGTCTGGGGGACGATCAATACCGTCGTCTTGCTGACGAGCAGTTTGACCGTGGTCCTTGCGATCCATGCCGCCGAGACACAACATCGGCATTACGCACTGTTCTGGTTGTCGGCCACGATTGCTCTGGGACTCGGATTCCTCGGGATTAAATCATTTGAGTACTACGAAAAATATCAACTCGGGCTTATGCCGGTCTCCGGGTTGCCGTTCCGGTGGAAGGGGCCTGATTCGGCACAGGCGGAGATGTTTTTTGATTTGTACTACATCATGACCGGGGTGCATGCTATTCACATGGTGATTGGGCTGATTCTTTTTCTGATCCTGCTCGTGCAGGTCGCGAGGGGGCGACTGCTGGGCGAGTTTTCAGCGCCACTTCGCATTACGGGGCTCTACTGGCATTTCGTTGATGTCGTCTGGGTCTTCCTCTTTCCGTTCCTCTACTTGATTGGAACAAGATCACAATGATGTCCGCTGCTAACCCCGTGAAGACGTATGTTGCTGTGTACGCCGCCCTGCTGGTGCTGCTCGCGATCAGCGTTTGTGCGGCTGAGTTCGATTTGGGGCGGGGCAATTTCGTTGTCAGTCTTGCAATTGCGTCCGCCAAAGCCCTGCTGATCGTGCTGTTCTTTATGCACGTTCGGGGTGGCGCAGTCTTGGTCAAACTCGTTCTGATTGCCTCCCTGTTCTGGCTTGCCATCATGTTCACACTGTCGGCGACTGACTATGGGACGCGACATTGGGGACATGAACGGCAGCACCAGAATGAACAGGCTCGCCCAGACGCGATCAATCCCAAGCCAATGGACGACTCCAAGCCGCTTTGAGCTCGGAACAGGCCGAACCGAGAACGGGTTGCCCGTTCAGGGTCGCGTGAACTCGATTCGAATGTGTCACCACCCCAACCTTTGCCAGCGGTAGTCCTTCAAAGGCGGCTTCGAAGTTCGGCACTGAAGCGGGTTCGACTTCGACGAGGAATCGGGTGGGACTTTCTGAGAACAAGACGAGGGCTGGATCTGACAATCCGGCGAGTTTCGCACATTCGGTTAGATCGAGATCGACTCCCAATCCCCCCGCGAACGCCATCTCCGCGGCGGACGTTGCCAGGCCACCTTCACTCAAATCGTGTGTGCTTCGCACCAGGCCGGTGGAAATCACTTCGTGCATTGCATGGAAGATCCGGGGAGCCAATTGGAGATCCACTCGTGGTACTCGGCCACCCTTGAGTTGGTTTACCAACGCATAGTGGCTTCCACCCATTTCATCCCGAGTCTCGCCGACAAGATACAAATGGTTGCCAGCCTGCTTCAGGTCCATGGTCACGCAGTGCCTGACGTCGGCAACTTGCCCGATGGCGCTGATCAGGAGTGACGACGGAATGGTCACCGTCCGTTTTTCTCCGGACGTGGAGTCAACGTAGGAAAACTCATTGTTCAGGCTGTCCTTGCCGCTGATGAACGGCGTGCCGAAGGCGATTGCAACATCACGACATCCCAAGGCGGCGCGTACGAGCGATCCCAGAGTTTCTGGTCGCTCGGTGTTTCCCCAGCAGAAGTTATCGAGGATCGCAATTCGGCGCGGATCGGCTCCAACCGCGACACAGTTTCTCACGGCTTCGTCAATTGCCGCGGCGGCCATCCAGTATGGGTCGAAGTCGCCGTAGTAAGGATTCATTCCGTTCGAAACGACGACACCTCGGTTTGAGGTGAGATCCGGTCGAACGACAGCCGCATCGGAAGGGCCGTCGCAAGCAAGGCCGACCAGCGGCTTGATGACCGATCCCGACTGCACTTCGTGATCGTACTGCCGGATGATCCATTCTTTGCTGCAAACATTCAGCGAACCGAGAATCTGCCGCAACACTGAATCATAGTTGACTTGGCCTGTTGTTGGCGATTGACCCATGAGTGGTGCATCGGCGACGGGAGTGTAAACCGCTTCCCGGACCACTTGAGGCCGTCCTTCGTGCAGGAAACTCATCGCCACATCACCGACGGTTTCGCCCTCATACGTCAGTTTCAGGCGCCCTTCGTTGCCGAATTGTCCGATGACAGACGCTTCAACGCCTTCGGCCGCGCACAGGAAATGGAATTGTTCCCAATTGTCGGGAGGGACGGCAAGCACCATTCGCTCTTGGGCCTCGCTGATCCAGATTTCGGTATACGACAGGCCAGCATACTTGAGCGGACATTTCTCCAGCCAGACGACGGCACCGATCTCTTCGCCCATTTCACCCACAGCGGAACTGAATCCACCTGCGCCGCAGTCGGTGATGGCGTGATAGAGTCCCAAATCGCGGGCTTGAAGGACCACATCGGCGACCATCTTTTCAACGACGGCATTTCCAATCTGCACGGCACCGCCCGAGACGGTTTCACTTTCTTCGGTCAATTCCGCGGATGAGAACGTCGCGCCGTGAATCCCGTCGCGACCGGTTCGACCGCCGACAGCCACAATCAAGTCTCCGACCTCGACTTGTTTTTCCACTTTGTCGACGGGGATCATCGCGGCAGTGCCACAGTAGACCAGGGGATTTCCGAGATAGCGTTCATCGAAGAACACCGCGCCGTTGACGGTGGGAATTCCCATCCGATTTCCATAATCGCGGACACCCGAAACAACGCCTTTCATGACAAGTTTTGGATGCAATACGCCTGGGGGCAGCGATTCCACAGGTGTTTCGGGCGAAGCGAAACAGAAGACGTCGGTGTTGAGAATGGGCCGCGCACCCAGACCTGTTCCGAGCGGATCGCGAATGACTCCGCCGATCCCTGTATTCGCACCGCCGTATGGCTCAATCGCCGAGGGGTGGTTGTGAGTTTCGACTTTAAAGCAGACGTGCTGCTTTTCGTCAAACGTGACGACCCCCGCGTTGTCCTTGAACACGCTGACACACCAGTCGTCTGCGCCGAGTTGACGTCGGATTTCGACGGTGGCACCAAATACGGTTTCTTTCAGCAGGTTTTCGAAGAGCCGTTCGCCGCGCTCGTCGCGATAGCGGATTCGTCCTTTAAGCGTCTTGTGCGAGCAGTGTTCGCTCCAGGTTTGTGCGACCGTTTCCAGCTCGATATCGGACGGATCATGTTGATTCTCAACCCAGTGTTGTTGAATCGTGCGCATTTCCGCCAGGCTAAGGTAAAGTTGCCCATGCTTGCTAAGCGACATCAGTTCGTCGTCGTTCATTGAGCGAATGGCAACTGTTCGTCGTTCGAATTTGTATTCCGAACCGGCTCCGATTCCTTCCATTGCCAGTGGACCAACGACGACGCGTTCGATGGCGTCGTTGGCAAGCACGCGTTTGGAGAGTCGTTCCAACTCGACTGGCGAGGCACTTGCTTCGAACCAGTAGCGGCGCACTGTGGCGACCGCCTCAATCGAAAACTTTAGATCGAGTAGCGCCTTCTTCGTGCTGAACGCGACATTGTCTGTCACGCCCGGCTTGAACAACACATTCAGTTGTGGTCCTTCGGTGGACGGACGCGCCGACTTGGAGATTTGCGTAACCGAAAAGGTCTCGGCGACGGGATCGACCAGCAACGTCGCGGCCGCACGGCGGACATCGGCGTCGGTCAAACTGGGCCCCTGCAACAGGAATGACCGTGCGCTGCGCACATTACGAATCGTTGCCGCTCCCAACGCGCGGGCTTCTTGTGCAATCCGCAATCCTTCGCGGTCGATTTCGTTGGCAGTCGGACAGATTTCAACTTCCCAGAGCATTCCGAATCAATTCCTTACCGTGAAAACTATCCTGACGTCGTTCGCCGTTCGCGATGCCAACGATGTTATACCGCATTTCGAAGTCGATGAACCCATTCCGCCGTTGGTTCCTGCCTCGAATACCGACTTCTAGTCAATTCCCCGCTGGATTCGATCGAGCATCGCCCGGGAGAATTGCCCCTCCAACAAGAGCTTTTGAACTGCCACAGGTTCATGCGATTCAAGTGCGGCTCGATACGCGGAAAGCTGCTGGATGATACGATCGATCCCCTGAACAACGAATTCCGAATTCTGCATCAGGATTCCCGTCCACAGTTTTGGATCGCCCTCGGCGACGCGAGTCGTATCGCGGAATCCGCTGCCCGTCAGCCGGCGATTCTCTTCCGAAAGCGTGGCTGCAAGGGCCGCCGCGACGACATGAGGCAGATGACTGGTCATTGCCAAGGAGTCATCATGTGCCGCAGGAGACATTCGAACTGTCGTCATCCCGACCGCGCGCCAAAATCGTTCAAGTCGATCAATCGACGATTCATTCGAAGTTGGTATGGGAGTAATGACGCAGGTTCGCCCCTCGAATAGGTTTGCGTCTGCCGCTTCAAACCCCTGTCGATGCGATCCAGCGATGGGGTGAGACCCAATAAATCTGGAGACACTCGCCAGTTCATTGCAAATCGGACCTTTGACGCTCCCCACGTCCGTCATTAAGGGAAGGCCAGGTCCGTTGGCAATCAAGTCTCCGTTCTGTGTGGAAGCCAACTGAAGGACGTCAATGGGGACGCGATCAACGGGGGTACAGAAGACGATTAGATCAGCGCGATCGACGACGGTCCGAATGTCTGTCGTCGCTTCGTCAATCAATCCGGCTTCACGTGCGGCCCCGATTCGCGCGATGTCGCGTCCGACACCGATAACGGTGCGGGCGACGGAACGTGCTTTCAAAGCTGCCGCGAGCGATCCGCCGATCAAGCCAACTCCGACAATCACGACGGTGGGCTCGAACGGTCTGGTCGGCGGCGGTGGTGTAAACGGGGGCTCGGACATTTCCGCAAGATTGTAACGCCGTTTCAGCCCAAACTGAATTCAGGCCGCGAGGAGATTTTTGAAGCAGATCATTCAGCCGACCTACCAAAGCCCAAGCAAGGGTGTCCAGAATGATCGGAATGGGCCGATACGACGCTGCGAACTGCGTGGTTGCTCGATCTGTTCAGGTTTCAAAGAACGAAAACGGGCGACATCCAGCTTGGATGCCGCCCGTTGTGTCATGTGAGACTTCAAATCCGTGTGGATCAGGCTTCCGCCTTGGCTGGCTCCCGCGTTGTCGGAATACGATCATCGACATCGTAGGCCAATCCAAACAACCTAAGGGTCTTGATCGCCCACCAAGTGGGGTCAAGTTCCCACCACCGATGGCCGGCAGGGGCCACATGGGGGTGTGCGTGGTGGTTGTTGTGCCAACCTTCGCCGTAAGCCCAGATCGCAACCCACCACAGATTGCGACTTTCGTCGCGTGCGTCGTAGTTCCGATAGCCCCACAGGTGCGTCGCCGAATTCACAAACCAAGTGCCGTGATAGACCAGAACCATTCGCATGCACATGCCCCACAGAAGCATCGACATGCCGCCAATACCTGTCATGGCACCGATGACATAAAGTGCAACACCCGAGGCGACCAGCCACAAAAAGTAGGTCTTTTCGAAGAATTGCAGCATCGGATCAACGATCAGATCCGGTGTATATTTTCTGAACAACGCCTGCCGTTCTTCTTCCTTCCGGCGAATAAACAACCAGGATAGGTGCGACCAGACGGCTGTAATGAGTGGCGAATGCGGATCGCCTTCTTGGTCTGACCGTTGATGATGCAATCGATGTGTCGCAGCCCAGACGATGGGAGACCCTTCACCAGAAAGGACCCCTGCGAAAATGGCCATCAGGCGGGCAGGGCTTTGAAGCTTAAACGACTTGTGCGAGAGAAAACGGTGGTAACCCAGGCAAATTCCGATGCTGGCGGTAAACCAATGCAGAACAAAGCAGGTGGCTAGGGCTTGCCATGTGAAAAAGAAGGGGGCTGCCAGCGCGCCGATGTGCATGGCCGACATCCAAGCCACAACAACCCAGTCAATATTGTCCCAGCGAAGTCGGTTTGGCAACCAAGGTTCCCAAACGGGTGCGGGGCGGTCAGGCGAAGCCTGTGTCGAAGGACCCGCATTCGCCACTTCAACGGGCGCACGGTGCTTCTTATGTTTGTCCTGCGTTGATCGCTTCGGGGAGATGGTTGACATCGTGATCTCCGATAAATTCGGTGTTTCCAGGTTTTCTTCCACCCCATGCGAATCCGTTCGCTTGGTTATCGAGCTGAGGTCTTCAACAAAATCCCGTGAACTCGATTGTCTACCGGCACTATAGGAAAAGATCGGAAATCGAGTGTCAGGCTTCCGTCATGTCTCTGTCAAAGTTGTGTCAAATTGAGAACGCGACGTGCTAAGTCGTGTCGTGACAGGCTTGTTCGGCATGTTGAGCTGTATGGGCTTTGCGGGTTTTTCGGTTCGGACCTCAATTCCCTCCCAAAACTACGCGGTGACGCAAATCACCCATATTCACGACTTTGGCCTCAGGTATACTGAACCTAGACATCCTGACATGAACATCCTGCACGATTTGTACTCCCACAGAAATTCTCGTCGGGACTCGCGATCGAGTCGAAATTCTAAGGTCGGGAGTCATGACTGAACTGCAAATTGAGGACATTATCCAAATGGGTATTCTTGGCCTGTTTCGCGAATGGCAGAAATCCGGATTGACCAGCGTTCGTCCCCGCAGTCGAAAAAGCGTCATTCGAACCGAAGTTCTGGAATTTCGCCGTATGTTGTCCCCGATGCTGACGGGCACGACGCTGCAGGTCGACGGAACAGGTGCGGCGGACGTCATTTCCGTTCTACAGGACTCCAATGGCGTCAAGGTGACCATCAACAACGTCGAGACCAGCTATGGGTCGTCGACGCAGATTGACGCGATCAACATCAGCAGCCTGGGTGGCGACGATCAAATCACGATCGCCAGTATCTTCTCGACAACCCAGGTTTCGGTTGACGGTGGCACGGGGAACAACACCCTGATTTCTGACGTCCAGGCGAATACCTGGTCGATCACCGGGCCCAATTCGGGAACACTCACGCGTGACAACGTCGCGAACGTCAGCTTTTCGAATATTCAAAACCTGACCGGGGGTAGCTTTGACGACAACTTCAACTTCTACGCGAGTGGATATGTTGAAGGAATCATTGATGGCGGCAACGGGATCAATACGCTGGATTACTCCAACCTCAATTCGGGAGCGACCGTCAATCTCGCGAACAGTACCGCGACCAATATTGGCGGCGGATTTGTGAATATTTCAATCACAGATTTCCACGGAAGTCAGGATTTCACGGACACGCTGATCGGCCTCAATTCGTCGAACACCTGGAATATCGATGGCGTGAACTCGGGCAATATCAACAACCAGTTCTACTTCACCGGCGTGGAAAACCTGGTGGGTGGATCTGGCGATGACAGTTTCGTCTTCAGCGACGGTGGCGTGGTCCAGGGCAATATCACGGGTGGATTGGGAGCGAATACCCTTGATTATTCGAATCGTACGGACGCGATTCAAATCAACCGGCTCTTGAATTCTTCGACGGCCATTGGCGGATCGTTCGATCAGATCAATCAGGTGATTGGCGGCAGCAATTCGTCCAACACCTTCATTGGCGATGATTACAGTAATACCTGGAATCTGAACGATCCAAGCGGCAACGCCGGGACGGTTGTCAGCACGTTGACGACGATACAGTTCCAAGGATTCCAGAATTTGTACGGTGGCGCAAGCACGGACATCTTCAAATTCAGTGACGGTGCGTTTGTCTCGGGGGTGATTAGCGGCGGTGCGGGAACGAACACGATCGACTATTCGGCTCGTACCGATACGGTTGACGTGAATCTTCAAACTCAGACGGCAACTGGTGTCGGAGCATCCTTCACGGGCTTTCAGACGTTCATCGGGAACCTGGGGGCGTCTTCGTCGATCACCGGCGCCAATGTCGCGAACACCTGGGACATCACCAAGGGAAATGAAGGAACCGTCGGTGCGGTCGGATTCAAAGGCTTCATGAATGTCCGCGGTGGTACGGGCAACGATACGTATGTTATCGGTGCAACCGGATTTCTGAGCGGAACGGTGACCGATACGACGGGGACCAACACCCTGAATTATTCGTTGCGCGAAATGGGAATCGTCGCCAACCTGCAGACGAAAAAGATTACAGCGGTTGGCGGTGGATTCACGGGAATCAATGTGATCGTCGGTAGTGTTCTGGGAACCGATCAGTTGACCGGCGCCGATCTTGACAATGTTTGGACCATCAGTGGTTCAGACGCAGGCAATGTCACGAACTCGGCAGGAACGGTCAGCTTCATCGGGATCGAGAATTTGGTCGGTGGCACGCAGGCCGACGTCTTCAAATTGGGCAATGCATCAGCGGTGACTGGGGTCGTTAAGGGCGGTGGCGGAACCAACACCCTCGACTATGGGACACGTACAACCGGCGTCGTCATCGACCGTCAGGCCAGCTCGGCGACGGCGATTGGTGGGGGCTTCGTCGCGATCCAGCAGGTCATCGGCAGCAGTTCAGCTGCTGATTATCTATTTGGTTCGAACATCAACAATCTCTGGACGATCAACGGACCGAATGCTGGCAACATTAATGGCTCATTCTTCTACAGCGGGATCGAGAATCTCGTTGGTGGGACATTAGACGACAAATTCACAATTATGGCACCGGGGGTTGGCGTGCCTGGGGCGTTCCAATCTGGAACGATCGATGGTCAAGGCGGGAATAACACTCTTGACTATTCGCAGCGTGGAGTTGGAGTCCTTGTGAACCTGCAAACGTCGCTGGCAACCGCAGTCGGTGGTGGGATTGCGTCGATCCAGAACTTGGTTGGCAGTTCCACGCCGGATGATTTGTTGATTGGAAAGAACACGGCCAGCACCTGGAATATCACGAGTGGCGATTCCGGGAAGGTCAATGGACTGAACTTTACTGGATTCGAAACGCTGACGGGCGGAACATCGACCGACAATTTCGTATTTGGTGCGGTGGGATTTGTGCGCGGTTCAGTCAACGGTGGTGCAGGCGTGAACACGCTTGACTATTCAAATCGCACGTCGGGTGTCGTCACGAACCTGCAGACGAATTCGTCCACGGCAATTGGGAAGGCATTCAGTGGTGTCAGCGTCTTGATTGGGGCCACTGCCGCGTCGAAGGACAACGTCCTGACCGGGAATGATTACAACAACAACTGGAATATCACGGGTGCCAACACGGGGACTGTGACGAATCCGTACACGACGACAACGTTCACGAACTACGGAACCTTGAATGGTGGTGCGCTGAATGACAACTTCAAGTTCCAAAACGCCGGCTCAATCCAAGGTTCGCTGACAGGACGCAGTGGCGTCAACGTGATCGACTATTCCGCGCGAACCGATCAAGTCTCCTTGAATCTGCAGGCGAACACCGCGTCGGCCGTTGGGGGAGTCGCTTCGTCGATTCAGGGACTCGTTGGGACGGCGTCTTTCAACACGACCCTGGTCGGATCGAATATGACGAACACTTGGTCCGTCACGGGAAAGAACACCGGAACGCTCAACAGCAATTTCTCCTTCACGAACGTCGGCAATTTGGTCGGCGGCACGGGTGTGGACATCTTCAGTCTGGCTTCGGCTGGCTCCATCACCGGCCAGGTGAAGGGCGGTCCATCGCTGAATGGAGACTGGATTGACTATTCGTCGCGAGCCACCGCTGTGAATGCGAATCTGACAACGGGAGTCGTGGATGGCATTAATACGATTGTGAATATTCAGAACGTTCACGGCGGAAGCGGTGCCAATACTCTCGTTGGCGGATCCGCAGGTAGTGTGCTTGTGGGGGGGGATGCGGCCGACACGCTGACAGCGGGCATCGGGCGGAGTTTGCTGATTGGCGGTCGTGGTTCCGATGTACTTCATGGTGGTGCGGCCCAGGACATCGTAATTTCCAGCAATACCGATTTCGATTCGAACTTGCTGGCTCTGAACTCGATCCTGGCCGAATGGCAGTCTTCCAGCTCCATTGCAACGCGTGTTACCAATCTTCGTAACGGAGGTGGATTGAATGGCTCAATTCGATTGATCGCCGATGTGACGGTGCACAACGACGTGGTTCCGGATGCGATTTACGGAGGGGCAGGCCCGAACTGGCTCTGGGGCCAACCTGCCGAATTCAAGGATCGAACGGCAAGTGACTACACTGATGTCCCGATCAACAACGCTCCTGTACTGTCCGGCGGAACCGATGTCGTCTTTACGATTAACCGGGGGGCGATCGCCGTCGATCCAAGCATTGTGGTGACGGATCTCGACAATCTCACTTTGAAGTCGGCCACAGTGAAAATCACGAAGAACTACGTTGCGAGCGAAGACACACTCAACTTCTCGGCATCCATTGACACAGGCAACATTACCGGAAGTTTCAATGCGACGACAGGTGTGCTGACGTTGATCTCGGCAGATGGGACTGCGACAGTTGGGCAGTTCCAGGCGGCGCTTCGCAGTGTCACCTACTCGAATGTGAAGGCCTCACCGTCGACATTGGCACGCTCGATCGAGACGCAGGCCTACGACGGGATCGCCTACAGCATAACGATGATCAATAGCATCACCTTTAATCACGCCCCGACGTTGTCTGGAACGAGTACGCTCACCTACACAACGAATCAGGGGGCTGCGGTGATCAATTCGGTGATCACGGTCAACGACATTGACACCCCGAATCGCCTGGCCTTCGCGACGGTACGGTTGACGACGAACTTTATCGTCGCTCAAGATGGCCTGAGCTTCGTTTCGAACCCCGCAACCACCGGAGATATCGTTGGCAGTTACAATGCCACGACCGGTGTTTTGACGCTGACCTCCGCTGGCAGCTTGCCTGCGACCGTTGCTCAGTATCAAGCCGCATTGCGTCAGGTGTTCTACACGAACTCCAGTAAAGCACCTTTCAAACAGCCACGTGCAGTGGTCTTCCAAGTTTCTGACGGCAACGCATTGAGCGATCCGCTGACCAGCGCGATCCAGTTCAATTGATGTGATTGCCTTTACGGCGTGGTGGCGATGGCGCCCCACGCCGTGATGGCGTCTCGATTTCCGGCGATGTCATGGACGCGCAGGATGTCGACATGCTGCTGTGCGAGCGCGATGGAAACACCAACGGTCCCATACGCTCGCTCGTCCAGCTTCTCTCCCAGGATCTTTTGCAGAAATCGTTTGCGTGAGTGGCCAATGAGAATGGGCCGGTTGAGTTCGTGCAGTCGCTCGATGCTCGAGAGAATCTCGAGATTGTGCTGAGCGGTCTTGCCGAAGCCGATTCCGGGGTCGAGCACCACTCTTTCACGCGGGATGCCCACGCGTTCCAGGGTCTCAAGCCGTTCTTCAAAAAAGGTCATCAATTCATCGACCACATTGGTGTACGTCGGATTCTGCTGCATCGTTTGAGGCGTTCCTTGCATGTGCATGCAGATCACCCCGCAGGGAGATTTTGCACAAACGTTGGCCATATCAGTGTCTGCACGAAGCCCCGATATGTCATTTACGATTCGTGCACCACTGTCGAGAGCTTGCTGCGCCACTTCTGGTTTGTAGGTGTCAATTGAAATTGGTACCTGTGTCTGCGCTGCCAGTCGTCGGATGACTGGAATCACACGGCGGAGCTCCTCGTCGAGCGGAACTGGGACGGCACCAGGACGAGTCGATTCACCACCGATATCGAGAATGTCCGCACCTTCGTCAACGAGCCGCAACCCCTGCGCAACGGCTTGCTCCGGATCGAAAAATTGTCCCCCGTCAGAGAAACTGTCGGGGGTGATATTCACGATCCCCATCATCAATGGGCGATTTCCCGGCCGGTATTCATAATTGCCAAAGGTCCAGTGGAGTTCGCGATTCGCGAGAGGCATCAGGGATAAGCCTTTGTCAAGTTCTTTGATTTAGTTGTTCTGTGCAAAACACCCAGGCTTCCGAAAGCTTCGGGCCACTGATCGATTGACGTCTGGTTTCAGGGGGGAGGTTTCAGTTTTACCAAAGTTTCCTATTCGGCAAACTTTTCCATATTTGATTGGAAACCCGATTTTTTTGCATGTTCCTCGCACAATAGTTCCATCGATTCTAAGAAAAGTACCGGTTTTGATGAATCGATGGATTGTGAGGGCCGATAAATAGAACTGCGGGGGAGGAATCGCCTGGAGGCCAAACAGGTACCCTTTCTGAATTGTTTCGTACAAAATTGCTCGGACCCATGGACGGCTGATTCGAGCACCGGAAAAGATGTCACAAGGAGGAATTATGCCTGTTCTGAAGCTGGTTCGCGGCGCTGCGGTTGTGCTTGCCGCTGTAGGAATCGTGATGCCGATGCCATCGGCCCAAGCAGCAGATTCCCGTCCAATTAGCAGCCGAGCCGCGTCAGCGTCGGTCGCCGACGTGAAACTTGCCAGCGACGCCGCCCTGAAGGGACGGATTGTTAACCACACGGGTTCCGTCGTAAAGCATGCTCAGGTGGTGGTCCGCCAAGGCAACAAAGAAGTGGCTTCAGGCGTCGCCAACGAGGCTGGTGTGTTCTCGATCAAGGGACTGAAACCCGGATCGTATCAGATCAGTTCAGGAACGACCGAAGGAACATTCCGCGTCTGGCGCGAACAAGCCGCTCCACCGTCCGCTCACAAGAACGCCTTGCTGGTTCTTGGCGAGAACGGCGTTCGTGGTCAGTTTGGTGGCTATGACGCGATCGAACCGGACATGGGTGGACTACCCGGCTTTGATCCCACGATTGCTCTACTGAGTGCCGGTGTAATTGCCGGTGTTGTCGTCAGCAGTATCTCGCTGGCGGAAATCAACAGCACGAAGAGCAAGGTCAACGACATACAAGGACAGCTCAATCAGATTCAGGCGTTGATTTCGCCCTGACCTGTCTGACAGGATCGCCTCGATCCTTTGCTGATCGACATTGAAATTTCCGATTCCGCCGGGCGTTCTTGAGATGCCCGGCTGGTGTCGTTTGGTGAGCCTCCCAATGACAATTGGTTTCACGATTTGACATTGGCGATCGCGCAGACTCGCCGGTCATACGAGAAGTCTCGCGACAATAAATTGAGCGGCACGTGCTTCCAGGTCCATTCGTCGCCCTCACCGTTTAACTTGATACCGTCCAGTTTGACACCGTGCAGAATGTCGATTCGCTCGGTGATCAGCCCTTGTTTGTCGAGCACGAGCTTCTCGACATCTGTGATCAGTGTCACGATACCGGGGAGGCGCTGCAGGTACCCAAGATGGGCACTCAGGACGTCGTGTGAATAGGCTTCGATTTCCGCCTCGGTGCGGACGCCCTGTTCCAGGAAGACTCCCGGCAAGTAGGCAAGCTGAGACAGGAGATTCACCGAGGCGACGTAGTCGATTTCGGGATCGTCGCAGAACCGGGTTGGAGCTGCCCGGGGCAGCGGAGTCTCTCGTCGACGCGCGACGCGAACCAGTTCTTCCGCCGTCTCGGTTACATCGGCTCGGATCAGTCGAACATTGCGATACCAGGCCGCCGCGGCATACGCCGCCAGGGGGTGCACGGTATCGACCAGAATCACCTCACGAAACTGCTGAGACAATTCTCGCAATGGGATGTCGAGCAGCCGGCCCGACCCGAGAATCAGGCACTTGCGACGTTGAGTGCATTCTTGAATTGCAGACAAGATTGCCATCTTCGTCAGTTCCAGATGTGTCCGCCATGCCCTGCGGCATTGCCGATGACGGACTTTGATTCCCAACTGGCCGCGAAGATAACCTACGCGCCGGAACGACAGCGAACAGGGCGTCAGAATATTCTCAACCAGTTCCAGAATCATGATCGCATCCAGGCGGATCTTTCGAACGACGCCCAGAACATAGCAGAGGGCAACCGGGCCGTGGAGACGAGAATGGTGGCGTGAATTGCGGAGAATCTGTGAACGGTCGTGGCAAACTCTTGACGGTCAATGGAAGGTGCGGGGGCCGCCCTCGATCGGAATCAAGAACTCCATGGCATCCTGAGTATCAAGGTGCCTGTTTCGCAGATTTCCACGGGCTTCTAACGGTTCCTCCACAAGTGGTCGTCGAGAATCCCGAGCCGCTGCTGGACTTCGGCGATCTCATCACGAAAACGGCGCGCATCCAACGGATACCCTTGAGTTGGCCTTAGATCGTCAATGTGTCGGGCCCAGAAGCGATTGAACTGGGTCATGGCAAGCTCGCGAACATACTTGGCCGTCATCGATGCGAGGGCGACGGGCGCGTGGACTTCGGCCCGCGGCTGGAACCGAAGAACCGTTTTTCCGACACGGTATTCGCTACGTTCCGCTGATTCTTCCAAGCGAAAAATCATCTCACCGTCCAGTACTTCCGCCAGCAATTGGTCATAGCGATTGCGGCCGCCGTGCTTGTCACCCACGATAAACGTTTCCGTTTCGTCGGGGTCCCAGACGGATCGAAGTAGTTCGAAGGCGATACGCGAGACGACGAGCGATTTGTTGTCGTATTCGCGCAACAGTCGATTGAAACGCGGCGCTTCGACAAGGGCGACCTTGACTGCTACCAATCGAACATCCCGATCGTGACAGCATCTCTGCCAATGTTCGACCATCGAAAAATCGTGATCGGCTGTCGGAAGTTCAAAATCGTGGTCGCGGTACCAAGATTCGGCCTCGTCGGACTCTGCCTTCAACGCATTGGCTGTGACCAGCAGCTCGTGCAGCTCGCGAAACGTCCGCGGGGTATGTCCAAGGAGTCTGAGCGCCGCCAGAACGGGCCGCTCGAGTCCATGGAGTCCTTTATGCGGCTGAAAGACTTGTTTCGAATCTGCGATATGCAATCGCGCGTCGTTTGTCCCTGGCTCGTTGGTGAAGACCTCCGAGAATGCGTCCCAAAGATCAAACGTTCGCGGCGTCGTCGGCACGTCCCAGACGGTGACTGCCACGACGAACGGGCCCAAATTGGGACCCAATCCAGCTTCATCCATCCCGATCAGTTTTGGCATTGGCTCTTCCGTGCCTGATTCGATTCCGTCAAATTTCAACCGGGCGCCTATTGGCCCAATGGCATGAATCGCACGCAGACCGGGCGACCAACCGTGATCGAGCTGCCGGTGGGCGATAGCAGTCCTGTCTGAGAGTCGATCCGAAAAACAACCACGTTGTTCGTATCCTGATTTGCAGCCAGAATATAACGTCCTGAAGGATCGATATTGAAGTTGCGGGGTGTATTTCCCCCCGTCGGCTGATGTCCCAAAGCGGTCAGGCGGCCCGTTTTTTCGTCGACTCCGAAAATGGCCAGGCTGTCGTGTCCACGATTGGAAACATAAACGAACTTTCCTGACGGATGTGCGACCGTTTCCGCCGTGTAGTTGTTCGGGATTGGCTGTGGAACCGTGGAGGTTGTCTGAATCGCGGTCAATGAACCGTGTGCCGGATCGTATGCAAACGATGTCACCGTGGAGTTCAATTCGTTATTGACGAAGGCATACCGTCCCGTGGGGTGAAAGGCAAAATGTCGCGGGCCGCTGCCAGGTGCGACGACCCCGGCCGGGGGATTGTTCGGTGTCAGTTTTCCGTTTGCGCTGTCGAATTGATAGATCAATATCTTGTCGAGTCCCAGGTCTGCGGCGAATGCGAACTTGCTCGCTCGATCGACGTTGATGGAATGGGCGTGCGGCGCTTCCTGTCGTTCGGGGTTGACGCTTTTTCCTTGATGCTGGATCGAAGACGAGGCGGGCGACAGATGTCCGTCATCACGAATGGGCAGGACTGCCACACTCCCTCCGCCGTAGTTGGCGACGAGGACATTCTTGCCAACACCGTCGACGACCAGATGGCAGGGCCCCGCTCCGGTCGAAGGCTGCTGATTCAAAAGCGTTAATCGTCCCGTGTTCGGCTCGATCAGGAATGCTCCAACACCCCGTTCGCCTTTGCCCTCTGACGTGGTAATCTCACTGACTGCATATAAGAACTTGTTCGTGGGGTGAATCGCGAGGAAGGATGGACTGGCTGCTTCGACCGCAAGTTCTGCCGGAGTCAGCGTTCCCCGCTCAAGGTCGAGCGTGCTAAGGTAAATTCCGCTGGATAGGTCGCTTGAGAAAGTGCCAAAGTAGACGCGGACTTTTCCGCCTACTTGTGCCTGAACCGGGACGGGTAAACTGAATAAGGCGGTCAAGGCAATGATCCACCCGAGATGATGACGATTCATGCGACACGGCCTAATTGGAGTTTGCGATCGAAGTATGGCAAGGATCAGACGATAGAATGCCATGGCGCGAGCGCCAAGCGTCTTCTGCTTCAGCGATCGCCAGAATAGGATGCCCGTCAATTGATGCAGGCCACAAGGAGGATGACAAGACTTGTGGAGATCCGTGGACGAAAGGTATCTCGGCATGCCAACTCGATTGTCCGGTCAACCCGTCAACGCCTCGAACTGCTCGGTGCTTTCATGAGAACGTTACAGTTGCAAGCCAATCGCGACGCGGGCAGGCTCTGGTCGTCGCTCTTGATCGTTCTGGGCTGTTTTTCGACCCTGGGTTTGGCGAATTGTGCGCAGGGTGAGGATGAGATTCGTCTAAAGAATGGCAGCGTTCTGCGTGGAACGGAATTGTTCACACACTCGCTGACGAGCGTCCCCGTCTCGATCAATGTGTTGCGCAGACCAGGCGATGACAACCGCGAAACGCGGAATATTGCTCGCGTCGAGAATGGCTGGCAGTACATTTTCTTCCCCGTGCAGCAGCAGGTGGCCGTCGGAAAACCGGGAGCCGTACCATTAGCGCCTGCTCCCGCGATCTTCAAGATCGATCCACCGAGAGTCAATCTCAAACGCGTCCCGCTCGCCTCGCTTGGCCCGATCACATCGACTGAGCCGTTTTCGGAGATTGGGGTTCGCACGATTACCATGCAGGGCTCCAAAAGCACGCTCTCCATTGTGCAGGCCATTACGCTGGTCGCTCCTGATCATGTCATGGTGGAGAGCCTGAACTGTGACTGGAAGTACGGTGTTTCACTCAAGTCTGTTCCGGCCGACATGATCGAAAAGCTTGTTCGCCGAAAAGTGAAACCCGCCGACGAACACGATCGGTACGGACTCGCCAAGTTCTACTGGGAGGCCGAACTCTACAATCAAGCGTTCAACGAACTGGAATCGATTAGCAAAGATTTCGCCAATCGAAAGGACTTGGTTGATCGAATTCAGGCCGGCCAGGCGGAATTGATGAATTACTTTGGAAGTCAAATTCGGCGTCATCTGGAGCGGCGTAAGCGGGGGGCACAGCATGTTCTGGCCGAGGAATATGCCCGGAAGTTGATGACGCAGCCGCTGAGTGGTGCGGTTCGTCAAGATGTTGAGCAATTCATCCGAAATTACGAGGAAGGTCGACAGAATATCGAGCGTGCCAAACTGCTCTTGGGTGATTGGCAGGCAAAGATCAACGATTCGGAACAGGAAGAACGATTGCAGCAGCTTCGCTCAGAGATCAACGAGCAACTCGACTTCGAAACCTTGCCACGGCTCGATGCATTTCTAAAGGCGGAATCGGACAAGCAATACGAACCTGCAGAGCGGCTGGCAATGGCGTATTCTGGTTGGGTGCTGGGGTCGGCGAATGCCGTCACGGATCTGGATCAAACTCTAAGATTTTGGGACGCCCGACGCTCGGTGCTCGAATACTTGCGAACCAATGAGCCAAGCACTCAGATTGAGGCAATGAAAACGCTGAAAACGACGGAAAGCGTTGGCCCCGATGCGGTCATGAAACTGATCCCGCAACTTCCTCCGATTCTCGACGCATCCGACATTTCACCCAGCGTCGCACATCAGGTTGAAGTGACCGAAGGAACGACCGCGAACTACTGGGTCATGCTGCCGGCCGAGTACTCGCCACACCACAATTATCCACTCGTTATCGCGCTCCGAGCTCAAGGCCGAACGACCGAAGAAACGTTGAAAGTGTGGGCTGGCGAACCGGGGCATCCCGACCTGGGGAATCAGCGAGGTTACATCGTCATCGCTCCGGAATACGTCGAAAAGACCGCGACAGAGTACACGTTCGGCAGTCCGGCTCACGAAGCGGTTCTCAATTGTCTGATCGACGCCCGAAAGCGCTTCTCCGTCGACAGCGATCGTGTCTTCCTGGCTGGACATGCCATGGGAGCGGATGCGGCTTTCGACATTGGTATGGCGCATGCGGATGAATTCGCCGGCGTCCTGCCGATAGGGGGCAACGCGACGAATTACAGCGAGCACTATTGGATGAATGGCGAATACACGTCCTGGTATGTCGTCGGCAAAGGCTACTGGGCGAATGGTGTGCGGGACCCGACCAGCAATCGCGTGCTGAACAACATGCTGACCCAACCCAAGTTCGATGTCATGCTTGTGGAGTATTCGGGACGCAGCGGTGATAACATGACGGACGAAGTTCCCAAGTTCTACGACTGGATGGAATTGGCGGCGCATGTTCGCGATCCGCTTCCAAAGCAATTTCAGATGCGCTCGATGCGAAAGGCGGATAACCGATTCTTCTGGCTGACAGCCGCCGGCTTACCGCGTGATTTTGTGCTTCCGTTGCCCGCCGGGTCAGGAATCAAGGTTGAACCGATGGACTTCAAGGCCAGGATTACAACCGCGGGGAATCTGATCACGCTACCGGGTTTGACGCAGAACTACACGATCCGCCTGACTCCAGAGCTGGTTGATTTCGACAAACCCGTCTCCGTGAAGATTGGGGGACGCAGTCCGTCGAATTACCACGTGACGCCCGAAATTGATGGCCTGTTGGATGACTTGCGAACGCGTGGCGACCGAAAACGATTGCCCTTGGCAGTGATTCGCCCGAAGTGATGGGGCGAAGGACGCTGTATCGTGTGACTGGCTGTGAATCTCGCAGGTCTGCATCGTAGATGGCCAGCGCAGATTCGACATCGACTGGAATCGCGCTCGTCCGTCACGACTACAAAATCGCGAGCGGATTTCGGCGTTCTTCGAGAGTTCCACGAGTCACACCAACTCGATTGGCGGCATTCAATTGTCGCCAGACGTCCTCGCCACGAATTTGTCCTCGCAGTAAGTCGCGGTACAACGCCAACACACGTCGCAAGTCGTCCGGTTGGTCGTCGAGGAATTCGACTCGAAAATCCCGTACGCCCTGAGCCAACAGTTCGGGAACAACATCGGCTGCAGACTGAGGGACCGCATTATACAGCGTATTGCGGCAGCCCACGTCCGCTTTCAACGGATGCTCGCTTCCCACTCGATCACGAAGCTGAACGAGATGAGTGTCACAGGGGCGCCCGCAATTGGTCTTGTTCGTTCCAGGCGACAAGACGGCACAGAACACACAATGCTCCATATGGAACATCGGCATGTGCTGGTGAATGACGATTTCCAGGCGATCCCCGCGCACGGCTGAAACCAGTTCCAGCAACTGGTCGCGGTTCAAATCGTACGACGCCGTGATCCGCTGAGCGCCGTATCGCAAAAGATAGTCGACCGTCAGTTCATTCGTTGCGTTCAGCGAATAATCGGTGACGAATGGAATTTTGCGATCCGTACAGAACCGCATTCCTGCCAGATTCCGGACAAGTAACCCATCGGGCTCATACTTGGCGATGGCCGAAAACAGTCCTGCTTCAGACGGCTTTTGGATTCGCGTCGGCGCGACATAGATCGGGAGATCTGCCGCCCGCGCGAGTGCGACGGCTTGCCGGTACTCGCGGATATCTTGAAAGTCCGCGTAGATCAATTCGGGTTGGAAATTCGAGTTCGATGATGCTTCGTTCGTTACCACTTCAATCTGGGCCAGCGTGCGGCAAAGGAGATGCAATCGCGGCGCTTCCTCAGCGTGTGTGCTCTCAACGGAATTTGAAGCAATTCGTGATTTGAGATGTTTGAGCGTGGATGGCGGGTTGATTGTTCGTGCGCGCGGCTCGATCGTCACTTCATCAAGACGTGCAACAAGTTCCTGTCGAAGTTTGGATAACACACTCAGCGGAATCATCGGGTTGCCGCTGATTTCGGTTTCCAGCTTTGCGAGTTCGTAGGCGGTATTTCCCAATCGCCCCAGTTGCTCCGCCAGAAACTCAACCGTGATGGGATGCTTTCTCGCAACTGCCAGCGGTTCTGATGAAATGACTCGGGCCGTTACAACAGCATCGGTCGAGGGGTCGACGGACAATGTGCCTTCAATCTCGGCCGGTTGGCCGGCGATCGTGCGAACGGCAAGCGACAACGGGCGTTTGCGAATAGGATCGGGCCCCGAATAAGACCGCTTCAATCGCGCCGTCAAGGCGGGATCATCGGTCTTCCAGATCGCCTGACCAACGCTCAATCGTGAAAAATCGATCGCCCCCCGTTGAAATTCGAGTTCAACGATCCCGTTCGAAACGCCATCTGGCTGAGCGATCCGATCCACGAGAACTTCGAAGATTCGTCCACCCTGTTCGTCGCTGGCGGCCCGGTCACCAGTGAATACTACGCCGTCGCCGCGGGCAACGGGCGCATCCAGCTTGACCTCAACCGATTCACTGTAAATCTTTTCAATGGTGCCAAGCAGAACTCCGCGCTTCGCGGACGACAATGCCGGAACCAGCATCTTGTGATCGTCGCCCAGTAGCCATCCGGGTGAAAATCCTCGTGAAAATGAGAGTTCCATCTCACGGACTTCATCGCGTGAGAACTCGACGAGCTCACCACGCATGGCCATGTCGATCGCCTCTCGATAGTGACGGGTCATGTTCGCCACGTATTCGGGTGTCTTGAGGCGACCTTCGATCTTGAATGACGACACTCCCGCAGCGATCAAGTCCGGCGTCAGTTCGTAGGCCGCGAGATCTTGTGGGCTGAGGAGATACTTCTGGGCTCCCAGATCCACGTCTTGGCCGTCGCAGATCAAATCATAAGGCAGGCGGCAGGCCTGGGCACACTGGCCACGATTGGCGCTCCGGCCTCCCAGCGATTCACTCGTCAGGCACTGTCCTGAGTAGGCGACACACAGCGCACCGTGGACGAAGCATTCGAGCGCCACCGTGGTCGAATGTCGAATCTGTGCGATTTCACGAAATGAGAGCTCCCGAGGTAAAACGACGCGTTCGACTCCCAGTTCTTCAGCCACGCGAATCGATTCGGCACTGGTCAGCGTCATTTGCGTTGACGCGTGGATGGGAAGATCCGGACAGACGGCACGAACGAGGTGCAACACACCGAGATCTTGCACCAGGACGGCGTCGACATCCGACTCAGCAATTGTTCGAATCAGTGATTCCAGATCGGAAAGCTCGTCGGTGAAGGCCAAAGTGTTGAGCGTTACATAGCCCTTGACGCCGCGATGGTGCAGGAACTTCATTACCTCACGCAGTTCACGTGTCGCCACATTCGTGGCGCGGGCCCGTGCGTTAAATCCGCAATTCAGGCCGAAATAGACTGCGTCGGCACCATTCTCAACGGCCGCTCGCATGCATTCCTGGTCTCCTGCAGGGGCGAGTAGTTCAGGACGAAGAGCGGCGGGCAAACACATACTGAAGACCGATTCGAACGGAGTCAGACAGACGGATGTGGCAAAGGCTGAATCATCTTGCAGTGAAACCCCGACGTCAACCCGCGAAATTGGCTTATTTCCTAATGCCGGGAAGAGTTCCGAAGATCGGCCGCACCAATTCATCACATCGGGCTGTCGGACTCAGAAAATCGGTCGCGAAGGGTGAAGTTGTGTGGGGTTTGCGAGGTGGTCACCAAGCGCGGGCATGGCGACCCGACACAACGAATCGACGATGGCGATGGATCCCCCGGACGATATTTTGAATTCCAGTCGATCGTCACTTGGCAACTCACAAGAATCGTTTGATGCGAAATGAGATGGATTCGTACTTCGCGAATGGAATTCTCGCTTCCACTCGGCGCGCGAAAATGCGATATCATTCGTGACTGTTGAGTTTGATCGATCGAAAACACCTCGAATTGCACTCACGAGAACCGAGCGATCTTGTGAATCAGGCCCAATGGGCACGGATGGCCTCAATGACGGAACTAAATCAGGCGCGAGACATTGATGTCAAACGCGTCGCCTCAGAGTTACACCTGCGCTACGACCAGGTGCAGCACACCGTCCAATTGCTGGACGAAGGTAATACCGTGCCGTTCATTACACGGTATCGAAAGGAACGCACGGGAAATCTGCATGAAGAGCAAATCCGTGCGATTCAAGAGCGCGTCATTTCGCTCCGGCATCTGGCCGAACGGGCTGGTGACATCCTGCGACTCATCGAGGCGCAAGGGAAGTTGACGCCGGGCTTGAAGTCTGAAATCGAACAGGCTGATTCACTCAAGCGACTGGATGATTTGTATCTGCCATTTCGCCCCAAGCGACGTTCTCGGGCGACGATGGCCAAGGAACGTGGCCTAGAACCCCTGGCCGATTCCATTTGGAATCAATCGACAAGCGGTCAGACATTGGAGAGCGTCGGGGCGAAATACATTCGCCCCGAAAACGAAGTTCCGGACGCAAATAAGGCGCTCGAAGGGGCGGCCGACATCATTGCCGAACGTATTGGTGATGACGCCAATTTGCGTGAACTGTGCCGTGCGGTGGCACGCGAGACGGGACAGTTAAAGTCGTTTGGTACGAAGAGCGCCGACCAGTCGCATCCCGAGTTCCGCGACTACTTCGAATACGCTGAACCGATTTCCAAGATTCCGCCACATCGGATTCTCGCCCTGAATCGCGGCGAAGAACAGAAAGCGCTGCGTGTCACCTTCACTTGGAATGACGAACGCGCGACACGTGTCACCTGCGATCACTTGGAACTCGATCGTCATCGGCATCGCGAGTTCATGTCGGCTTGCGCTTCGGATGCCCTGGAGCGATTCGTTCAGCCGGCCCTGGATCGTGAGTTCCGCCGTGATTTGACCGAAAAGGCCGAGCGGCACGCGATCTCGGTCTTTGCCCAAAACCTGCGAAATCTTCTACTGCAGCCGCCCTTGCACAGCCAGCGCGTCCTTGCGATTGACCCCGGTTTTCGCACCGGTTGCAAGCTGGCGGTGTTGGACGAAGTCGGAAGCGTTGTCGTCGTCGACGTGATGTACATCCTCTCGGATGAAAAGAAGGGGGAGGCCAAGACGAAGCTTGTGACCCTGATTCGGGAGCACGGTTGCCAGGTGATCGTAATCGGAAATGGGACCGCATGCCGCGAGACGGAAGAACTGGTTACCGAGATGATCGCTTCGGAATGTCCCGAAGTACAGTACATCGTCGTGAACGAAGCCGGGGCCAGTATCTATTCCACAAGCTCCGTCGCTCAACAGGAATTTCCCCAGCTCGATGCAATCGCCCGCGGGACAATTTCGATTGGACGCCGCCTGCAGGATCCACTGAGCGAACTCGTGAAAATTGAGCCTCAGCATATTGGCGTGGGGATGTACCAGCATGACCTGAACCTCAAACAACTCAAAGATGCGCTGGATCAGGTGGTCGAATCGTGCGTGAACTATGTTGGGGTTGATATCAACCGGGCAAGTTCATCTTTGCTTGCACATGTTTCTGGATTCAATCAACTGCTCGCCCGGCGCGTGGTCGAGTATCGGGACAAGCAGGGATCGTTTACCAATCGCCAGCAACTTCTGAACGTCCCGGGAATTGGTCCCGCCACATTCACACAGGCGGCAGGATTCTTGAAACTCGACGGCGATGAACCGTTCGACAATACCTGGATTCATCCGGAAAGTTATGACATTGCGCGCAAGCTGCTGAATCGCTGCTCGCTGACGCCCGAAGACGTCAGGCCCAGTGCCGATCGATCGGTACTCAAAGAACGGCTGAGCGACGTGGTTGCCGCGCGGCTTGCCGACGAATTGGGATGCGGAATTCCGACGCTGGAAGACATTCTTGACGACTTACAGCGCCCTGGACGCGATCCTCGCGCCGACCTTCCGCCGCCTGTGTTCCGGAAAGGTGTCCTCTCGTTAAGCGACATTGAAGTCGGGATGGAACTGCAAGGTACGGTGTTAAACGTTGTCGATTTTGGTGCCTTCGTCGATGTGGGATTGAAAGACTCGGCATTGGTACATATCAGTCAGTTGGCGACACATTTTGTCAAATCGCCACACGATATCGTCTCGATTGGCGACGTCATTAAAGTGTGGGTGCTCAGCGTTGACCGTGATCGAAAACGTGTCGGTCTCACGATGATTCCTCCGGGTGCCTCTGAGTCTGCAAGTGCTCCGAAGCCGTTGCCCGTGCGGGCTGATACTTCTAGTCCCGCTCCTGTCGCTGCCAAGCCAAAATCCTCGAATGTGGCCCCAAAGCCAAAGCAGCCAGGGATGCTGAAGGGATTTGATGAACTGAAACAACAATGGAAGACATCGCGCGAGTGAACCTGCCTTGGCCGGTCGTCACTACTCCGACAAGCACCATTGTCTTGCATTCTGGAATCGGGCTAAACACTTTTAACGCGAACCGCCATCGGCAGAATCAGCCGGTGGCGGTTTGTCCGCGCTGACGCGGGGGGGCAATCGGTTCGATTACCGTCAATTGAAGAGATTTTCGTGTCAGGCGCGCCGCTTCCTAGCCTGCCCAATCCGACTGAGTCGCGCAATTCTCCTTACGGATTTGAGGGGAATTTTAGGTTTTCATCGCCATTGGTCGATTGTTACGAAAGCGACAGCGACGACCGTTCCTTCTTGGACTGACAACGTGACAACCCGGCTGTTCCGACTTGCGGTATCGATGATGGCCGCTGTTTGTTGTCTGGCAAACGTCACTTCCTTCGATGTGAATGCGGACGACAGGGCGGCTGTGGCACAGGTCTGGGATGACGTTTCAGGCGACGACAATCGTCTTCCTGTCATGCTGACTGCGGCCAACGGCGGCTTCTCTCCGAGTCCCGTATGGAACCCGTCGCTGCAAGGGCTCGAAGGCATTTCTGAACTGATCGACTACGTGCCCTATATCGGTGGTAGTAACTTTCCTACTCGCCAGCAAAGTGCCGGAAGTTCGCTCTCGAAAAGCACGAGCAGCAGCGGCAGCGGACTTGATGGGCTGCCATCGTTTCGCGGAATCAAAGGGATTAAGAATTTGCCCGGTGGTGTGGGCACTCTGTTGATGGCCAATCCACATGTTGGAGCGTCATGGTATCCGGAACAGAGTACTGATCAGAACGGCACGACGCTCAGTATGGAACGCGAGTACTTCCAAGGGGCCGTTCCAATTTACCATCGCGGTCCAAGTACCTACGTGCTGACAGCGGAAACAGAAGTCACCACGATCCGTACGAATGCAATTCTGCCAACCACGAATCAACCGTTCCCCAGTCAGTTGTTCAACATCGCAATTGGAATGAACTATTTTCATCAGTTCGAAGGCGGAAACGTTGGGGGATTTGTGTTTGATGTCGGTTCGGCCAGCGATAAACCGTTTGAGTCTGGCCGGGATATTCTCGCATCGGGAACCGGTTTTCTGCTCATCCCCCAGGATGAAGACGGCTCTTGGTTTCTCGGAGTGAATGCGTCAACCAACAGTCAGGTCCTTTACGGACTGCCAATTCCTGGAGGGGGGTACTTCTACCATCCCAGTGAAGACTTTCAGGCGATCGTCGGTTTTCCGTTCTCTGTTTTCAGTTGGAAACCCTCGCGCGATTGGCAATTGCAATACGTGTATGCCTTCCTGACGACAATGCATGCTCGGGCCGTCTATCAGCCAACGGATAAATGGCAAATCTATAGTGGATTCGAATGGACCAACGAGAACTGGAATCGATCGGGGCGAGTCAACGAAGAGGACCACTTCTTCTACTATGAGAAGAAGTTGGCCACCGGCTTTCTGTGGTGGTTCAAGCCACACGTCGGACTCGAAGTCTCAGGTGGATGGGCATTCGATCGATACTTCACCGAGGTGAACGGCTTCAAGCTGGTGGGCGAAAATACCGTTCACATCGGCAGTGGGCCGTACGTGACCGCTCAGATCGACCTGCGGTTCTAGCCGCGCCGCGACTCTGTTCTGGCAGAGATGTGGCGATCGCTCGCAGGCTAGCGACACGGCGCTCAACATGTCCTGCCAGGATTGCGGCTTCAACAGAGCGAGACGAGAGTGAGGTTGGACGGCCGTTTCGCCGACCTTTCACTTTCTCATTCGACCGCCTGCAAGGGCTCGTTCATTACCAACGAGTCCTGCTGAACGAATTCGTTCCAAACGAATCCCGAAATCTCAGAAGTCGATCACTGGTTCATTTCCTGTGGCCGTCAACCAGGGGCGTAGGACATCTTCTGCAAGATCAATCGGAACGAGTCTGACACTGCCGTCAGCAAAGCCCGCGACGAAGTAATCCTTGAACGCACTTCCCAGCTTGGGGAGTGGTTTGCTTGGGTCATAAGAAAGGTCTTCCGGCTGCGACCACGTGACGGGATTGGCGGCTTCCACGACGAGTATCGTCGTTGAAGTACCGTCAGTGATCTGATTGAGCCGCATTCCTTTTTGGCCCATAAACGGCATCGTTGGACCCACAAAGACCTGCCAATGCGTCTGGCCTGTGGAACGAGCCGTCGCTGATTCTGCGTAGATGTCTGGCATCTGGGGGACGAGCTTGATGTTGTGCGGGCTATCCCAGGGCTCATCGAGTTTGAATTGCTTGTACAAGTCGTTTTGATCGATAAACGGAAGCACGTGGACTCGCCAGCTAAGCAATGGTTGCCCCGTTTTGCTGTAGCTGGCAGAGGCTGGAAAACTTCCATACATCGCAAGATAGTTGTGCATTGCGAGCCCCATGAACTTCACATGACGCTTGCTCCTTTCTTTCGCCATTCCTTCCTCATCCAATGTCAAATTGACACCGGGATGATGGATTTCGACGGCCGCTACCGGATCAGGAGTTTTTCGTTGCAGGCTGGTCACCAGATTCCGAATCGTGACCACAGTTGCCGTCGTCATCAGCAGGCTAAGCACGACCGCAATGCCCAGAGATTTTATTTTTGCATTCGCCATCGCCACCAGGACTCCTTGAGTGAGTGCAACAACTTCGGACGAAATGACACCACCAATGATTTGTTGACCGACACCCACTAACGACAGGGTACTGACTGTCGAACTGGCGAGCGCAATTGGCACCTCGGCGACAGCTTGCTGTGCAAGCACCGTGGAGAGCGCCGTCAATGAATAGACCACGCCACGATTGCGCAGTCGCGTTTGAAGCAGCGCGCGGGCTCGTTCTAACCGGCCCTTGAGCGATCCCGGTGACCATCCCAATTGTTCGGCGGCGCTTTCTCGCGTCGCGCCTTCCAGGCAACACAGGATCAATGGCAGGCGAAATTTCTCTGGTAGTTTGCAGATCTCGTCGTGAATGAGATTGAGTGTCTCATCATCGGTAACTGGCGCGATTGGAGTCATCGGAGTTCCTGATGCTTCCCGTTTTTGTCGCCACAACGATCGTGCCTTCGATTTGAGCGTGACTCGATGTGCAACGCCATAAAGCCACCCGGCCAGAGAGGTGAACTGGTCGAGCGTTCCGGCTTTCTTTAGCAAGATCAAAAACGTGGCTTGGAAGGCGTCGGCGACATCATGCTCGTTCTTCAGCACTCTGCGGCAAAGCCCCATGACGAGTGGACCATGTCGAGAAATGATTGCTTCCATCGCGGCCGGATCATTTGTCTCAACAAACTGCCTTAGGAGCTCGACGTCAGTTTGGTGAATATGCAGCTCGTCTGGCATCAATGATGTTGGCTCGTTCACGCCAGATTGTCGGTATTTCATCGGATTCATCAAAACATTGCGGCATTCTGCTTGGGATGTATGGCAAACCAGGGGAATCCAGGTGATTTGACTGGAAGACTTCTGTTCGATGTCTTCGTCTGACAGCGTCAGTGAAAGACAAGTTGCCTTGAAGCACAATAGAGAATGCCGTTTCCCAAACAAACGGCACGTTTTTTTTTCGCGGTTCCGAAAAATTTCAATTGCACTCGAATGAAAGCGGCGACGAATTCGAAATCGGGGCTAACAGAGAACCCCGGTGCGAAGTCAGCTATGGGGCAATTCTCTTGCTTATGCTGCTTAAGACTCAAGTATCTGGCGTCGAATAACTTGAGGAATTGCGCAGGTGGCGATTCGGCATTTCCAAGGTGCGGGCGCGCGTTTTCGAGCTTCAAACCTGAATTCATGGATTGAAGAATCGGCCACGAGTTGGCAAATGTCCAGGCAGGCATTCTCCTCGGGCCCGTCTGGACTAGGTGAGCTATGCCACTCTATTTCGTCGACATTTCGCAAAGTGGATGGCTGCCGGTCGGTTCTGCAAGTAATTCGGCGAGCGTCGTGCTTCCGAATGCGTTTTCGACAGTGGCCATGGCGTCGTCCATCCGCCGATGCAAAGGACATAGGTTCTTTCCGTGTGACTTCAATCCCAGTGGGCACGTCTTGATTCTGACGATCGGCTCAACTGCGTTCACGACCTCCAGAATCGTTAATTGATCCGGAGACTTGACCAACACGACTCCGCCCCCAATTCCCCGCTGACTTCGGACAATCTCGCTACGCCCGAGATTCTGTAACACTTTGACCAGGTAAGGCTTCGGGACCTTCGTTGCCGCTGCAACTTGTTCTGTTGTGCATGCATCCGGCGCATGGTCGGCGAGAAATGCGACGGCACGCAGCGCGTATTCCACGGTTTGGGAAAACATGCCTGATCTCCATTTTTATTAAAACTGGACGTTGAAGTCCTATTTAGCCGATGCTACTCTTGTCTGAAATAGGATGTGTAAATCTTATTTTAGTTCGGAATCGCTCTCCGTACAAGTTGCCTATGGCACGAAAGACTCCCATGAAACGCATTGACGAACGACGGCTTGAATCCGATTTAGCTTACCGTTGTGCCTATTTGACCGAATTCATCGGTTTCGACGACGACGATATTCGTGCCGTTCATGGGGCCGCAAGCCTGCTGGCCCCGCTGGTGCCGGGATTGGTGGATGCCGTCTATCACAAGCTATTCGAGTATGACGCCACGAAGCGTCATTTTGTGCCGCGTCAATCAGGGTATGAAGGTGACGTCCCGACGAATGTGGAGTCCCTATCGCAGGATCACGCGATGATAGAGTTCCGAAAACAACATTTGGGACGGTATCTCGTCACGCTTGTGACCAAACCATACGATGCCAAGATGATGCAGTATCTGGATTTCGTGGGAAAGATGCATACGCCAAAAGCCGGATCGAAGGAATTGGACGTACCACTCGTTCAAATGAACGCTCTGATGGGATTTGTTGCCGATGCTTTGCATCAGACGATTTTCGGGTTGAATTTGGAGCGACCGCAAGAGATTGCGACGCTGCGTGCGTTTAGCAAGTTGCTCTGGATTCAGAACGACCTCATCAATCGACACTATCAGACACGGTAAAAACTTGTCGTCGAACTGGAGCGACCACCACCTGTCCAGCAGCCGGAATTTGGGATGTTACATCGCCTTTCATCGAATGATTGCCTCACGTTCTTCCTATCGAAGTCGAATTGCGGCCGACGAGCATGGAGCAATTTCATTCGATGCGGATGGGTAAGCCGGGGTTTGGTGGCCCTCAGCCTTGTCGTGATATTGTGCCTCAGAACGGCAGCCGGAGACGATTTCGAGAATACTCCGATCTATTATTCGTCGACACCTGCCGAGAATCGGATTTCGAAGCTTCAGTCTCGCATTGACGCGGGGCAGGTGGAACTTGCCCGCGTAGGACAACAAGGATATCTCGCCGCCGTCCTGCGAGAACTTGAGGTTCCGATTTCTTCGCAAATGTTGGTCTATTCAAAGACGAGCCTGCAACGAGATCGAATCACTCCGCGAACACCAAGGGCAATTTACTTCAGCGATGATGTCTACGTTGGCTACTGCCATCGCGGCGACGTGATCGAGATTTCGACGGCTGACCCGAAGCTGGGCGCCGTGTTCTATACCGTCAGTCAGTTGGCCGACACTCCTCGTTTCGAACGGCAGACAGACAATTGTTTGTCGTGTCATGGAACGACGAACACCAAAGGCGTGCCCGGACACCTGGTGCGTTCCGTCTACACGGATCGAGAAGGTTTTCCGGTCCTTTCAATGGGGACACATCGCGTCGATCATACGTTACCAGTCGAAAAACGCTGGGGTGGATGGTATGTCACTGGCACGCATGGGGTCCAGACCCATCTAGGCAATCTGATGATTGAAAAAACCTCGCAGCGTGACGACGTCGACAATTCGGCAGGGCAAAACGTCACTTCCCTCCAGGCTCGATTCAATACGAAAGCCTACCTGACAGACACCAGTGATCTCATCGCTTTGTTCGTGCTGGAGCATCAGGTCGAGGGACACAATCTGATCACTCGAGCCAACTTCCAGACGCGGCAGGCACTGGCATCCGAAGCGAGACTCAATCAGGAGCTTGGCGAATCCCCGGATCATCGCTGGGACAGCGCCAATAGTCGGATCAGAAGTGCCTGCGAAGCTCTCGTCAAGTATTTGCTGTTCTGTGACGAGGCACCACTTAAGGGACCTATGCGCGGAACGACGTCATTCGCAGAGGAATTCACGCATCTCGGGCCACGCGATTCACAAGGGCGATCACTACGCGATCTTGATTTGGAACATCGTCTGTTTCGTTTTCCCTGCAGCTATCTGATCTACTCCCGTGCTTTTGATGAATTGCCGCCCGAGGCGAAAGCCCTCGTTTGGCATCGAATGGAAGAAGTCCTTTCCGGCGCCGATCAAAGCCGTCCGTTCTCGCATCTTTCTCTCGCTGATCGCTCGGCGATTCGCGAAATCCTGTGCGCAACGAAGCCGGGGGTGCCAGAGAGCTGGACGACGACTCAACCTGACGCTTCGCCTTCGAAGTAGCCGGTGCCGATTTTCCCGCATCGATGACTGACACGATCTTCGATCGCAGTCAACACTCGACACACTTGGAACCGTTGCGATCAGATCGCGTTTTATCGTGAATCTGCGTCGGTCTGTCGCTCCGAACAAGGAACAGTGTTCCGATTCGTTGACGCTCGTCACGGCGGAATCGCTCTTCTTGAATTGAAATCAAATCGATAGCATTCGCGCGACGACAACGGAAAAAATCCGACGAGGAGTGTCACATTGATGTCGATTTCCATTTCGACGGCGGCAACGCGTACAGCGCCTGTGGGCCGTATGAATCGCGGGCTGCGATGGACGAGGACTGTGCCTCTAACCTGCATCTGCATTCTCGGTCTTGTGTGGTGCATGCCATTACAGGCGTCGGACACCAAAGTCTCGTTTGACATTCCCAGCAAGGTGGAATGCGACGATGTCACGCCGGCTCATTGTCGAGAGATGCATCCAACGATGAAGGTTGTTGAGGCGAAATTCCGAATCTCGGCCAGTTTCGTCGAAGGACAAGAGGCATCGGCTGTTGATTTTATTTATGTGATTTCCAGCCCGGACATGCGGTTGAATGTCCTCGACTTCTTGCCAAACACGACTCTTGAGAGTTCGACGGCCGAAGATCGGATTGAGGTCACAGACAGTACCGAAAATTCGGACGCGACCTCGGGCGATGCTCGTGTCAGTTACAGTCTGCTCTCGATTGGCACCGCGAAAAATCTTTCCAGCAAGAAGACCGAGCAAAATCGGTATCAGAAGATCGCTCCAAAGCACCTGGTCCTGGCGAGTGGTACCGTCAATCGCGGGCACGGTGTCTTTTACAAATTGCGTCCATCCCATGACGGCTCATTGGAAGGAGCTAAAGAGTTCGCAGTCTTGTGCTTCGTTCCCCAGAACTGGCGCGGTGACTGGTGCACCGTAATTTGCTCTGCGCGTGCGAACAAGAAATCGACGCTTTCCACGTCCATTGCGACCGCAGGTATGGAAGTGGCGCATGTCGGCTTGTATCTTGCGGGCGACCGCGAAGCGAGCCAGCTTGCCGACGCGTTGACCGACATTCAACTCGCAAATTCCGGTTTGCTTTCCAGGCATCTGAGGAAAGAAGCGTCTCAATCGGTCGATCTGATGCACGCGATTCCCACGAACCAACTCTCAAGAATGCCCGCCAGCGACCGTCTATTCAATGTGGTGAAATTCAAGTCCTCACCGCGCCCGACGTCCCTCGAAACCGCTAAGAAAAAACTCTTGGACATCCAGCACCGGTTCCGAGAACTTGCGGGACGGGATGAATCGTTTCATTGAGCGGCGAATTCCGAATACGTCACGTCTTGCGGCTCCCATTCAAGTGTGAATTGATGTCGTGACATTCAGGGCGGCGATCGCAAACTTGATGCGAGAGAGAAATGCGGAATGATGTCGCGTGAACAGCGAGATAAATCCTCCGGCACGGCAGCCAGTCCTCGAATCGTCTTTGCCTGCGCCACAATTCTGTTGTCGTGGCTGTTGATGCAAGCGGTGCATGAGTTCGGACATGTGTGTGGCGCATGGACGACAGGGGGGGCGGTACGGCAGGTGGTGCTCGTTCCGTGGGAACTCTCGCGCACAGACCTTCAAGAAAATCCCCATCCGCTGATGGTCTGTTGGTTGGGGCCGATTTTTGGAGCGTTTTTGCCCCTCGTCGTTTGGTTGATGCTTCATGGATACGGGGCCAAATCCGCGTTCTGGTTCCGTTTTCTTGCGGGCTTTTGCCTTATCGCGAACGGCGCGTATCTCGGTGTCGGCGCGTGGACGCACGACGGTGATGCAGGAGATCTCTTGCGCTACGGCGCGCCAAACTGGGCTCTGTGTCTGTTTGGCCTCGTGACGATCGTCATGGGATTCCTCGTCTGGCATCGGCTGGGGCCATCGTTCGGATTCGGGATGAGCGCGCAGCCGATTTCATGGCGAGCTATCCTCACTTGTCTGGGCTGGCTCACGTTCGTCGTGGTACTTGAATGCGTCTGGACTTGGATCCAGTTCGTGATGCTACACGCTTGAGCCGATAAGGCTTGATCTGAACAAAACCTTTACCGAATTCAAGTTCCTGCCTTCGATCAGCGCGAAGGAATCCAGCGAGGATGGTCGGCTCCCAAGTCGTCGATTCCTCGCGTCAGCAGGCGTGCGTTCTGGCCGTGGCTGTCCATCACCCAAACTGCTGGGGATTCACCCGTCGCCGCTCGACAAAACAGAATCTGCGCTCCGTCGACGGACTGACTCGCACGAAAATCCCAAGTCTGCTCAACAAGCGGCGTCAGCGCCGTCACCGAACCCGTGTTCGGGTCGATGCGGCAGATCTGCGTGCCCCCATGTGCCAGCTCTGGCTTGAAGTCTCGGTTGAAATGATCCTCGTCGCGCTGACCAACGCGGAACTCCCAGGCAACTTTGGCATCTTTCGATCGCTGTGGAAAAAGGATCTGGCCCTCGCGCGTCCAGGATGGAACATTGGACCCACCACCACGTGTCATTGGGTTTCCATAGGTGGCCGCGAACCACATCGCTTGATCGGATGTGAGCACACGATGTTCCGAGCCATCGGCCCGTCCGATGCAAACGTCAGCCCAGTCGTGCCCCGGGTCCTGCTGATACAGGCAGTCGACGTACAAGACCCATTGGCCATCCGGTGACCACTGCGTACCGAAATACAGATGTCCGGGTTGAGCGGCCAGTCGAACTCGATCGCCGCCATTGATGTCGCTTGTCCAGACTTGATAGCCCTGGGGGCTCGCGAGATGAAACGCCACTCGTTTACCGTCTGGACTCAGGCTCAGTCCATAGGGCAGACCTTCACCCGCTTTCGTGAATTCCTGTGCGTCGGAGCCGTCGAGACGCATACTGTAGATTTGTCCGACCTTATTCTTGACCACCTGAACAAGCAGCCGTTCGTCTGACAATAGCAATGCGGGAGTGGTGAAGGGGGCGATGCGGTCTTTGGTGCAGATCTCTTCTAGTGACCCGGATTCCAGATCGTACGTCCATAAATGAGTCGGCGTCTGCGTGTAATATTCATCAAAAGGACGACCTGGGCCGTCTCGGCGTGGCTCCATGCTCAAGACGACCACTCGTCGCCCATCACGAAATCCAGGTCCCGGCTGCCACGTTGCCTGCCCCGGGGCTTCGAACTGCAGGTATTTCGGCGGCGCTCCGTCGGTCGTGGCCAGCGCCGTCTTCCCTTGAGAAGTGAAAAAGAACTTGGAGTGTTGATTCGCCGGTGGCGCTTCCTCGGCGGCCCAGCCGCAGACGCGCGACATGATCCACGGGGTCAGAAACGCCTGTGCCATGAACGTGCGTCGGCTTGGTTTGTAAAATGAACTGGATCTGTGCTTTCGACATTCGTCGGGCATCGCCGCTTCCGTTATGTATTGACTCGGTGAGTCTGTAATTCAGCGCTGATTTCAATAGCCCAGCACAGAATACAGAGCGGCGCGGCAGAAGGAAGCCATATGTACGGCGATTTATGATGATCCACACTTGCGCCAGGCGTTTGAGGCAGCCGATCAAGCGGATATTTGCCGCACTTGCCCTGGTCTACGCAAGCCGCAAAATCTCGGTCGATCCATGTATGAATCACGATCGTCAAAGTGGATGCAACGTAGCGTTTCCAGAATTTTTCTTGATGGCGAGAACCGCGTTTTTAACGGTATATTCAGATATGCCTTCTGCAGGCGAACGAAATAATGAGAAAGGGCTTTGCTCCATTTCGTGATTCCCACGGCAAGGGGCATGTCCAAGCTCGTTCCATCGATTTCAGGTGGATTAAAGGAAGAGCGGTGAATGCGACGGTCACATCATGTTGAGGAAGTCGCTACGCGCCGCGATTCGAACTGAGGATCACGGAATCATGCTGGCGTTTTTCCGTTCGGTCAAACTCGGGTTTGACGTCAACGCGACACGCCATGAGTCGGCACCATTGATGGAGAGACATATGCAACCTAATTCGTCGCGATTGATGTCATTTGGTACTCGCGGCCTTTGTCCATTCGTTGCGATTGTCTGCGCATTCTTATTCACGGCACAGATGGCGACCGCTCAAGCGACGAAAGGGCCTGAGGTCGAAGAGAAGGGATTGCTCACCGAAGATAACTTCGAGCTAAAAATCACGTACTTCAAGTCCACCATGAAGAAGAATGCTCCAGTCGCCATCCTGCTGCACGGCGGAAAGAAAGGGAACCGGCGGAACTGGACCGGATCAAAAGGCATCGCATCCTACCTTCAGGAAAAAGGCGGATTTGCGGTGGTGGCGGTCGATTTGAGGGGACACGGCGACAGTGTTCTTCCAAAGCGGTCGGAACTGAGAAAAAACGACTACCAGAACATGGTCCTTTACGACATGCAGGCCGTAAAGGAGTTTCTGCTTGAGGAGCATCAGAAGGGGAACTTGAATATGAACAAGCTTGGGATTGTGGCTTGCGATTTCAGTACCTCAGTCGCGTTAGCTTTTACGGAAATTGACTGGGAACGTGAGCCCTACGACGACAGTACGACGCCAGAGCAACGCACGCCACGCGGGCAAGATGTTCAAGCATTGGTGCTGATCTCGCCCGAATTGAGCACCCCCGGGTTGGCCGCCACGAAATCCGCCGCAGTCATTCGCGGACGCGATCTTCCGGTGATGATCGGCACTTCGGAAAAGAATGCGCATGACCTGAGCGCCGCGAAGAAGTTGTTTGATGCACTCGTCGCCAAGAAGAAGAAAGATGACAAGGTGTCGCTCAAGCGGTATCCCGAGGATTACCGTGGGATGGATCTCGTCTTGCAAGATGTGCAGACGCAGCATGACATTGTCGATTTTCTGGATAAGTACGTGAAGGGTTTCGAAAGCCCCTGGCGTGATCGAAGCAGTCGACTCGAACGTGAATAAGACCTTAGCCGTTGTTCAACTTGATCTAAGGCGAAGGCGACGCCTGACGCGAGCATCCCGCTGAGCTTGAAGGCTCGAATTTCGCTGCGAAACTTGCTGGATTTCACGTTCACTTGGTGCGAGCGATCAGCGAGTTGTTCGAGAAGCGCGGCCCCCCAGGGACATGCAAGCGGCGAATTGAATGCCTTTCATGCCCACCAGAATCAAATGTCTGTTCTCACTTTGCCCCCCGTTGTCTTCGCATAGCGGAAATGTCATTTGGAATCAGTCGGTTCATGGACGTCCGTGCAAAAAATATCCCGGTCAGTGCATGAACTGACCGGGATTCTTCGTGCCGATTGAATTGCGTCTCTTTACCAGACGGGGCTGGCGCTCGACATTCTCACGGGAGATGTCACGGGCGAATACCGAAACGTGGCCGGTGCATACACCGGACTTGGTGAAATCTGTGTCGAGGCGATAGGCATCGGAGCGGCAGGGACCGAGTCAATCGCGGCGGGAGCTGGTGGCGTGTAAGCAGTCGTCGTCGAATATGTGGGCAGTCCCCACGAAGCATATTCAACAGGTGCATTTGCAACGGGCATCCGACTCGCCGATGGTCGCGCATATTCGACAGGCGGAGCGGGATAGGGGGCCGGTGCGACGGTTGACGGCGTCGAAATTACCGAAGACGAAGGTGTGTAGGTCGACGACCCTGATCCATAGGAGGGTGTTGGGCTGGCATAACTTGTCGGCGCGTACACCGTTGGTTGTGCCGGGTAACTGTAGTTGGAAGAACTGTAGCTGGAATAGTTGTAGGAGGCGGGCTGATACGAGACGTACGAGCTTCCACAGCCGCAGGCCGTCGCATAGGGCGAGGCATAGCTGTATCCCGAGTAGTATGCGGGGGCATAATAGTTTCGGTAGGCGTATCGCGGATACGAATAATAGATCGGGCGAGCGTAGCCCCATCCGGCATAACCATAGCCGGGGTAGCCGTAGCCATACCCGAAACCTCGATAGCCGCCCCATCCGCCGTAACCACGATAGCCGCCGTAGCCCCAGCCACGATAGCCGCCACCCCAACCCCATCGGTGCCAACCCACCGATGCTCCGGTAAGCGACGACTGAATTTGTGTCACTGCCTGCTGTGTTGCGACCGGTCCTGCCGCTTCCGACGGACTGGCTGCGAATCCGGCTCCCACCAGTGAGACTGCCAGCAAACAGATTCGACCTCTGATTGAATTCATCTAACGTCCCCCTTCACGATTCAAAACAGATTGGATGGTCCAAGGGCCACCCGAATTCTCCTCAATGCATGGTAAGGCCGGCGATTTCAGCCGGTCAAGGACGAATTCGATCGCTTGTCCTTCCAACTTCTTTAATTCTGCCGGGCTCCAATGGCAATTTGCTCGCGAATGCCGCTGTCGTCGATCGCAGGGTTTGATCATTCCAGGTGGATCATTTCGACCTGCGAAAATTGCCCGAACCAAACTCCGATTTCCAGCCTCCTCAAGACGTTGCCCCACGCGCAATGATCCGCTAAACTCCGCGAGTCGTTGGCAATCGAGCACTCGTCCGGCAAGTCCAAAACCGATCGAACTTGGCTTGGCCTCAACAAGAGCACCTGACGGGACAGCAAACGACAAGTATGCAATCACTCGGAGAGGTGGCAGAGTGGCCGATTGCACCGGTCTTGAAAACCGGCATGTCCGCGAGGGCATCGTGGGTTCAAATCCCACCCTCTCCGCATTCAGAAAACACCCGTCGCAAACACTTGTTATATCGCGATTTGCGGCGGGTGGTTTCATTGACACAGTTCACTGAGTCAATGCTGAGCCAATGCCGCAACACCCGAGCCCGGATGGGGTCGGGTGAGCGTGCACAGGAGCAACAGAAACTAAGTAAAGACTTCATCGTTGCCTCGGATCCTCATCGCAGTCAGCTGCGGTGACGGACACCTCCGAAGGTGTGCGGGCCTGTCGTTTGGAAGACAGCGCCGGCCCGCAGTGCACTGTCACCACAAAATGCTACTTTGAAGGCGTGCTTTCGGTAAAGTCGATTTTCTCCATCGACCTTTGCGACGCCGCGTCATTGAGATGATAGTACCGTCGGATCATCTGGCTCGTGCGATGACCGCGCCAGGTCATCAACTGCTGTTCGGGTACACCGGAGTCGGCGCAAATCGAGCAAAAGAAATGGCGGAAACTGCGTAAGCGACCGACGACGAAACCTGTCGCGTCGCCTGCGGGTGTCGGAAACTGCTTTTCCAGGGGCTCAAGGACGTCGCGAATTAGGCAGCGACGGACCGTATCGGGCGGATGTTCAGATGACCTCCGAGAGGCGTCATGGTTCGTGACTTTCGAGACGTTTCCGCTCAGCAGCGTTTACTTCCTTGTTAAAGAAGACAAGGCGAACGAATGGCTGATTTCAATTCGTGAGTCCGGTGGTGGCTCATTCGACGGCATGCAGTCTTCGTATGAAGGTTATACAACCTCAATTCCTTACTTCACTGTCGTCACCCCGTTGACTCTGCTGTCCGCGTGGCTTCTCCTCAGCAAGCCACGGGCGAGGACGCCAACTCCAGAGAACCCTGCTGCTCCGAGAATTTGAACAGTTGCGGGATGTTGAGCGCGTACGGCGAACGAGTCCTCTGGTTGAGAGAGGCAAGAATGTAAGTACGTCCGACAGTCAGTTTTCTTGATCAAGCTTTCGCGGTCGCAGGCTGACTTCGTGCCCCAGAGCTTCCAGGCGATGAACGAGATATCGCTGGAGGCGTTCGGCACTGTGGCAATCAAAATAGTCTCGACCGAGGTCTTGATAGTCTTTGTGTTCCTTGAGAACGTGGTAGATGACGATTAATAGTGAATGAGCCACGGTGATAAGAGCTCGTTTTTTCCCTCGCCGCGGCGCCAGTCGACGGTACTGAGCCGCAAAGTAACTGGTCTGAGTCTGACTGGCCCCCCACGCGGCTTCACTGAGGTCTCGTCGCAACCAGCGATTCCCGTGACGGACGGCACTACGCAACCGCTTTCCCGCTGATTCTTCGTTTCCTGGGCACATTCCTGTCCAAGAACTCAAGTGATGCTCATCGGGAAAGACAGACATGTCCACACCGATTTCGGCCAGGATCGCCTGAATCGAGACGCGATTCAAACCGGGAATGGCCCTTCGGTTCCGTAGACCGATGGTCGCGTCACCAAGAGGCCGTGCTACTGTTTCCTATTTAGAACGGCATTTGGTCATTTTGTAAAAGCCCGGGACGTTTCTTAAGAGCTTGTTCTCATATGGCTTAAGGATAGAAAATGCGATGAATGTTTTCGCATGGCGATCTTCTGGAAACGGACAAGGAATGGCGTGGTATGAATTCAATTCTTCGCATCAAGGAATAATGTGGTATTGGCGTGCTGAAGTGGACCCCGTTTTTCGGACCACCGTCTTAGATAGAAAACGGAGTTTGGATCGAGGATTATTGAGGCATCGTGTCGAGCAATTGAGCGGGAGACAACCGTGCCTCGGAGCAGACGTAAATTCGACGGACCATTTAAGGCGAAAGTTGCCTTGGATGCGATTCGTGGATTGAAGACGACGAGCGAATTGGTATCGATTCATAAAGTTCATGCGACGCAGATTGCACTTTGGAAAAAGCAGCTGTTGGAAGGAGCGATTTCGATTTTCGAGAGTCCTTCAGCGAGCAAGGCCACCACCGACGAACCGAGTTCCGCAGAGCTCTATGAACAAATCGGTCGACTGAAGGTTGAGCTCGATTGGCTCAAAAAAAAAGTGGCCGAGCACGGTGGCTGAA